>CAMVGH010000001.1 GCA_947166945.1 uncultured Clostridia bacterium
CAATGGTGCTCTTGATCTCAAAGGTGTTCTCTTCAAAATCAATATTCTCCCACTTAAGTCCAAGAATCTCAGAGCGGCGCAGACCGTAGAACAGAGTCATATAAACTATAGGGTGAAGTTCGTGTCCCTTGAATGCCTCAAGGATCTGCTGAGCCTCTTTTGCCGTTTTATAGACCCTTTTGACCTGTTTTTTCCCTGCACCCTTTGGAATTTTTACTCCGTTTGCGGGGTTAGAGCTTATAAGTTCAAGCACATACGCATCATTAAGGCTGCTTTTGATAATAGTAGCAGACTTTTTGATGGAGGAATACGATAATCCACCGCCTGTTTTGTGATTGCCGGAGGTGTGCAAAAAGTTATAAAAGTCGGATATCACTTTAGGAGTGATGTTTTCGAGCTTAAGCTTTCTTTCCTCAAAGTAAGGGAAGATATGGGCATTAGCAACCAACTCATAGGCTTCGCCTGTACTTTTGGCGATCGTATCCTTATGATCGTGAAGCCATTTCCTCAGATAAGGCACAAAGAAGGTATCCTCCGGAGATCTTTCATCTTCCAGATAGGAGTACTTCTTTATGTAATCGTCGAGCTGTGCCTTAAGGAACTTTTTATTACCCTTTTCCTTCAGCCCTGTGGATATCCATTTCAGATTCTTCTCGCCGTTCACATAGTAGCATAATACGACGTACATAAGGGTGATACAGCCGATCACAATAAAAACAATTTTGCTATCTTCTGCACCGCCATTATCGCGCCCGGTATCAGCGGAACGCATATCAGCAGAACGGCCGCCGACTGCACGCTCACGAAGCACAGCACTCCGAACAGCGTCAGAGGTGCGAGAAAAGCGTAGAAGAACTGCGGGAGGAACTGCCTGTAGTAGGTCTCGAGCTGGTCAACGCCCTCAACGGAGAGCTGCACTATCTCACTTGTTGGAACACTCTCACGGTAGCTTGTCCCGAGACGCATCAGCTTGCGGAAGATGAGCTCCCGGAGCTTCTTCTTTACCGACTTGCCTGACAGATAGCTGCACCGTTCCTGCAACCGTGAACAGACAAAACGTATCAGCAGTGAACAGACCGCGGCGGCTATTGCAAAAGTATAATCTGCCGTACCCGCAGACCGTGTTATCATCTTATCAAGGAGGTTTGCGATACCAAAGATCATAACGATATTCGCCGCAAGCGACACCCATTGTGCCGCCGCATTTCCGAAAATATAGCGCTTGTTGTCGCCCATTTCTTTTATAAGTCTCTTTTTGATCATTACGTTTTGCCCCCCCTTTTTTATCTGTTTGCAATATACCAGAACAGCAATGCTTCAAGCGGCGCCATCAAGCCCATTGTGACGATATGCCGGAGCTGCTGTTTGCGGTTGTAGCCGAACTGCTGCCAGCCCGTGCAGCCTTCCGTTTCCGGAAAAAAGTGCTGAAAGAAATGTGTTTTGGTGAGCAGAAAGAAGTCAAGTCCGATTATGTCAAACGCTTTCACTCCATAGCTCATTATCAGAAATCTGATAAGATAGTCGAAGTATGTGAAATTATTGTTCATTCCGTCAATGCCGCCGATAATGAACAGCGCAATAAATCCGAGAATAAGAACGATGAGGATCATCATTCCGAATACACGCTTTCCGCTCATCGGCAGTGCGTCAAGTCTCGGCTGAAGAGCTTTCTGTACATCTTCCGGAAAATTCTTTGCCAGCAGTTTCGTCGGCATCGTTACTGTCGCCGACCATATCATCAGCCACAGAAGCGCCATTCCTATGAGTGTGAGGATTATCGTAACAAGCATATCAGGTACCGTCCTTTGTTGTTTTCAGTTCATACGCGATCATACCGCAAACGGGCGCCGCGTTCTTTTCCGCACGCGGACAGCGCAGAGAACGTGTGCCGGATATGAGCCTATGACCCCGCAGCCGTAAACAAGTATTTTCATACGTTGTTCCTCCGCTGTTAGCGAAAGCTAACGGCTATATAAAACAGTATAGCACATTTGTCGATGATATGCAAGCTTTTAAGAAATAAAACTTGCGGATTAATTTCGCTTTGCCGTTTTTTATTCAGGCAGCGGAAACTTCTGTTTATCAGCAAGTCCGGAAGTTATTATACCGGATCGATAGATTGATGAATTTTCTTGTTCATAATTATTGATAATTACTGCAAATTATGCTATAATTAATGTGTCCTCGCAGATATAAGCACATTGGACTGATATTGCAGATAAGGAAAGAAAAATGAGTTTTATCGAAGTAAAAAACATAAGCAAAACATTCAGGGTAAGCAAGCGCAGAAGCGGTATTCCCGGTATGCTTGCGAACCTTGTTGCGCCGAAATACGAAAAGCGCGAAGCCGTGAAGGATATCAGCTTTTCTATTGGTCAGGGTGAAATGGTGGGTTTTATCGGACCCAACGGTGCCGGAAAATCCACAACTATCAAAATGCTGTCCGGCATTCTCTTTCCCGACAGCGGCGAGATAACCTGTTCGGGAATTATACCGTATAAGCAGCGCAAAAGCTATGTGGGCAGGATAGGAGTTGTGTTCGGTCAGAAGTCGCAGCTTCAATGGGACCTGCCTGTGATAGACAGCTTTGAACTGCTGAAAGCGATATACCGCATACCCGATGATGTGTATAAGAAAAATCTCGGCAGATTTACGGAAATGCTCGATATGAGCGGCTTTATAAATCAGCCTGTCCGTCAGCTCTCGCTCGGTCAGCGTATGCGCTCGGATATAGCGGCGGCGCTTCTCCATTCCCCTGAGATAGTCTTTTTCGATGAACCGACTATCGGTGTCGATGTTGTCGGGAAGGAAGCGATACGCACTTTTATACGTGAGCTGAACGCGCAGGACAATGTGACGATGATCTTTACCACTCACGATATGCAGGATATCGAAAAGACCTGCAAGCGCGTCATTATAATCGACAAGGGCAGCAAGGTATATGACGGGGCATTGTCAGATATCCGCGAGCGTTACAGCTCCACCCGCAGGCTCGATGTTGAGTTTATGACAGATACCGAGACAGAGCCTATAACCGGCGTGGAGACCGAGAATATAGACCCGCGGCACAAACGCTTCATTTTCGGAAAGGAAGTACATATCAATGACCTGATGAGCCTGCTTCTGCAAAATTACAGTGTGCGTGATATAAACATATCCGAGCCGGATATAGAGAGCATCATCAGGAAAATATACAGCGGGGAGGGAACGGCGTGACAGCATATACGGCGTATGCCGGAAAGGCATTTCTCGGCAGGAGCGCTTACCGCTTCGATCACCTTATGAGCATACTGTCAACCGTCCTGCAATTCTTTATTTTCTACGAGATATACCGTGCATTGTACGGCGGCGTGGAACAGGTCGGCGGTATAACGATGCCGATGGTCACAACTAATTTTGTGCTGTCGCTGGGACTTGGAACCGTATGCTCGCCGGACGACTATTTTCTGCCGAACAAGATATGGGACGGAAGCATATCGACAGAACTGCTGCGCCCGATAAGCTTCAAGGGACGAATGATCGCCGAGAATGTCGGAAATTCTGCGTTCAATCTTATATTCAAATTCATTCCTGTGCTGATAACAGCCATGCTCACTACGGGAGTAAACGCTCCCGCCGATGTTCCGTGCTTTCTGCTTTTCCTCCTCAGCGCTTTACTGGGCGCCGGGGTGATGTTCTCTATAAGCTTCGCGGTCCAGATGACCTCATTCTGGCTGGTGAATATCTGGAGCCTTATCACTATCAAGAATGTGTTTGTAAATGTGCTATCCGGTTCTATGATACCGCTGTGGTTCATGCCGGAATGGATGCAGGGCGTGCTGAATTTCACACCGTTCGCGTCTATTTACTTTACGCCGGTGCAGATATATCTCGGGCAGCTCTCCTATGGGGAAATTGCCGTAAAATGCGCGATACAGCTTGTCTGGATAATATTGATATACCTGATCGGTGATCTGTTATGGAAAAAGGGACAGCGCAAGCTCGTGGTTCAGGGGGGCTGAAATGAAAGACACTTTGCATTTAATGGCAGTATATACGAAAACAACCGCAAAGGCGTGGTTCCAGTACCGCGTCGATGCTGTGCTGAGGTCGCTTGCGGTATTTCTGCGTGAAGCCACGGGAATTATCGTGATATGGTTCACGCTTCTGAAATTCGACACGCTGAACGGCTGGGATATATACGAAATGCTGTTTCTGTTCAGTCTGCTGTTCCTGACCTATGGAATAATGATAATCTTCTTCACGGGACTCAGGGACTTCGGAAAGACCGTCCGTGACGGCAGCTTTGACCGGTTTATACTCCGCCCGAGGGGACTTCTGTTTCAGATAATATTCGTAAATTCCGACTGGTTCGCAGCAATCGGTCACGGAGGTCTTGGACTTGTGCTGTTCCTGCTGTCGGCGGGCAAGGTCGGCATACAATGGAATTTTTTCAACGCGGTCTATTATATTCTGACAGTTGCGGGCGGGGTGCTGATACAAGGCGCTGTCTTTTTGCTGCTTGCTGCGCTGAATATCTATCTGCTGCAAACCGACAGCTTAAAGGAGATGCTCTACTGGAATATGCGCAAATTTGCGGGCTATCCGATAAGCATTTTCAACAGGTTCATTCAGATAATTATGATCTATGTGATGCCCTTTGCGTTCGTGAATTACTTTCCGGCGCAGTTTCTGCTGCGGAAAAGCGATATGGCGGAATATCCGGAGATATTTATGTATCTTACACCGGTCATTGGTATTCTGATGTATCTTGCGGCATACTTGTTCTGGAGATTCAGCATACGGTTTTATAAAAGTTCGGGAAATTGATAACAAGGCTCTGTTCCGCACTGTTCAGCGGTCCGGAGCCTTGTCCTGCGGTCCCGGCAGTGTATTTGCCGGAGGCATAATGTAATGATTGACTTTTCTGAAAATCCGTTTTGCAGATTTTCAGTTAATAACTGCCAAAAGGCAGTTATTGAGGACACATTAAATATCAGACGGTGTTATCCCGTGTGAATATTGTACCTATGAAAGAATAAGTTCAGAAAAAATAACAGACAGATCATACAGCAACAGCGGGCTGCCGTTTTCCGGCAACCCGCTGTTTTGCTGTTCGTCCTTACTGTTTATGGTCTGCAAGATCAGACCAGTGTTATGATCGAATCAAAGCCTGTCTGTGCAAGTATTTCCTTTATGGCATCATTGGCGCCTGAAATCGTTGCTCCCTCGGGGCAGGCCTTGTGCATGATGAGAATGACTCTGAGTCCTGCGGACGAGATATAGTCGAGTCCTGTGCAGTCAATGCTTACGGAGTTTATCTTTTCATCTGCCGAGACCTTCTCCCAGAAAGCGAGGAGCTTTGGGGCATTGATCGAATCCACTCTGCCGGACATTCGCAGCATCAGACCGCCGTCAGCGAAGATCGCTTTTGCGTCAAAAACTTCGCTCTTTACCATAGAGGTATCGATTCCGGCAGAGCTGTCAAGAAGTGTTATTTTCCAGTAAGCGCACATGCTCATAGCCGCTTTTATTGCTTCTGCCGCCTGTGGTTCGACATCTGACAGCGTCGCGATCTCGGGCATATTTTCGGAAATGATCAGTCTTTCTGCTTTGAGACCGTGAGCGGCGAGGAACATCATTGCCTTTTTCATACCGGATTTGACGTCGGAACGTACATCAATAACCAAAGCCTGACCGCCGACATTAAAATCGGATTTATCATCGGCAACAGCTTTTGATTTCATCATTGTCTCCATAAACCGTTCGCCGAAAAGAGGCTGAGCGGTCAGGATATACTGAAGCGAGATCTCCGGGTCTGCGGTTATCCAGCAGCCTCCGTGTCCGGCAAGCAGTCTGGCGATGTTATCGCAGAAAACGCCTGCCTCCGAGTCGGTAAAATACATCATAAGCCCTTCGGTGGTGATACAAAGCTCACCGTCGATGCCGTCCAGTGCCTTTTCAAGAGACTCATAGTTTGTGGCATCGGCACCCGCAAAGCGCACAAGCTCACGTTTATCTTCGCTTATCAGAGATGTGATAACAGGCTCGGCCTCAGAAATTGCGGCGGGGAGGTCTATTCCGACAAAGCGGATACCTTTATTGGAAAATTCGATCGCGCGTGGAGTATATCCGCAGGGCAGATCCACTTCTGTGGGGCAGCCGCTTTTCTCTGCAAGCGCCCCCATGGTCTTATATCTTGTTTCGAGAATAATATTATTCAGCACTGCGATCTCGGGAGGAATTTCAGTGCTTTTGGAATTCTGCGCATTATCATAGGTAAGACCGAGCTTTTCGGCGATAGCGGCAGCATATCCGTTGCCGGAGACACTTAGCTGGAACACGGTCATTTTAGCGGTGTTGAAAACGGGATTTGTACGCTCCATGATATCAAAATCAACGGAGATGTTGTTAAGGTCGAAAATATTATCCATAAGATCCTCCTTCAGGGCGAAAAGCATGGTCGGCACCGGGCTGATCATCATTGCGTATATATTTTGCTGCTCGAAGTATATGTACATTATACACAAATAATACGTATTTGTCAACTGATTTCTGTCGGTTCCGTTTGGTTTATCTCTTGACATTGTTGTGTAAAAGTGATATAATGTCAACTGGTTAGTTGCAACTAACCGTATAGAAGAAAAGGAGAAGAGTTATGAGCGAGAACGAAAGAAAATTTCTCGAAGTACGGGAACTGAAAAAGAGCTTCGGAAGCGGGGATACGAAACAGGATGTACTCAAAGGCATTGACTTCACAGTCGGCAAAGGAGAGTTCTGTGTATTGCTCGGCCCGTCGGGTTCGGGTAAATCCACCCTGCTCAACATACTCGGAGGGATCGACAGCGCAGACGCCGGAGAGATCTACATAAACGGCGACAAGCTCGCCGATATGGACGAGAAAAATCTTACCAGATACCGCAGAAAGCACCTCGGATATGTATTCCAGATGTATAATCTGATACCTAATCTTAATGTCAAGGAAAACATCGAGACGGGAGCTTATCTGTCCGATGCCCCTCTTGATACGGACGAACTGCTTAATACGCTCGGACTTTATGAACACCGCCACAAGCTGCCGAATCAGCTGTCCGGCGGACAGCAGCAGCGTGTTTCCATAGGCAGGGCGATCGTGAAAAATCCCGATATCCTGCTTTGTGATGAGCCTACCGGCGCTCTCGACTACACAACGTCAAAAGAGATACTGCGTCTTATTGAAGAAGTAAATCAAAAGTACGGCAATACTGTTATCATGGTAACGCATAATGAGGCAATACGTCTTATGGCGGATCACGTTATAAAGCTGCGTGACGGAAAGATACGCCACGACGACATAAACACGCAGAAAATGACTGCCGACGAGCTGGAATGGTAAGGAGGCAGGAAAATGCAGGAAAATAAACTGTCTTTCGGAAAGCCTCCGAAAAATCCGCTTAATAAAAGAGTATGGCGGGATATGATCCGTGACTGGAAACGCTATCTTATGATCTTTGTCATGCTGGTAGTGACTATAGGATTCGTCTCCGGAATGTATGTTGCCAATAACAGCATGATGCAGTCACTTGATAACGGGGCTGAAAAATACAACCGGGAAAGCGGTCACTTTGAACTTTCCTCAAAAGCCGATCCTGAGATGATCTCAGCCATTGAGACAGGTACGACCGCCGATGTGGTGGCAGTGTTCCGCGAAAGAGCCTATGAAGAAGCGGAAGAAGAAGTAAACAAAGCGGTAAAAGACGCTGTGGAGGAAAAAGTCCGCGAACAGGTACGGAGTGCCATTCTGGAAGCCGCAACGCAGGCTGTGGACGAGCAGCTGAGTGCTGCTGCCGCAATGGGAATGGAATATACCGACGAAATGCGGCAGGAATCTATAGATGCAGCTTTTGATGCCGCTATGTCCGGGAATTATGACAGCGCTGTTGAAGATGCTCTGAAAACAGCCTATGATTCCGAAGAATATAAGGACGCTCTCTCCGAAGCCATGGACAAGGCGAAAGAAGAGATCGACAAGAAGATAAACGAAGAATATGACGAGCTTGCCGAACGCTATGATCTGAAAACCGAATTTGACCCTGTTCCGGTAAAGCTCTATGATATGTTCTACAAAGATGTCGAAGAGACTGTCGCTTCCGACAGCGGTTACAAAGGGACAGTACGCGTTTACAGTGAAAGAAGGGAAGTCAACCTTTACGATATTCTCGAAGGACGGGCTCCGGCAGCCGACAACGAAATAATGATCGACCGTATGCACGCGGACAATGTAAAGATCAGAGTCGGTGATACCATATATGCGGGCAGGACTGAATTCAAAGTCGTGGGGCTTGCGGGATTTGTTGATTACACAACGCTGTACGAGAGCAATACCGATACCATGTTCGACGCGCTTACGTTCAATGTCGCGATGACGACAGATGAAGGGTACAGACGTATCACAGGAGCGCAGCATCTGAACTACGCTTATATATATGACAGCAAGCCCGCAGATGTTTTTGAGGAAAAGAAGATCTCCGACAACCTCCTCAAAGTCCTGATAACGCGGGTCGCGGTGTCTGAGAAAACAAACGAAATAAAGGATTTTGTACCTTCTTATGCTAACCACGCCATAACATTCGCCCCGGATGATATGGGCTCGGATAAGTCTATGGGAGGAGTGCTGCTTTACATACTGATCGCAGTGCTGGCTTTCATTTTCGCTGTCACGGCAAACACCACGCTCGAAAAAGAAGCGTCCGTTATCGGAACTCTGAGAGCTTCCGGCTATACCAAAGGAGAGCTTGTCCGGTATTATATGAGCGCACCTGTCATTGTTGTGATCTTTGCCGCGCTTGTGGGCAATATCCTCGGATATACGCTCTTCAAATATGTTGTAGTCGCAATGTACTACAACAGCTACAGCCTGCCGGGATATGAGACTATCTGGACTCCGGAAGCGTTTGTAAAGACCACCGTGGTTCCCATAATCCTTATGATAGTGATAAACCTGATCGTGATAGTGCGCACGCTCCGTCTCTCTCCCCTGCGCTTTTTGAGACATGACCTGAAAAAGACAAGAAGGAAAAAGGCAATGCGGCTTCCGAAATGGAAATTCTTTGCGCGTTTCCGTATGCGTGTATTTCTTCAGAACATTCCCAATTATATCATGATGTTCGTAGGAGTCACATTTGTGATGATATTGCTGTCCATGGCGGTAGGTATGCCGGAGACTCTCAGGTATTATCAGGATTCTGTTGCGGATATGATGTTTGCCGAGGATCAGGTCGTCCTGCTTACCACAGAGGACGAGACCGGGAATACGATAACCACGGATACGGACGGTGCCGAAAAGATCTCGATGTATTCCCTCATGCGCCGCTCCGGAGATTTTGACGAGGAAGTCTCGATATACGGGACCTTTAAGGGAAGCAGATATATCACTCTCGATGACAGTTATTACGATGATGCCGGAAGCGACAGTTCCGCCGTATATGTGTCCGAAGCCTTTTCGGAGAAGTATCATATCAGTAAGGGCGATATAATAACCCTCTCGGAGAAATATGAGAACAGAGATTACACATTTACAGTATATGGCATCTATGATTATTCCGCCGGGATCGCCGTATTCATCTCACAGGACAGATTCAACAAGGTATTCGACAAGGACGCGGACTACTTCAGCGGCTATATGGCAGACACAAAAATAACCGATATCGACGAAAAATATATCGCCAAAGAAATAACAGCGGACGATATGCTTAAGATCACCAGACAGCTCGATCATTCAATGGGCAGCTACATGGTGTATTTCCAGTATGTATGCGTTATCGTTGCGGCTATAATACTGTATCTCCTTACAAAGATAATCATTGAAAAGAATGAACGGTCTATCTCAATGGTCAAGATACTCGGATACTCCAACAAGGAGATAGCGTCCCTGTATATGGTGACCACCGCGGTCGTTATGTTCATTACCGAATTTGCGGCAGTATATCTCGGCTATGTTGTGATGAAAATTGTATGGAGCATGATCCTGATGAAGCTTGGAGGGTGGTTTGCCTTTGTGATCCCGTTCTCGGGATTCGTAAAGGAATTCCTGCTTGTCTTCGCCGCTTATCTGCTGATAACCTGTGCTGATTTTATCAGAATAAAGCGGATACCGAAAGTGCTGGCACTGAAAAATGCCGAATAAAATAAAAAAGGCGGCATCACTGACCGCAGATCCGGTCTGATGCAGACTTTCGATTCCATGAACGGATCCCGGAGTACTTCACTGTAAGCACTCCGGGATCGTTTTATTCCTCACTGTACAAAATGCGTCAGCGGGACTCCGACAGTTCCTGAACGGAAGGATCATACTGTGACAAACAGGGACAGAGCCGGACCCGAACGGATACATGGCTACAGCTTTATTCCTTTGCCGCCGGTCTGATCCTGTCTGAAGACCTCACACGATCGGTCATGACGTAAAGAAACCATATAAAGCCGCATATTACAGCGAGCAGTGAACCCATGGAAACATCACTGAGGAAATGTGCGCCCATGACCATTCTTGAAACGCAGACCAGTACGGCAAATACCGCCGCGGCTGCAAACAGCAGGGTTTTCATGTTCCTGAGACGGTCATAGATCTCCGCGATCGGCGGCAGGGCGAATATAAGCCCCATACACTGTAAGGCATGACCGCTGGGGAAGGAACGGAAATCGTTCCAGTCTATGTCCATTCCGGTTATAAATCCGTTGGCACCCGCAAACGGGATATACCACGGCTGAAACTCCACTCCCGGTATCTCCTGTATCAGAAGCCGGTAACGCGGGCGGCTGAAAAACATCTTCATTGCGGACATTACGCATAATGCCGCAAGCATTAAAACGCACAGCGCTATCAGACGCTTCAGCAGTCTTTTATCGTATTCTTTCTTTGATGTGAACAATCCCAGGAAAAACAGCGGATATACACCAAAGACAGCTCCTGCGGTGATTGCCGCAGGATTATTTATTGCCGCCGGAAATACTCCGCCGATAGTGTCCGGTGCGAACATTGCCCATGAGCATACAACGCTTGTGGAAAGTCCGAGATAGAAGCACACAACAGTCCATGCAGTCTTCTTGCCCTTTGAAATGTCCGAGCTGCGCACCTGTCGGCATATAACCCCCATGTACAGCACCCATACTGCCATAAACGGATACATTCCCGCTATTGTGATGACCCGCCAGAAAACACTGTCCGGGGAATATACAGCCTGTGCGATATCAATGTCAATTACTGTGCCTGCGGCTATTCCCGCCGCGCACAGAACAGCAAGCGCTATGCCTGTGAACAGCATTATTTTTTTGCTCTTTTTGTCCTGTTCCATAGTCAGTCCCCGTTTCCTGTGATAAACACCTTGCCGAGGGTTCCGTCAACACGTATCCTGTCGCCGGTGTGTATCTGAAATGACGCGCTCTGGCAGCTCACCACCGCGGGTATGCCGAGCTCTCTTGCAACTATTACGGCGTGTGACAGCGGCGCTCCCACATCTGTGACCAGCGCGGATATTTTCGGGAATACCCGTACCCAGCCTATGTTCGCGGCAGGCACCACAAGGATATCGCCCTGTTCGATAGTGTCCGCGTCGTCAATGTTTTTCAGCACTCTTGCATTCCCCTCGCACTGACCCGCAGAGCCTGCAACTCCGTTAATAACGCGGTCATCTGACCGCGCCGCAGTCTCCCCGAAGCGGTAGTAACCGCCGGGGCTGCCCGCGGCTCTCCATTCGTCAAGGGTAAATCTCCCGCATATCATGCTCGGGAAATTCGGCATTTCCATTTGCTTTTCATAATTTCTGCGCCTTGCAGGTATTTTTTCGATACAGCTTTCGTCGCCTGCAAGCAGAGCTTTCACCTCGTCGATATACAGCATGAAAATATCGTTGCCAAGCCCGGTGAGAATTCCCGCGCGGAGAAGAAATTCGCGTATGATGCAGAACAGCCGCAGGGCATCGCTTCTTATGATCTCTCTTCCCGCGACCGCGGCAGCGTATTTGTTCAGCATACGGTCAAGCTTTGCGCTTTGAGCCGGGTATTTTTCCCTGAATTCTTTCACCGCTTCTTCGCGGCGTTTTTCCTGCGCAGCTTTCATCGCGTAGGCATCAACGCCCGATTTCCTGTAATCCTCTATGACGTTATCGGGGAACTGCTCGTTCTCATACGGAAAGGGCAGGGAAAGTTCCATTTCGTCCGCATCGCGGTGACCGTACTTTACCGTGTATTCCTCACGGGTCATCTTTCCCGAAATGACATCGGCAATACCGAGCAGAGGTCCTAAGCTTTCGATATTTTTGCTGCCGGAGCAGTCGGACATGAGGCGATCGGCAAGCTCCGTCCCGCATATCTTTTCAAGTTTCTCCCTCGTTTTGAACAGAGACTTCACATCAAGCCCCGTCATTATCGCGGACAGCGCTCCGCTCATGAAAGGCTCACATTCACCGCTCCATATATTCAGCAGGTCTTCCTTGCTTCCGACCTTTCGTATCATTTCTATAAGTTCGAGACTCGTTTGTGTGAATTTCCCCTTGAGATTTTTCGGCTTATATTTCGCGGGCTTTTTTCCGAAAGAGCCTTTTATTATATTTCCCAGAGCTTTCCGCAGTTTTCTCCGGTCATACGGATAAACCGGTATCTCCGTGTCCGGTATGCCTCCCGCAAGCTCTCTGATGATGCCGAACGCCTTTTCCTTTTTTACGCCGAAAGACATTATCATCGAGCATATCCCGCTTATATCAAGATAAAGCTGCCCGCACACATTTGCTATCAGCGGAATACCTATCGTGGCACCGATCATATTGACCATACCGAAGGTCACGGGTGACACCGGACGCAGGAATATCTCGCCCACATTTGTCTTTGAAAGCAGAAGTTCCCCGCACAGGGAATCATTGATATCGAAATCATCGAAATTATTCCGGAACAGTGTGGTTATGGGGCGGGACTGGAGTATATATACGCGCCCGCCGGAAACAGCCCATTCTATATCCTTCGGAACTCCGTCGGCGGCTGTCTTCTTTGCGTGCTTGAAAAGCTTTTTCGCGCAGGAAGCCATTTCTTCACTGCCGCTGTAAGAATACTTTACTGCGTCTATCGTAAATTCTCCGTCCATGCCCTCGCCTGAGACCAGCTTTTCTCCGGCTCCGCGCACGAAGCTTCCTGTCATTCTGCCCCGGCTGCCGCTGATCGGGTCGGCGGTGAACAGCACTCCGGCGTATTCCGGCGCAACATACCGCTGTATCACCACAGCCGTGCCGCCTGTCTGTGTCCCTCGTTCATTTGCATATACGGCGACACGCTCGTTTTCCGCAGACGCTGCCACAGTGTGTACTGCACTCTCTATATCGGCAGGCTTCACATCGAGAACAGTCTCGTAAGCGCCCGCGAAGGAATCCTCCGCTCCGTCCTCGCCTACGGCAGACGATCTTACCGCGTATGTATGACCTGCTGCGGACAGCTTCTCAACAAGCCGCGACAGCTCCTCCGCGGCATCTGCTTTAAGTCTGTCACCCTCGAACGCCTGAGCCGCAATAACATATCCGGGTGGCACGGGAAGCCCCATGTGAAGCATTTTTCCGAGGCTTTCAGCCTTTCCGCCTATGTCATATCCTGTTCCTGCCGCCGATCTGAGATCAAAAATATACATATCAGTCACCCAACATTCTTTCAACATTATCGTAAACGAATTTCTTCAGCACTTCATCATCTGTGAGATCGGTACCGCATAGCTCCCTTATCTCCTCATGCCGCAGGATCGCAAGCTCGTGCATTCCCGAAAGCTCAAAGGCTATAAGCCGGCATTCTCCCTCGGTTTTCCGACCGCCGAAGTGCTGCTGTATAAACTGCACGCTCATGCGCTTGTCGCCGATCTTTCGTGTGATGAGTATATATTTTGTAAGAGCCTTGCAGTATTTGAAATTCGCCAGCATCAGCTTCATTGTCCGGAAATGCGCTTCCGCCAGCTTTTCCTTCGGCGAAAGGTCTCCGCCTATTATCTCGCCGATACCCGGATCCAATGACGCTGCGTTCCGCTGAAGTCTCGCAAAGACCTCATAAAGCAATTTTTCCCGTGACCCGAAGCAATAGTTTATCATTGCAAGATTAACGCCTGCTTCTTTTGTTATGGCGCGGGCGGTCACCTCGTCCGGATCGTCGCACCCGCTCATAAGTTTTTCTGCCGCGTCAATCAGTGCGGCTCTGGTTTTTTCAAGATCTCGCTTCATACGTCCTCCGAATAATTAAACGCGTTTAATTATTATCATTATACACCATTATATTTCTCTTGTCAAGAGAAAAGTAAAAAAATCTGACCGGCGGCAGTACGCGATCCTATTAATGCGCCACCTTTAAGAGACAATTATTTTATTGCCGAAGTAATAACGCCGGATCACTGAGTTTGCGGCCATTGTCATACAACAGACAGATAACCCATAAGATAATTTTGTCGGATTATTATGAGTTATTTATTTAAAACTATTGAAAAAAAGTGAAAAGTATGATATAATATTATCATTATAGTGCCGATTATCGGATCTTCTCATCAAATAATGATCCGTTCGGACGAAAGACGCGCGAATGTGACTATAAATGAAAATGACGGAAAACTGACAGTTTACCCTGCGGGAAGGACAGACCGTTTGTTATATGCACTCCGGTGTATGTATGCGAAATGCCGTTCTTTCTGCGCGACTGGCTCAGAAAAGTAAAACTGTCCGGCAGCAAAGATGTGTATTTTATTTTCATCAGCGGAGGTTATGCGGGAATATCCGGTACTCTTGCAAAGGGAATGATCCGCGGAAAGAGAATGAACTACATGGGACACGCCGAATTCAGGATGCCGCGGAACTATATTGCAAGCAATATGTACCCGGAACTTGAGACCGAAGAGATATACCGCCGTATTACCGTATCCCGCGACAAAACGAACGAAGTTTTCGAGTGCATAAGAAACGGGGACAGGCTGAAAGCACGGTATGTATTTCTTTTCGAGAAAATAGTGACCATACCGTTCACGCCGGTGTGGATCAGGTTCAGACAGTCCGTTTTATCAGATATAGCTGTTTTTAGCAAAGGAGTACTGCAATGAAAACCAAAAACGAAAACAACACACTTACTGTCTTTCTTGAAGGCAGGATAGATACAAACAACGCTGCACAGACCGAAGAGGAGATCTTCGGCACTGTGGAGGGCTGGAACGGCGGGATCGTTATTGACGCGGAAAAGCTCGAATACATATCAAGCGCCGGACTGCGTGTGCTGATGAAGCTGCGCAAAAGCATAAACAAACCGCTGTCTGTCATCAATGTCTCCCGTGATGTGTATGATATATTCGAGACTACCGGGTTTACGGAGCTGTTCAATGTCAGAAAGGCACTGCGCGAGGTAGTCGTTGACGGATGTGAAATGATAGGCTCCGGCGGCTACGGCAAAGTATATCGCATTGATCCGGAAACTATCGTCAAGATCTATAATCCCGGGATAAGCCTCGATTTTGTCGAGCAGGAGAGGGCAACATCGCAAAAGGCATTCATTATGGGCGTTCCGACAGCGATATCCTATGATGTTGTGAAGTGCGGGGACAGCTATGGTGTTGTTTATGAACTGCTGAACGCGAAAACAACTGCGCAGATGCTGAACGAAGATCCGTCAAAGCTGCCGGAGATATTCGGCAGGAGCGCGGGACTTCTCAAAAAACTGCACAGTATCGTTCCGGGAAAGGAATCGGGACTGCCTGACAAAAAAAGTAAAATGATCGAATGGGTGGACTCGCTTTCCGGTTTTATCACAGAAGATGAAGCAGGAAAGATAAAGACATTTATCAGCAGTATCCCTGACCGCGGCACTTTCCTGCACAGTGATTACAATGCAAAAAATATAATGGTGCAGGACGGAGAGTTTCTGCTTATCGACATAGGCGAAGCCGCTGTCGGACATCCGGTATTTGATATCGCAGGGCTGATGCTCGCATATATCATACTTCCTGCAAGCCGCGGCAAATCCAGATCGGACGAGGATCTTCGCTCGCTGCTCGGTTTTGATTTCGAGCTTGCGCAAAAGGTATGGGGCGTGATGTGCGGAGCATATTTCGGAGTGCAGTCACCCGAGGAGATAGGTGCGATAACGCAGAAGCTTATGCCGTATTGTCTGCTTCTGATGGCACAGCGCTCTTTGAGTGTGATCGGAGATAACGAAGAAGCAATAAAATTCCGCATTGATGCTGTAATAAGACAGCGTCTGCTTCCTGCTATCGAAAATGTCCCGCCGCTTGATTTCTGAACGGAGGATATCATGCCGAAGCAGGCAGATGTATAAACTTCGTTTATTTCCTCCGCTTTTGGCAATCATTTTATACATACATCAACATAATTTTAATGAGGAAACTCAATGTCTGACGAAAATCTCTTATTGCAAGTAAACCCGGTGTTCCTTACGGCAAAAGGCTGTATCGGACTTATGGCTGCATCCGGAATAGAGGACGCGCAAAAACTGCTGCCTTATATCGATATGTCGGCAGTCAATGACCCGCAAACGCTGCCGATTACCTGAAACGGCACGGGTTTGAAGTCGAAATGGTGAACTATGCCGATAAGCTCCCGATGCTGCACAGTCTCGGAAACGACAAAGAAGCAATGGACAGACTGCGCAAAGCGTATGCCGAGGTAAATCTGTTCGTCATCAGAGCGGAAAAGTCCGCGGCTCCGGAAGCGGGAAAGACGAGCAGCGGAAAATTGGCGGCGGAGATATCGGTGGACGGAAATGCGATGAAGTGCGCGATATCCGGACGGCTCGACACGATAACGTCTCCCGGTCTTCTGCAAAAATACAACGAAAACACAAGTGACTGCATCTCGGAAATTACGATAGATCTTTCTGACACTGAGTATATTTCTTCCGCAGGACTGCGTGTGATGCTGATAATGTGCAAGGCTGTCAAAGACAAGGGCTCGTTCACTGTTATCAACTATAACAGTGAGCTCATGGAAATATTTGATGTGACCGGATTCAGTGATATTTTCGGCATCGAATGATAAATTTTCATAAATGTGAGAACTCTGTGTCCGCATGGACATAAAATAAAATACGGCAGATCTGTCAAAAGATCTGCCGTATTTTTTCATATATTATGCTGCATTATTTATTCCGGCACGCCCGGTAAGCTTCTCACTCCTCCTCTCCGTAAATAGTCAGTCCTGCCTGCAAATTCGCGGTCTCGGTATCGGCGTAGGGGGCTTCTGACCATATTTCCGCGGCTCTTGCAGTATAGGCTTCCGTGATTGGATAGCAATCCACTTCGGCTTTATTGGCTGCGCCGGGCGGGTTATAAATGACAAGATAATACCGCTCGCTGCCTGTATATGCAGACTTCACGGCACCATAGTCAAGCAGTTCTGTGAACTCCGGCGAATCCGGTGACAGTCTGTGGATCTCAGCGTTTTTCAAATTCTCTCCTAAATTATGGAGGCCGACTTCTGTGTTACCTTTTATTTGATCTTCTTCGACTTTGACGATGAACGGACGGGAAGCCGAATAATCCTTCTCCGGGAACAGGTCTATGCCGTGTTTCTCCATGAGCGCGATTGTTCTCTTAAAGAACGGATATACAGGATAGTTCAGATCGTTAACGCTTGTGGAGCCGATCCCGGTATTGACATCATTCGGATACTTTATTTCATTGTAAATATATACATTCGCCGGTTTTCTGTACGGTGTCAGATAAACTGTTTCAAAGGTGGCTTCCGCGGCGTCCGCCTGCATTGCCGCGTACAGTTCATCGACATCAATGTCTGTCCTTATCCTTTCATCGCCGTTTCGGTAAACATACACATATTGCAGGGAAGTGGCAAGTTCGATCGTTTCCCAGTGGTAGTCCTTGTTAAGATATGTGTAGTAGCTGCTCTCCTCGCGGTTGTATCTTCGTGAGAAACCGCCGTTCGCGAAATACATATTGTACAGATCGGAAACGTAGCTGTCATCAACATTGTACACACGCTCGGTAACGTATTTAGCGCCATTCTGATATATTATCGACAAGCGGATACCGTCCTCCCTTGTGAGCGGACTGTTCTTGTCCGCAAGGGGACGCTCTTCGAGTATTCGTTTGTGTAGTGCCGCAGCCTTATCGTAAGGAACTTCAAAATACAGCCAGTCATAAACGTTCATGAGGCTTATAGAGGCATGGTCCGATTCGATCGGCAGCGGGATATATGTCACATAGCCGTAGCCTTCGGTCAGCAGTGCTCCGGCGCATATCCCGAAGCTGAGAGCCGTCGTAATGACATATCTTGCCGCCGTGAGCGGTATCTGTTTCGGCTTTCCTCCGCCGATAAGCTCCGCAACGATCAGTATTGCCAGTGTTACAGCTATCCACAGAACTATGAATATTCCGGAATCCATATTGGTGCCGGAACCGCCGAGTAACTGATAGAATCCGTAACCGTACGCGAGTTCGGGGGTCAGTATGCGCACGCTGAAAAACGCTGTCGCGGCGAGAATATACAGCGCTGTGAAAACGTGACGGGCATACTTATAGACGAACGGCTCGCCGGTCCGCTCGGCGCGGCGGTGTTTCTGCAAAAAGTATGCTCCGGCGCAGAGTGCCGCGAGATATACGGCAATGAACAGATAACCCCATGGCGAACGTTTGAGCAGATAGTGCATGTCCCCGTAGCCCTCTGCCATAAGATAACCGAACGGAGACAGCAGTGTAAATACCGACGGATCGTATCCGAACGACGCATCGAGAGCGCCGTAAGCGTTGCTGACGGAAATGTACCACAGCGTGAATGTGATCACAGGAACCGCGATCTGCACGAAAACTGTCATCATTACCGCTATCGGCGTGCGTCCGCAGAAGCTTATGACAAACAGCGATATGAAAAGCAGCATAAGCGCCGCAACAATGAACTGCGGTATTATAGTCTCCATACGTTCACACAGCCGTACAGGGGGCGGTACCTCCAATGTCTGATAATACTGTGAATAGTTGAACGAACGCACATGGGCAGCGCCGATCTTTCCTATCCCGCACATTACCAGGATCGGGACGAACTGCGCCGTAATTACCGCCAGCAGGTCGCCGAAAAACCTCTCTGTATGCGTAAGCGGAAGAGCCATATCCATATTGACGAATTTCTTCTTGTGCAGATACCGGAAGCCCTCCAGAAGTATCAGCAGCATGACCACAACGCCGCACAGCACTCCGGCATAGAATAATTTCCAGCCGAGATCTTCGCACAGGTTCTTATAGGTCAGATATGATCCGTTTTCGAGATCGACCGGGCTTGTCACTGCAGCCGCGTACCGTTCGAGCAGCAGCGAATACAGCGGGAAAGTCAGCAGTCCGAAAAACGAAAGTATCATCATCAGGTATTTCAGCTTCCCGAACCGGTACAAATAGTATTGAAGAAATCTATTCTTCGTCGAGCTTTGAGCCGTCATAACCCACACCCTCCATTTCATATACAAATATCTCTTTGAGCGACAGCTTCATAAGGTCACAGATCTTCGGAGAAAGCTTCTCCGCGGCTGCCCTTGCTTTTTCCGCGCCGCCCCTTGCGATTATCTCCGTGAGGCTACCCTGTCTGCCTATGTGCAGAATTTCAAGCTCCGGCAGATCGGCGGCTGTGATATCGCGGTCAAATGCCGCGCGCACCTTGACGAGGTCGCTCTTTACGCTGTCGAGTTCGCGGTCGAACAGCACCTTTCCCGCGTGGAGCAGTCCCACCCGATCACAGAATTCGTCTATCTCGCTCAGGTTGTGGGACGAGAATACCACAGTGAGCCGGTTGTCGAGCATCTCGTCTATCAGGATATTCTTGACTATGGTGCGCATCGTCTGGTCAAGGCCGTCAAACGCTTCATCAATGAACAGATAGTCCGCCTTGCATGCAGCCCCGCATATCACAACAGCCTGTCTTTTCATTCCCTTTGAGAATGTGTGGGTCTTTTTCCCTTCCGGAAGTCCCACTGTCTTTACCAGCTTATCGAACAGCGCACTGTCGAATTTCGGGTAAAATCTCCCGAAATACCGCTTCATGTCTTTAAGTGTCATATCCGAATACTGCACGGTCTCATCATCTACAAGGAACAGGCGCTCCTTGACCGACGGGTCGTCGTAAACGTTCTTTCCGTCGATAAGTATGCTGCCCTCGGTGGGGCGGTATATACCGTTCATCAGCTTCAGCAGTGTGGATTTTCCTGCCGCGTTGGAACCGAGAAGCCCGTAAGAGCAGCCTTCCGGGATCGTGAGCGACACATGATCGACGGCTGTCTTATCGCCGTAGTCCATTACGCAGTCTTTTATCTCTATCATAATTTTATCCCTTCTTTCCCCATATATCGTTCATGATCTCCTCTGCGGTGCTGCGGTAGACCCCCGTCATCGCCGCCTTTTCCATTGCCGCCCTCAGTGTTTCGGCAGCCTCTTTCCTTACCGCTTCGGCAGCCATACCTCCGGGCGCGACATAGCTGCCCTTTGCGGGAACGGAATATATAAGTCCGTTCTTTTCGAGGGCTGCGTATGCTTTCTGCACGGTATTCGGATTTACGCCGAGAGACTTTGCGGTCTCACGCACCGCCGGGAGTTTCTCGTCGGGGGCAAGGACTCCCACGGATATAAGTCTCGATATCTCGCTGCATATCTGATCGTGTATGCTTGCTGTTCCGTCAAGCTCTATCTTGAACAAACCGGCACCTCCCTATATTTTCACTATCTCAAACTGTATTACTCCGGATAATACAGTTGTAGTATAACACAAAACTGTACTATTGTCAATAGTACAGAAGAAAAATTTTTAAAAAAGAGTGTTTTGAGGACAAAAATAAGCTGATCATCTTCCGCAAAACGGCAGAAGGTGTCGGAATCCACGGCGCAGCATACGGGAAATTTGCGATATCATCGCTCTTGACATTCAAAGGGTTTTATATTATAATAAAGTCATTGACCGGTGGCGGGTATCGGCTGCAAAATGCCCCGCTGCTGCGTACGGAGACGGCTGAAGTAGTTAGCAGACACGGATATTAAAGACAGAGGAAATGTATAAATGCAGGTAATGAAATATGTTTTTCAGCCACACGGTGACGAAAGAGGACAGCTTGTGGCTTTGGAGGAATTCAAGGATATACCGTTCCGTATCAGGAGAGTGTATTATATGTATGATACGGCAGAAGGTGTGACCAGAGGCTTTCATGCTCATAAGTCGCTTCAGCAGATCCTTGTTTGTATTCACGGCAGCTGCAAGGTAAAACTCGATAACGGGAAAGAGAAGAAAGTCATTCCTTTGGAAAAACCATATGAAGGGCTCTATGTGCCGAATGTCATGTGGCGTGAGATGTTTGATTTCAGTCCCGATGCCGTATTGATGGTGCTGGCATCCGAGCTTTATGACGAATCGGATTATATCAGGAATTATGATGATTTTTTGGAATATGTAAAGAACTGCGGAGATACCGCGCCCGCAGAAGAGGTTTGAAATGAAGATTCCTTTTGTCAGTTTCCTTCCTATGGAACGAGAACTGGAGCATGAAATAAGGTGCGCCTTTGAAAGGGTGTTTGCAGGCTCATGGTACATCGGAGGCAGCGAAGATAAAGATTTTGAAAAGGCATTCGCGGAGTACTGCGGGGTGCGGTATTGTGTCGGAGTGGGAAACGGTCTTGACGCATTGATGCTGATCCTGAAAGCGGAAGATATAGGGGAGGGCGACGAGGTCATTGTCCCGTCGGACACATACATAGCCACCGCCCTTGCGGTCTCCTATGTCGGAGCAAAGCCGGTTTTTGCCGAGCCGTGTCTTTCGACATTCAATATCGATCCGGGTAATATAGAAGCGAAGATAACCGGAAATACAAAAGCTATAATGCCGGTCCATCTGTACGGTCAGACCTGTGACATGGATCCTGTTATGAAGATCGCGGGAGAATACGGGTTGAAAGTGATCGAAGACTGCGCTCAGGCGCATGGCGCATCATACAAGGGGCGTAAGGCAGGCACATTCGGTGACGCGGCAGGGTTCAGCTTCTATCCGGGAAAAAATCTCGGCGCTCTCGGTGATGCCGGAGCAGTGATCACTAACAGCAGGGAAATCGCTGAAAAAGTAAGGGCATTGGGAAACTACGGTTCCGATCGTAAGTATCATCACATACTGAAGGGAAACAACAGCAGGTTAGATGAAATGCAGGCCGCATTCCTTGCCGCAAAGCTGCCGCATCTCGACCGAATGAACGCGGATAGAAGAAGGATAGCCGACAGATATCTGAATGGGATCAGAAATCCGAAGGTGATACTGCCGGCAGTTCCGGGAGAAAATGTACCGGTATGGCATGTCTTCGGAGTAAGATGTGATGAGCGCGACGCTCTTGAGAAGCACCTGAATAATGCCGGAATCGGGACAAACAAGCATTACCCGATTCCGATACATCTCCAGGATTGTTATAAGGATCTCGGATATAAAGAGGGGGATTTTCCTGTAGCCGAAAAAATAAGCAGAACCGAGCTCAGTATACCCATATATTATGGTATGACCGATGAGGAAGTTCAGTATGTGATAGACACGGTCAATGCTTTTTAAAAGGTGAGCGTATTATGTATTTACGGAAGCTGGAAATGAAAGACGCGCCGCTTATGCTTGAATGGATGCATGATGACATGGCGGTATGCTTTTTGCAGACAGATTTCAGAAGTAAGACGATAGAGGACTGCCGCGGTTTTATAAATGCCTCTTGCGGGAATAATAATATGCACCTGGCTGTGGCGGATGATGAAGACCGGTATATGGGAACCGTTAGCCTGAAGAATATAACCGGTCGTTCCGCCGAATTTGCGATAGCGATGCGGTCATGTGCTATGGGAAAAGGCTATTCAAAGTTCGCTATGGAGAATATTATAAAAACAGGTTTTGAGGAACTGGGTCTGTCTCTGATCTATTGGAGCGTGTCACCCGATAATAAAAGAGCTGTCAGATTCTATGATAAGAACGGATATAACAAAGTGCCTTCCGATACACTGGTTATCACCGGCGGATACAGCAGAGAACAGATCATGAAGTATCTGTGGTATCGGATCACAAGGGAAGAATGGAAGAATAAGGCTCGTATATGATTCGTGAACTGTAAAAACAAACAAAAACACCATAAATACAGAAAGACCGTATCGCAGATAAACGATACGGTCTTGTCATTATAATTCTTTTCGCTTGTCACGGAACGGTAAAGGGTTATCAGGACTTACATCATGGTATTGGGTGAAGAGTATCGACCATGGAAAATAGCTTTCTCTTTGAGCTGCCGACTACCGGCTTACGCAGGATATTCGGTACTGTCGGAGAGGTCGCGACGCCTTTGATGAATCTGATCAGGGAATATCCTTTGATAATACGGTTGATTTCGGCGATCTCGTCCGGGTCATTGGTATTGAAGTAATCCCGTATTATGATATCCCACAGCCTTGCGTACTGTTTTTTGGTGATATCCTGATTTGTAGCTTTCCACTGCGCTTTTGCGGCAGTCACATATACAAGATACATGGACGAGAGGTCGAGTATCGGGTGTCCGAGACCCGAATCATCTACATCTATAAGTACGATATCGTTATTCTGGAGCATAAGGTTGCCGGGGTGGAAATCCTGGTGTATGAATGTATTTCTGTATGGTATCTCGTCGATCAGCTTGTATAGTCTCTCAGCTTCCGCCGGCTTATAGAACCCGGCGTCAACCGTCATACGCACTTCGTTTCTTATCTTCTCTCTTGAATCCGGAAGAGCGCCCTCTTTGAATTCCGTGTGGTGGAGCTTCGCCAGCATATCGGCGATCATGTGGGCGAATTCGTCTGTTCTGTCGGGATTTGCGGCTATCTCCTGGCTGAAAGATCTTGCGTTTATCATTTCATAAACAACACCGTAGTTTTCACCCACGCGCACCATATCAAATGCGATCATGGTGGGAACACCCTGCACAAACGCATTCTTTGTCGTCTCTCTGTTCTGCCTGATCTTTTCGGGACTGTTGCGTTCGCCGAAATACACCTTTACTATCGTCTCTTCGTCCAGGCGGTAAACCGCACCGTTGCCGCCTTTTCCGAGAAGTTCACAGCCCTCGACGGATATTTCCCGCAGCGGTTTATCCTTTCTGGGAGCACTTGTTCTGATTTCACGATCATCTGTATTGCTCATAGTCCGATCCTCCGTTTATCTCTCATTCAGCCGGATATTATTCCGAGTATCTGATTTTAAAATCACTGCTGTATTTATTATAACATTTTTTTAAAATATGTCAATTGATTTAATCTGAAAAGCTGTATCAAAGATGAAATCGGTTGTAGTGCTGGTCTTCGCATTTTCAAGATTGACATATTTCCGAAACTGTGTTATAATAACCGATATGACTCTTTGTACATTTTCCGGTATAACCTCCCCGTTTGCCGCCGGAAATGCGCAGAAAAATGCAGAAATGATCTCATTACCGCCACAAAGCGTTCTGCGGTAAATGAAATATTTGTCCGGCATGGTTCGGGATCGTTTCCGATAATACTATGAAAAAGATATTATAAGCGGAAGGAAATAATATGAAGAGCAAAACGAAGAAGATAGATATTATCATAATTCTGGTTATCATTGCGATAACAGCTGCGGTGATATTATCGGTAATTATGTCATCAGCTGCAGAGGGACAGCAGGAACAGGAGGAGAATTCGGAGATATCGTTATATGATTTTAACGGTAAGAGCATAGGTGTCCGGACCGGAACGAACCATGACCTGATGACACTGGAAAAACTCCCTGATGCGACGTTCGCTTACTTCAATGATTACCCGTTCGCGATAGAAGCGGTCAAAGACGGCAAGCTGGACGCGTTTGTGGCGGATAACGCGTATATGGACGTATATATGAAGGAAGATCCGTCCGTATCGTATCTTGATGAACCTATAGCCGTATCCGATTTCGGGTTCATTTTCGCAAAGACCGAAAAGGGCAGAAAACTCTGCGATGATATCAGCGCGTACGTGACACGTATAACCAATGACGGACAATTACAGGAAATGTATGATATGTGGTTCGGCGATGACGAAAGCGCCAAGGTGCCGTTTGACACGGACGGCATGGATAACACGAACGGTACGATAAAACTTGCCGCGGAATTCAATCATGAGCCTCTGATCTATCTGAAAGACGGAAAATACGCGGGTTATGAACTGTATATAATGTACCGTTACTGCCTTGAGAACGGTTACGGACTGGAGATATTCGATATGGCGTTTGACGGTCTTCTGTCTGCCGTCATATCGGAGGTCTGTGACCTCGGAGCCGCAGGAATAGAGATCACGCCGGAACGTGAAGAAAGCGTATATTTTTCTGTCCCTCACTACCGGATCAAGACCGTGCTCGGCACTGTTGACAAAAATGCCGTACAGAGTGCAAAAACAGAGGACAGACCGTTCTCGTACTACGCGGAAAACAGGAAAATAGGCGTCATCACAGGCGGACTTTATGAAGTGATGATAAAACAGCGTTATCCGGATGCTGACCTTTATCAGTACAACAACCAGTCCGATCTCGGCGCGGCACTGGCCGCGGGAGTTATCGACTGCTTCACTGTTCCCCGTTCCACTGCGGAAGATTTCATGAAGCAGTACAACGGTATCACATACCTGAACGAGGTCTTCACACAGATACCCTACGGTTTTGCTTTTCAGAAATCCGCCGACAAGGAATATCTGCGTGATCAGATGAACGAATTCCTGAAAAAGATACGCGATGACGGTACCTATGACGAGATCGTCGGGGTATGGTTCGGCGAAGACGACAGTCTGAAAACAGTGGATATGACAGGGCTCACCGGAGAGAACGGCGAGCTGAAAATGGTAACGACAGCCACGATGCAGCCTTTCTCATACATAAAGGACGGAAAGAACGTCGGACTTGAGATAGACCTTGCCGCACGGTTCTGCCGTGAGTACGGGTATTCGCTGAAAATAGACAGTGCCGAGTTCGCAAGCCTTATCCCCGGAATAACTTCCGGAATGTATGATATGGCGGCAGGCAATATCATGATAACAGCCGAACGTGCCGAAAGCGTAAATTTCTCGGATATCTACTACACGGCTGACGCTGTCGCGGTAGTACGTTCGGAAGATGACGTTGAGGAAAAACAGACCGGATTCTTTGACAGCATAGCGGATAGCTTCGAGAAGAATTTTATCCGTGAGGACCGCTGGAAACTGATAATACAGGGTATCGGTACGACCTGCCTGATAACGCTGATGTCGGTGATTTTCGGCACATTGCTTGCCTTCGCGGTATGTATGTTCCGCCGCACGGGCAGCAGACTTGCGGGCCTTATATCCAACATTTATGTCAAGCTGCTGCAAGGCACTCCTATGGTAGTCCTGCTGATGATCCTGTACTATGTTATCCTCGGAAAATCGGGAATGTCCGCCGTATGGGTTGCTGTCGTGGGATTTTCGCTGAACTTCGGGGCGTATGCTTCGGAGATAATGCGCTCAGGCATCGAGAGTATAGAGGGAGGACAGCGCGAAGCGGCGCTTGCTCTCGGTTACAGTGAGAACCAGACATTCTTCCGCTTCATATTCCCGCAGGCGACAGTCCGGTTCCTGCCCGTTTATAACGGTGAAGTCATCTCCCTGCTTAAAAACACATCTATTGTAGGATATATTGCAATACAGGATCTTACCAAGATGAGCGATATCATAAGGAGCCGTACTTATGAAGCTTTCTTCCCGCTTATCGCGACTGCTGTGATATACTTCATACTTGCGTGGATAATATCTCTTATACTGAAATTTATTCTGAAAAAAGTAAGCCCCGGAAGAAAGCGCAGAACGATCTGACGAACATGGTAAGGTCAGATCGGGACATACCGGATCATTCAGAGATCCGCAGAATTGAAAACAAGGCTCCGAACCAGTAGTTCAGCGGTTCGGAGCCTTGTCTGTTTTCAGTTCTGGCCGTAGTATGCGTTTTTTCCGTGCTTTCTGAGATAGTGCCTGTCAAGCAGTTCCTGCTGCATAGGTCCTATTCCCGGTGACATACTCTGCGCGTGATAGTTCATAAACGCAGCCTCTTCGAGCACGACCGCGTTATGGACTGCATCTGCGGCGTTTTTCCCCCATGTGAACGGACCGTGGCTCATTACAAGCACAGCGGGTATACTCATAGGGTCAATGCCCTTGAATGTCTCGATTATGACATTTCCAGTTTCTTTCTCGTATTCTCCTGCTATTTCGGCAGGGGTCATTTTTCTTGTACAGGGTATTTCACCGTAGAAGTAATCCCCATGGGTGGTGCCGAGAGCGATGACACCCTTTCCCGCCATTGCAAATGATGTCGCCCAGCGGCTGTGGGTATGGCATACGCCCCCAAGTTCCGGGAAAGCACGGTACAGTTCAAGGTGGGTAGGAGTATCGCTGGAGGGCTTGTATTTTCCCTCCACGCGTTCGCCTGTTTCAAGGCTCACGACCACCATGTCGTCTGCGGTCATGCCCTTGTACTCGACCCCCGAGGGCTTGATGACGAACATACCGCTTTCTCTGTCCACGCCGGAGACATTTCCCCATGTAAATGTGACAAGTCCGTGCTCCGGGAGCATAAGATTGGCTTCAAGAACTTCCTGTTTCAGTTTTTCGAGCATATCAGACATCTCCTAACCTTTTCTCTGCCGCAAGTCCCGCGTTATAGCGCTTCATAAATGCCGCAAATCCCTCGGAGCCGCTCTTGTCCGGCTTCAGGGTACTCTTTTCCATATCAGTGAATACACAGCTTTCCAGCCACTCGGGAAGAGTCCTGCCGTCTGCGCATACCATGTAAGCGGCAAGCAGCGCAATACCCCATGAGCCGCCCTCGCCGGCGGTCTTCATTACAGAGACGGGAGTTTTCAGCGCGTCGGCAAGGTACTGCTGCGCTACGCCCTCTGTCTTGAACAGTCCCCCGTGTCCGGTGAACTGCTCGGCAGTTACACATTCCTTTTCAAAAAGTATATCCATGCCCGAACATAAAGCCGCAAAAGAAGAGTATATCTGTGCGCGGAAGAAGTTTGCCAGATTCATACTGCCGTCCGGTTCACGGAAGTACATCGGTCTGCCGTTCTCAACGCCGGTCACCGGTTCGCCGGAAAGATAGTTGTAGGATATGACTCCGCCGCAGTCGGCATCGCCTTTCAGGGAATTGCCGTAAAGAAGTTCGTATATCCCGGACCGCTTCATTTCGTGTCCGGACAGCTTTGCAAACTCTTCAAACAGCTTCACCCACGCGTCAAGCTCGGAGCAGCAGTTGTTGCAGTGGACCATAGCGACCGGTGCGCCGTCGGGGGTAGTCACTATATCTATTTCCGGATAAACGCCTTTAAGGGGCTTTTCAAGAACGAGCATAGAGAATATGGAAGTACCGGCGGAGATGTTTCCGGTTTTCGGGAGGACAGCGTTGGTAGCTGCCATTCCCGTTCCGGCGTCACCTTCGGGAGGGCAGAGCGGGATCCCGGCTTTCAGCTCGCCGGAAGGGTCGAGGAATGCGGCTCCGGCTTCTGTCAGGGTACCGGCATTTTCTCCGGCGGAGAGAACTTCCGGGAGTATTCTGCGGATATCCTGTGTGAAGCCGTGAGAAGCCGCGGCTTCGGTGAATTTCCCGAGCATAATCTCATCATATCCGCCGTCTGTTATCGGGAACATTCCCGACGCGTCGCCCACGCCGATCACGCGATTTCCTGTGAGCAGATAGTGTATATATGCCGCAAGGGTCATTATATGCGCGATGCTGCCGGTGTGAGGTTCATTGTCGAGTATCGCCTGATACAGATGTGCTATGCTCCAGCGCTGCGGGATATTGAAGCCGAACAGCTTTGTAAGCTCCGACGCGGCTTTTTCGGTGGTGGTGTTTCTCCATGTCCTGAACGGCACGAGCAGAGTGTCCTCCGCGTCGAACGCCATATATCCGTGCATCATTGCGGAGATACCCATAGAGCCGATAGTGGTAAGTGCTGTGCCGTACTTTTCCGAAACATCTTTTTTCAGATCGGCAAAGCAGCTCTTTATCCCGTTTCCGATATCGTCAAGCGAATATGTCCAGTAGCCGCTTTCGAGCCTGTTTTCCCATTCATGGGAACCGCTTGCCACAGGTGCGAAGGTATCGTCGATAAGTGTTGCCTTTATGCGTGTGGAGCCGAGCTCGATGCCGAGGTATGTCTTTCCCTGTGTTATTTTTTTCTGAATAGTCATATTATCCTCCGTTGGTTTTGCGTCTGTGTTACGAAAGAACTACGCTTACAACAGAACACTCGGGCAGAACGAACTTCACGCCGCTGCCGGTGATCTCTGCCTTGTGAACGGCGGGGGCAAGCTTATCGGGTGCGCTGAAATCGTTGTACGCCCTGACATCGCCGGTAAGTATGCGTGCTTCCGCAGTTTTTGGAGCCGCGCCGACGATAGAGCAGTCTATCTCGAATGCCTCGTCCAGCGAAGCGTTCGAGAATGTCATTGTGATCTTTCCGTCCTTGTCCATAGATACCGACTGTGATACGGCGGGGATACCGTTTGTCTCGGAATTGTCGGTGTAGCTGTACAGGAGTTCAGCGTCCTGATGTGTCTTGAACATATCGAATACATGGTATGTGGGAGTTTTCAGCATCTTGTCGCCCTCTGTCATGATCAGACACTGGAGTACGTTTACCGCCTGTGCGAGGTTTGCCATGCACACGATATCGGAGCGCTGATTGAATATATTCAGGCTCACCGCTGCCACGATCGCGTCTCTCATGGTATTCTGCTGGAACAGGAATCCGGGGTTTGTGCCTTCCTCAACGTCGAACCAGCAGCCCCATTCATCTACCACAAGCTTCATATTGTCACTGTACTTCTTCATTATCGCCGAGTGTTTTCCGATAAGTTCATCTATATGCTGCGCATTCTTTATGGTATTGTAGTATTCTTCATCTGTGAACTTTGTGGCACTGCCCTTATTGAAAAAGTCGCCGGAGGGAATGGTGTAGTAGTGCAGTGATATCGCTTTTGCGTGGTAATCGCTGATAATGCTCATCAGCACATCTGTCCAGTGATAGTCGTCAACATTCGGACCGCCTGCTATCTTGAACAGTTCATTTCCGCTGAAATTGCGGCAGTAGGTCTGATATCTGCGGTAGAGATCGGCGTAATACTCGGGACGCATATTTCCTCCGCACCCCCAGTTCTCGTTGCCTATGCCGAGGTATTTCAGCTTCCACGGTTTTTCTCTGCCGTTTTTGCGGCGGAGATCCGCCATGGGGGATACGCCGTCGAAGGTTATGTATTCTATCCAGTCCGCAAGTTCTTCGACTGTGCCGCTTCCCACATTGCCGCAGAGATACGGCTCACAGCCTATCTTTTCGCACATATTGAAAAACTCGTTTGTTCCGAAGGAGTTGTCTTCTGTGACTCCGCCCCAGTGGGTGTTTACCATTTTTTTGCGGGTGGATTTTTCACCTATGCCGTCACGCCAGTGGTATTCGTCCGCAAAGCAGCCGCCCGGCCAGCGGAGTACCGGCATTCTTATTTCCTTGAATGCCTCGATGATGTCGTTCCTTACGCCGTCGGTGTTGGGAATGGAAGAGTTCTCCCCCACGAAGATGCCGTCATAGATGCATCTTCCGAGATGTTCGGAGAAATGACCGTAAATCTCGCGGTTGATGTGGGACTTCTTGTCCAGTGCGTTTACTGCTGCAAATAGTGTTTTCATTGTTGTCCTCCTGTATATATCTGAATTTTCTGATCGCTTATCATATTACCGTGCTGTCGGGAGCCATACTCTCATCTGGTTCTCGCCCCTGTTGCCCCATGTGTAGTATGGAACAGCGTATGCGGTACACGGAGTTTCATGCGGCTTTTCCGATGTGTACAGGCTGCCGGTCCGCGCGGTCCTTACCGCAGGAACGCCGATCTTCACTGTTCCGCCGAGCAGATCCGGCTCATCGTGGACCGACAGTCCCGCGCCTGTATCGAGCTTCAGAGAAAGCACATCACCGTCGTTATCGATACCCTCGAAGCAGTACACGAGCGGTCCTCTGCATACTGCGGCGTATCCTGTGAGTCTCGGCACTGCCGGAGAAGCGTACACAAAGCGCGGGGTATCGTCGAGAACGAGTATGATCTCGCTGTTTCCCGTCACGGGTATATGCACATATCCGTTTACCGGTGCGGGAGAATACTTTTCTCCGTTCACAGTGAGGTCGTACCTTTCGCTCCATGCGGGTATCCGAAGCGCGATATTCCCGTTTCCGGAGACCTTGTATCTTACCGTGAAGCCGTATGGATATTCCGTTTCACATTCCAGTTCCATACCGTTTCCGGAACGTACTTTTCCCGCCGCGTACAGGTGGCAGTACAGAGTATCCGGGCTCTCTCCGTATGCGTATTTCCCGAAGGACGATATCAGACGTGCCGCATTGGGAGGGCAGCAGGCGCAGGCATACCAGCCGGGGCGCTGTGTGAGATCGTGTCTGTGAGTCGGAGCTTTTCCCGATATTCCGGGTATGACTTCCAGCGGGTTCACATAGAAGAACCGCTTTCCGTCGAGCTGCATTCCCGCCAGTACTGTATTGTAGAACGCCTGCTCCATTACATCAGCGTATTCGCCTTTCACCTCATTTTCGAGCATACGTGAGGCGAAGAATATCAGTCCTATTGAAGCGCAGGTCTCGGCATAAGCTGTATCGGGAGGCAGATCGTAGTCAACGCTGAAAGCCTCGCCGTGGACTGTGGAACCTATTCCGCCGGTTATATACATCTGCCGTTCGGTTATGCTGTCCCACAGCCGTTTTCCGGCTTCGTAAAGCTCCGCGTCGCCTGTCTCGGCAGCAAGATCCGCCATTCCAGTGTAGAGGTACACCGCACGAACAGCGTGTCCTGTGGCATTCACGGCTTTACGCAGCGGCACTCCGCTCTGCTGATAATCGTTGTCGTCTGCGTTGTTGCCCCAGACCGTCCAGTCTCTGGAGGCTCTCTCCCGTTTATAGTATCCGGCATCACAGCCGCGGGTATTTATGAAATATTCCGCAAGCTCAAGACATTTCTTTTCGCCCGTCAGACGGTACATTTTCATAAGGGCGAGTTCTATCTCGGGGTGACCGGGGAATCCTCCGTGTCCGTCTTCCATGAATACCTTATATATATGCGATACATTTCTGAGCATTACATCCAGCAGTTCACGCTTGCCGGAAGATTCATAATATGCGCAGGCGGCTTCTATCATGTGACCGGCGCAGTACAGCTCGTGTGCTTCGAGCAGGTTTGTCCAGCGTTTGTCTTTGTCCTTTATGGTAAAGTAGGTGTCAAGATATCCGTCCTTGTCCTGTGCCGCGGCAATTACAGCGACAAGTTCATCGACCTGCTTTTCAAGTTCGGGATCCGGGAAATTGTTCAGAGAATACGCGGCGGCTTCTATCCATTTTGCGGCATCGCTGTCCTGGAACACCATTCCGTAGAACCCGTCGCCGGGGTCTTCGCCGCGCAGGACCCTTCCGGCGTTGATGAAATTCTGCACCACATGGCTTTTCTCCGCGCCTTCCGCCCTGTCGTTCAGCACTTCGTACTGATAGGGTATCACCGTACTGCTCACAAGTCTCTGATATTTTTCGATAAAGCCGTCCGACCTGTAAGCTCCCATACTTATCTGCTTCTGAATTCTCATTTTTGTCCGCCTTTCGGGGTAAATTGTCTTATACGGGATTTTTTTCTATATCCCGCCGTGTCTGTCTCTGAGGAAAACGCCGCTGCGGGGTCTGTTTTGACAGGACAAATGTTTGCTGATGTTGTGAATATGTATTGACATTTGTGCGTGATTTTATTATAATTGTATTATAAGGTAAAAATCAATAGACAATGTTCTTGTAAATATGGAGGATAGTCTTGAACGAAATAATATTATCTTCGGCTGCTATGCCTGTCGTGTGCGCCTGTGATTTTCTTGCCGCATACGAGCCGTTCTATCATATTGACAGGGTACTCGACTTCAATGACCTGCTCTACGTTGTGGAAGGAACGATGTATGTTTCGGAAGACGGCGTGGATTACGAAATAAATGAAGGCGAGCTGCTTTTCCTGAAGCATCATGTAAGACATTACGGCGTAAAGGAGACGCGGCGCGGCACAAAGTGGTATTACGCCCATTTTTTTCTTGATGAGCCGTCCGGCGAGACGCCGCGGTTTGAGCCGGATTCCACACCGCTGGTGCTGAACCAGCCGCTGCGGGCGTATGAAGTGCTTCCGAAAAAACTGAGCGGACTGAAAAACGGATACATAGAGCGCAGATTTGCCGAACTTGTGGATTACTGCCGCAGCGGTGACGAACTGAAACGCATGAGGATAAACGGTATGTTCTATTCCTTTCTGGCAGATATCGCTCTTGTGAATTATATGGACAAAAATGACTGCTCCGTGTCGCGGCGGATACGCGGGTGGCTGGAAAAACACTATGCGGAACCGTTCAGCGCGGAGAAGCTTGAAAAGGAATTCTTCCTGAGCTACAAGCGCATGGCTGCGGTATTCAAGCAGGAGTACAATGTCACGATGCAGCAGTATCATAACACAAAGCGGATGCAGACAGCGTCCTATCTTCTGCGTACCACGCTGCTCCCGATAGGCGAGATCGCGGGAAGACTCGGTTTTGAAGACAAGCTGTATTTCAGCAGATGCTTCCGTGCGTACAGCGGTATGTCCCCGAAAGAATACCGCCACTCGGCAAAATCCGATTATTGAAAACCGGAGATGCGGGGGTTATGCTTTGCGGAAATTTGTACGTACAGATTTGCCTGTAAACGACATTGTTAATAACATAACACTCTATAAGACAATTATCCATATTTATAAGAATATTCTCCATTGAAACAATACCGAAAATGGGTATATAATAAATACAGCGTAAATACATTGTCGGATTTTTTGCCGTTGCAGCACAGGGGAAAATACACCATGAGAAAGAATTCAATAAAAATCATCGCCGCATTTCTTGCAGTTGTACTGACAACTTCCTCCTGCGGAACACAGCAGACTGTGCAGGATCCGGCTCAGGCACAGACGGAGGCTGCGGAAGTGGAAAGAAATTACGACTTTACAGTAAGCTATGACGGTATCAAAAAAGGCAATGTTTCGTCCGGAGCGTCTGTCCACGACCCCTCCATACTGAAAGCAGACGGAAAATATTATATATATGGTTCCCATATGTCGTGCGCGTCCTGTGAGGACCTGAAGACATGGAGATTTGTTGCCGACGGTTACAGACAGAGCAATACCGTATATGGTCAGATCTATGATGTCTATGATGAAGCGTTCGCGTATGCGGGAAGCCCGAAGAGCATCATACCTACCGACAATGCAAAGCAGGGCGGTGAGCATGTCTGGGCTCCCGATGTCATATATAACAAGGCTATGGGAAAGTATGTGATGTACTACTGCACCACATCGACATGGAATGCTTCCAATCTCTGCTATGGCATTTCCGACAGCCCTGAAGGGCCTTTCGAGTGGCAGGGTGCGCTGATCTACTCCGGGTATGATAAGGAAACCATAAAGGCTACGGATATCCTTGACTACGTAAGCGAGGACTATGCGCTCGAAACATATTTTAAAGGCGATGAATACCGGTTTGAGGATTTCCCGAACGCTATCGACCCCGCCGTCTTCTACGATGCGGACGGCAGACTGTGGATGGTGTATGGCTCATGGAGCGGAGGTATCTTCCTGCTGGAGCTTGACGAAAAGACCGGTAAGGTGATACACCCCGCTGCGGACCCCGAAAACAGCGTTGATCCGTATTACGGCAAGAGGCTGCTGGGCGGCGGGCACAATTCCATAGAGGGACCGTATATTCTGTGGGACGAGGACAGCGGATATTACTATCTGTTTGTCTCCTACGGCGGTCTGAACCGCGACGGCGGATATCAGATACGTGTATTCCGCAGCGAAAGACCTGACGGGGAATATGTCGATATGTTCGGTAAAAAGCCGGAAAAAGGGTTCAACCATGCTTACTTCGGGCTTAAGCTTTCCGGCAACTATATGCTTCCGAGCCTGTCGAAAGCATATATGGCAACGGGACATAATTCGGCTCTTGCCGATGACGACGGAAGAAAATACGTCATATATCACACACGTTTCAATGACGGCAGCGAGAGACATTCTCCCCGCGTCCACCAGTTCATTGTGAACGCCGAGGGCTGGCCGTGTATGCTGCCGTATCAGACACAGGGCGAGAAGGCGGCGGAAAACGGATATTCCGTTCAGGAAACTGCCGGACGCTACTACTTCATAGATCAGGGAACAAAGATCGACAGTAAGATCGCGGAGCCGGTGATACTTTATCTGAATGATGACGGCACCGCAGCGACCGAAAAGTCAGCGGGAACATGGACGATCACCGAAGGTACCTGCTATATGACGCTGACTCTCGGTGACAAGACATACAGCGGAGTGTTCTGCGCTATGGACGATGAAGGCGGAAATCCGGTGATGACACTGTCCGCGGTCGGATATGACGAGAGCGTATGGGGAGTAAAATACATTGGAGAAGCAGAACAAGAAAAGACCTCCTCGTGAGGGGTTCCGCAGGCGGAAGAATTCATACTATGCCGGAATGACAAAGAAGCAGATAGCTGCCGATACGGCAAAGACAGCGCTGCGGTGGTTGCTTATCACGGTATTTCTGTTCGTGTATTGGATCGCCATGCTGCTGCTGATATCAATGATACTTGTAAATGTATGGAAAGTCACCCTGACTGAGCTTATCATATACGCGTGCATACTCGGAGCGTTAAGTTCGCTGGTGTACGCGGGCATGCTCGTACACAGAAAATTTTATTACTGAAATGCTCGCAGCGGGCAAGGAGAAGAATATGGGACGAAAGAAAACGATAGAACGTCTTTCAAAGGCAATGGCAGCAGCGCTGTTGTTATCGTTTACAAATATCACATTCCACGCGGGTGCGGTAAGTGCTTCCGCGGCTTCCGCCGCGCAGTCCGCTTCGTCTTCTGTTTATGATACACAGTTCGTCAGTGAGCGCATTTCAAATAATTACAGCAGGGTAAGTGCCGGATATACAGCAAAGGAGTATGCCGGCGAAGATATATCTCTCGGATACACGGAAGAGACATCGGGACTCATGACGAACGAAACAAGGGGTTATGCCGCTTCTGATAACGCTGCCGATCTTCATGCGGGGGATAAGGCCGCATTTGCCGCCGAGTTGGCGGAAACCGCGCTTTACGCGCTGAGCTTTGACTATTTTTCATACGATGATTCCGTACTTCCGGTGGAGTTCTCGATAGCTCTTGACGAGGAAGGAAATTTCCCGTTCTATGAGTGCAGGAACGTGAAGCTGCATTCCACATGGCTCCCGAAGGCGGAGAGATCCTATGACCGTTACAACGACGAAGTGGTGACTGTTCCGGAAAAGGCTCTGCAATGGGAAAAATCATACTTTACCGACAGCAGCTATCGTCATTCCGTTCCTCTTCTCATCGAGCTTCCGGCGGGACATCACACACTTTATTTTGAAGTCAAGAGCGGAAACTTCCTGCTGGGCGGAGTGACCCTTACGGCTCCGGAGACCATACCCGCATACAGCGGCGCAAAGACTGCGGAGGGTACGGAACTGATAACCATAGAGGGCGAAAAATACAGTTCGGTGAATGAGTCCTCCATACACGCAACGGCAGAATTCGACGCGGCTGTGTCGCCTTACAAAGTATCGGACTCCGAGCTGAATGTTATAGATCCCGCTTCGTTTGATACCGCGGGACAGACCATAACATACACATTCAATGCCGCGGCCGAGGGATACTATAATATAGCAATGAACTACAGTCAGCCGGACAAGACCGACTTTCCGGTATTTGTTGACGTGCGGGTGGACGGTAAGATACCGGATCAGACTTTTTCCGCCTGTGAAATGGCATACTCGACAAATTACAGGATAAGCACGCTCACCGGGAGCGACGGCAGCAAACTGTCCGTGTATCTCGGACCGGGTGAGCATACTGTCTCTTATACCATAACCCTTGACCCGATATGCAATATTCTTGAATCGGTGGAAGAGATAATGGCGGGGGTGAATGATCTCGCACTTGAAATTACAAAGGTGGCGGGAACGAATTCCGATAAGTACAGAGACCTGAGCCTTTCGCGCTATATACCTGGACTTGAGGATAAGCTGAGAGGATATGCCGACAGGCTGGTGAGCCTTGAGGCGGGAGCGCGTATATATACCGAGGGCAATAAAAATGTTGCGGTGATGTCCTCCATGCTGATAGCGGCAAATCAGCTGAATTCACTTGCCGACAATCCCGACGAGATACCTTACCGTATAGCGGAGCTTTCCTCCAGCACCAACTCCGTCAACCAGTATCTCGCCAACACCATAGATTCGCTGCTGAAGAACGGACTTGCGATAGACCGTATATGGCTGTATCAGGAAGGTGCGAAGCTTCCCGATCCGCCGGGATTTTTCGAGTCGGTATGGAAGTCGATAGAGCGATTCATAGCTTCCTTCTTTGACCAGTCCTATTCTGCGTCGAACATAGACCCCGAACATCTTCAGGTATGGGTAAACCGCTCCAGCCAGTATGTGCAGATAATGCAGAAGATGATCGACGAGTATTTCACTCCCGCTTCCGGGATAGATGTGGATATAAGCATCATGCCCGACCAGTACAAGCTCGTGCTTGCAAATTCCTCCGGCAATGCCCCCGATGTGGCTACCGGAATAAACTATACGGTACCGTATGAACTGGCTATACGCGGGGCTCTGGCGGATATGGCGAAATACAGTGATTTCAGGGAGACAGCGTCGGTTTATGAGCCGGGCTTCTTCCTTACCGGAACTATCGGAGAGTCGGTTTATTCGATGCCCGAGACCATGAACTTCTGGGTGCTGGTTTACCGCACTGACGTGCTCGACAAGCTCGGGCTTTCCGTACCGGATACCATGCAGGACGTTATCGATATGCTCCCGGAACTCCAGATGCGCGGACTTAACTTCTATTATCCGACTGCCGGCATGAGAGCAATGCGCAACTTCCACGGCACCACACCGCTGATCGTACAGAGCGGGGGAGCGCTTTACTCCGGACTTGCGCAGGACGGCACGACACTCGGCAGCGAGGCGTCGGTAAAGGGATTCACCACACTTACCGACATGTTCACGGTGTATGATATGCCTGTCGATATCGACAACTTCTACCAGCATTTCCGCAACGGCGACATTCCGATAGGAATATGTGACTACGGCACATACAATCTGATAAGCAACGCGGCTCCCGAACTTGCGGGTTCGTGGGATATCTCCATAGTCCCCGGACTTGAACAGGAAGACGGCAGCATAGCGAGAAATACCTGCGGCTGTGCGGAATCCACCGTTATTTTCAAAAGCAATGACGAACGCGAAGCAAAAGCATGGGAATTCATCAAGTGGTGGTCATCGACTCCGGTGCAGTCGGAATTCGGTCAGACCATGCAGATAACCTACGGCGATGAGTACCTCTGGACCACCGCGAATGTTGAGGCTTTCCAGCGTCTTCCGCTTGACAGCGGCCATAAGAAAGTAATTCTCGAATTTGCGAAGAACGTCATAGATGTGGCGCGCGTTCCCGGAACATATATGCTGGAACGTGAGATAAGCAACGCGTTCAATTCCGTGGTAGTTGACGGAAAAAGCGCACAGACGCGTATCGATGAAGCAGTCAAGGTCATAGACCGCGAAATGAAGCGTAAGCTTGAAGAATTCGGTTACATCGACAGCGAGGGGAATACCATAAAAGAGTACAGGATCCCCGATATAAACAGCATCATGCCGATACTCGGCAGGTAAAAACAAGGAGGTGCTTGTTCAATGGAAGCACAGGCGAACGCCGCGCAGACTGCGGTAAAGCCCGCGAAAAAACGCAGAAGAAACAAGATCTCCCGCCGGGAAAACAACTGGCGCGGCTGGCTGTTCATCGGACCTTACGCGCTGATCTTCTCCGTATTTATTCTTGTTCCCGTCGTGTTGGCGGTGATACTTTCCTTCACTAATTTCAATGCCATTGAATTTCCTAAGTTTGTGGGAGCGCTGAACTACATAACCCTCCTTACGAACGATGCGGAATTTATGAAATATGTCCTGCCGAATACCATAATCTACGCAGTTGTTGTTGGTATAGGCGGTTATATTCTTTCCTTCATTCTCGCATGGGCTTTGTGCAATCTTACAAAGCCCGTGCGGACCGTTTTTGCTCTCATACTCTCCTCTCCGAGCATGACTACCGGCGTAGCGATGACGGTACTCTGGAAGGTGATCTTCTCCGGCGACCAGTCCGGACTTCTCAACAGCTGGCTCATGGAACTGGGCGTTATAACCGAGCCTGTACTCTGGCTCACCGACGCGAGGTTCCTGCTCCCGATAGTTATAATAATCGGTCTGTGGTCATCTATGGGAATAGGCTTCCTGAGCATGATCGCGGGTATTCTTAACACAGACGCGTCTCTGTATGAGGCGGCTTCGATAGACGGCATAACCAACCGTTTTCAGGAAATGGTGTACATAACGATCCCGCAGATGAAGCCGCAGATGCTCTTCGCCGCTGTAATGGCTATAGTCGGCGCATTCCAGAACGGCATGATAAGTTCGATGCTTGTCGGCAACCCTTCTCCGGGTTACGCATCACAGCTTCTTGTAAATCATATCGAGGACTACGGTTTCCTGCGTTATGAAATGGGTTACGCCGCTGCGATATCGGTAGTGCTTCTGCTGATCGTTCAGCTGTTCAGCAAGGGAGCCAACGCGCTTCTCACGGAAAAGGACCCTTACGGACTTGCAAAGGCACCGAAAAAGTCTGAGCCCGCCGCCGAAAGGAGCGTGATAAGATGAAAGGCAGAAAGATCAATCCCAAGCGCTTCGAGATAGGTCAGCTCAAGATCATTCTTCTCATACTTCCTCTTGTAATATTCATGGGTATGCCTATCGTTTTTATCCTCAATCACGCATTCAAGCCCATGGAGGAGCTGTTCGCGTTCCCGCCCACCTTCTTTGTCAAAAACGCGACTCTTGAGAACTTCACAAAGCTTATCAAATTCTCGGACAGCAGCGGCATACCGCTGAGCCGGTATCTTTTCAACAGCCTTGTGGTCACGGTGATAACCGTCGGACTTGCACTGCTGCTTACCACTATGTCGGCATTCGCGCTGGCAAAGATAAAGTTCAGGGGACGCAGTATGCTTACCCGTATCAATCAGGTAGCGATCATGTTCGTAAGCACCGCGGTCCTTATTCCGAGATATCTTGTAATCTGCAAGCTCGGTCTGATCGACAATCTGCTTGCGCATATACTTCCGCTGGTGGCTATGCCGGTAGCCCTGTTTCTTGTGAAGCAGTTCGTGGAGCAGGTACCGGATTCGCTGCTTGAAGCCGCGTATATGGACGGTGCCACCGACCTTGACATTTATCTCAAGGTCATAATGCCTATGATAAGACCGGCAGTTGCCACAGCTGCGATACTTGTGTTCCAGCAGGTCTGGACAAATATGGAAACATCGAGTTACTTTTTCAGCGATGACAGTATGAAAACGCTGACATTCTATATGAACACGCTTGTAAACGCGAATAATACCGTCGCCGGACAGGGTATGGCGGCAGCCGCGTCGCTCATAATGTTCCTTCCTAACCTTATCCTGTTTATAATACTTCAGAACAAGGTAATGAATACTATGGCGAACTCGGGTATCAAGTAAGAATCGGGGGTACAGATATGCAAAAGCTTAAACGCCTTGCCGCGGCTTTGCTGACAGCAGTCATAATGTGCACGGCTCTGTCTGTGTCCGTATTTGCCGATACCCCCTACGTCACATATACTGTAAACGGCTACGGGCAGATCCGCCAGACCCAGGCCGCGTACCTCGCCCACTCCACCGTCACAAAATTCGGCGATGAGTCGCTTGCTTCACCGGGCGATATCTGTATTGCGGACGACGGGCTGATATATGTGGCTGACTCGGGCAACAAGAGAATAGTCGTCGGTACTGCGGACGGCGAGCTTGTGCGCATCGTAGGCGAAGGTGTTCTGAAAAATCCCCGCGGCGTTTTTGTAACGCAAGGCGGCGATATATATGTCGCAGACCGTGACGCGGGAAAGATATTCGTCTTTTCGGAAAGCGGCGAGCTTACCGGTGAATATTCAAAGCCCGCCAGCCCCCTTTACGGAGATGAAGTGAGCTTCCTTCCCATAAAGATAGTAGTCAATGACGCGGGCATAATGTTTGTTGTCTGTGAGTCCAACACCAACGGCATAGTCGAGATATCTCCCACCGACGGCGGAACATTCCTCGGCTATTTCGGCACAAATTACGCGGCAGTGGATCTTACAACGGTCATCTACCGCGCGATACTCACAGATGAACAGCGGGCGAAAATGGTAAGCAATATCCCCGCTACCCCGACCAACCTCACGATCGACGAAAAGGGACTCATATATACAGTCACCCGCGGAAACAAGAATGATACGCTCAAGCGCCTCAATATAGCCGGCACGAACATGATACACAACACCGACGGCACCTACGCGGACACACCGACGGCAGTTGCGGCCGGCACCCATGACAACGTGTATGTTGCGGATCAGCAGGGATACATCTTTGAATACAACAACGAGGGCGAGATGATCTTCGTTTTCGGTGGCCCCGACGACGGTTCCCAGCGTGTGGGACTTTCCACAATGGTAAGCGGTATAGCGCTCGATGCGCAAGACCGGATATACGTACTTGACTCCGATAAGGCGCAGATACAGATCTACACTCCGACCGAGTTCACAGACCTTCTTCACAGCGCGCTGTACCTTTATTCAAAGGGACGCTACACCGAGGCGAAGGTTCCTCTTACGGAGATATTGAAGATGAACTCGATGTTCGATTACGCGAACAAGGCAATGGGGCGCTGCTACTTCCGTGAGGAGAACTATATCGAAGCCATGCGTTACGCCCGTCTCGCAAAGGACCACTCCGGATATTCGGACGCGTACTGGGAGATACGCAACGTCTGGCTCAAAAACAATATTATAACCGTGATAATCGTACTTGTCCTGCTGTTCGTCATCATAAGGGTGATAAAGCTGCTTGACAGGAAAAAGCATATACTGGATAAGCCGAGAGCATTCTTCGGAAAACTCCGTGAGAACCGGTTCATTGACAATGTGTGCTACTCGTTCCGGTTTATGAAGAAACCGTCCGACACCGCATACGGTATCGCGGCGGAGGGCAGGGAAGGCTGGCTCGTGCCGTCACTGCTGCTGCTGGTCTTCATGATAGAGTATATTGTGAGCAAATACACCTGCGGTTTCCTGATGAAGACGGTAATGGACGGCAGATATGAGATACTGACCGATATCGGCGCTATAATTGCGGTGGTCATCGCTGTGACAGCATGTACATATCTTGTCTGCACCATAAACGAGGGTGAAGGCACGGTGAAGAAGATATACACCTTCATCTGCTACAGCCTTACACCATACATCGTATTCATGCCGCTTATATATATCCTGTCCCATGTCCTCACCAACAACGAGACATTCCTTACAACGATGCTCTCGATACTTACTTACGGCTGGATAGCGGTGATCGCATTCATCGGACTGAAGGAAGTCAACAACTTCACCGTGCGCGAGACTGTAAAGGTGATACTGCTCACAGCGTTCACCGCTCTGATACTTGCGCTGCTCATCTTTATAATCTATGTTCTCTGGGCTCAGGTGTTCGGATTCATCGGAGCGATAATCGGCGAGGGGGTGTACAGACTTGGATACTAAAAAGCCGAAATGGCTTATCCCCGTCGTCATCGCCGCTGTACTGGTCATTGCGGCAGTCGTACTGGCTGTCATCATTATCAACGGCGCAGAGACCGATGTCCTCAGCGGCACCCACACCCACTCCGCTCCCATACCCGCGCTCGGCGCAAAGGTGGAAGCCCGTGACGGTTATGTTCAGGTAGCGGAGAGCGATACTTACAGGCTGTATTATTACGAACCCCGGTTCTCTGTAAGACTTGAGAATAAAAAGACCGGTGCCGTGTTTGATTCCACTGTGAGCGATGAAAAGGACGACGGCAATAACAATGCCAGCTGGACCGCATACATGAAGAGCGGTATCGTGATAAACGCGATAATCGGCACCCTCAATACCTATCAGGTAGATGTGAACAGTGTTCCCACCGATATCTCCACATGGTACACCGATAAGGGCATATATGCGGCTCTCAGTTTCAAGGGCAACTATCAGTTTGAACTCGGAGTGGATATAAGTCTCGACGGTGACGACCTGATCGTGCGCATACCCGATGAGTCCATAAAAGAGTCTAAAGAAGGCACATACATCAGTACAGTGAGCCTGTTCCCGTTCCTCGGATACACCTATCTTGATGAACAGGACGGATATATGCTGGTGCCGGACGGAAACGGAGCGCTCATATACCTCGACAACAAGGAACACCGCTATACTACCGGATTTTCCGGTCTGATATACGGTGTTGACGACGGTATGACAAACCGTACCGCCGTATCGACTATCTGGGATCATTACGAGACGGTAACTCCGTCCAACAAGGTCATAGCACCCGTGTTCGGAATGGCTCATCTCGAAGATGAGCTGGCGTACCTCGGAATTGTGGAATCCGGTGATGAACGGTGCAGCATCGAAGTTGTCCCCAATGGCGTAATGGTTGATTACAACCGCTGCTTTGCGAGATTTCTGCTGCGTGACGTTTACGTCCAGCCGCTCAATCAGTCGAACTCCGGTACCGTACCGGCAGTTGAGCAGGACAGACTCCACTCCGATCTTACAGTGAGATACCGCCTTCTGTCGGAAGAAAATGCGGATTATTCCGGCATGGCAAATGCTTACCGCGAATATCTGCTTGACAGCGGTAAGATACAGAAACGTGATATAAGCTACAATACCCGTATTGATTTCCTTGGTTCGGAAAGAGAATCCTTCCTTATGGGAACAACAGCGGTCGCTATGACCACAGCCGATCAGGTCTCCGGGATACTTTCGGAACTGCGCGGACTGGGTGTGCGGAATATGATTTCCGTGTACAAGGGCTGGCAGAGCGGCGGACTGTATGATGTGCCTGTAACATCGTTCGGGGCGGACGGCAGCATCGGAGGAAATTCCGCAGTCAAAGCTCTCGTTCAGAGAGAAGCCGAAGCCGGAAATACCATATATCTGTATGATGACGCGCTTTCGGTGAACGCGTCCGCACATTCCACCACCTACAACGTGATGAAGATGGTGAATAAGCGGACATTCAAAAACGAGACTCACGGTCAGGTATATGACACCTTCTACTACCTGATGCCCGGACGAAGCAGCAGCGATCTTGCGCATCTTTCAAATGACCTTGTAAATGTGGGTATCGGCAATATGGCTCTGTCGGGTATTACCGGGACCTTGTTCTCATACAGTTCAAAGGGCAGCTACTACTCCCGCACGGACACAATGGACATCTATGAAGACGCGGTAAGCGCGGCGGACGGGAACTGCAGAATAGTTACCGAGACACCGAACGCGTTCTTATGGAAGTATTCCGACGCCTTCCTCGATATGCCGCTCAGCTCTTCCGATTATCTTTACCTTGACAGGGAGATACCGTTCCTGTCAATGGTGTTCAAGGGAATTGTCCCCACTTACTCCGAATATGTGAACTTTGAGGCAAACAAGAAGGAAAACTTCCTTCGCATGGTGGAAGCCGGAGTTTATCCGTCGTTCTATATCACAGCCGAGGATTCCTCAAAGCTCATCTACACCAATTCAAGCGACCTCTACTCGCTTGAATACGCGTCGTACCGCGATACGATCGTCGAGTATGACAATGCGCTCCGTGAGATAGCCGGGAAGGTTAACGGCGCGTGCATAACAAAGCATGAGATCACGGACAGCGGACTTGTAAAAGTCACATACAACAACGGTGTTGTGATCTGTGTGAACTACACCGGTTCGGCTCTCAGCGACGGCGAGGTCACTGTTGATCCGCTTTCCTATGTTGTAAGGGGAGGTGAGTGACCGTGGCTGAAACGAAAAAAATGACCCGCAGGGAAAAGAAGGAACTGAAGGAGCGGATGAAGCACCTGAAGTCCGGCACGCTTGAAAAGCGCTATGCAAGAATGGGTTACATATTCATGATCCCGTGGTTCATAGGCGCGGCGGTATTCCTTGCGTACCCGCTGGGAAGTTCGTTCTGGTATGCCCTGAACAATATCCGCATAACCCCGCTGGGAAGGATATTCAACTTTGTCGGACACGGCAACTTCACCCAGATACTGATAGAAGACCCGGACTTTATGATATACCTTGTGGACTATCTTATGTCCACGGTCATATCGGTACCTATCATAGTAGTGTTCGCGCTCATAATAGCGATGATGCTGAATATGAAGATAAAGGGCAAGGGATTCTTCCGGCTGATATTCTTCCTGCCGGTCATCATCGTGAGCGGACCGATACTCGGAATGCTCAACGCACAGGGCGCGGGAAGCGTGTCCGCTATCGACACGGCGGCTCTTTCGGGAGCGATAGGCTCGGTGCTGCCGGAGATCATAGCAAAACCGATATCCGATGTGTTCAGCAATATGATAACCACGCTGTGGTATTCGGGCGTACAGATACTTATATTCCTGTCCGGGCTGCAGAAGATCGACAGGTCAATGTATGAGGCGGCAAAGATAGACGGCGGCTCCGCGTGGGAATGTTTCTGGAAGATAACGCTTCCTAACCTCAAATCCATGATACTCCTGAATACGATATATACAGTCGTATTCATCTCCAACAACAGCGACAACCCGATCATCGGTCTGATAAAGGAATCAATGTTCTCCGGCACAAAGGAGAAAGGCTACGGGTACGCTTCGGCAATGGCATGGCTGTACTCGGTGGTCGTGCTGATACTCGTCGGACTGTTCGCTCTCCTGCTCGCAACGCGCAAGGATCAGTACGAAAAGCAGGTCAAGCGTGCATTGAAGGCAAGAAAGAGAGAACAGAAGAACAAAAAGAGGATAGAAAGGAGGAACCGCAGAAATGCCAGAAGGATCGAACAGCAGCGTGCAAAAGGCAAGATCACCACGCACACGACAAAGCGGGACGACTACTAAGTCATGGCGTGAGCGGTTCTCCCGCGAGAAGATACACCGGTTTATGTTCGGCAGCAAAGACAAGGAAGGGTTTCTCAAGCAGTTCCTCGTTTATGCCCTGCTGATATGCATAGGGTTCATATACGTCTATCCTATACTTCACATGGTATCCAGCAGCCTTATGACGCTTGACGATCTGCTGGACTCGTCCATAAAATGGCTGCCGAGCTCACTGAATTTTACCAACTATGAGCAGGCGGCGAAGAGCATGGATTTCTGGAACGCTCTGTGGCAGAGCATAGTGATAGCGGGTGTTCCCACTGTCTGCAACCTGATATCATGCTCGGTAACGGGATACGCTCTCGCAAGGTTTGATTTCAAGGGCAAGAAGATCGTAATGGGTATAATAATCCTCAGTTTCGTGCTTCCGAGCCAGATAACCATGATACCCACTTACGTTCTTTACTCCAATCTCGGCATACTGAACACGATCTGGGCGTTCATACTGCCGGCACTGTTTGCGCAGGGCTTCAAGGCTCCGATCTTCATTCTGATATTCTGGCAGTTCTTCCGGCAGATACCGAAAGCGCTGATAGAAGCATCGAGGATCGACGGAGCGGGACATTTCAAGTCATTCTTCCGGATAGCCCTTCCCAGCGCTAAGCCCGCGTTCATCACCGTGGCGCTGTTCTCGTTCGTCTGGTACTGGAACGAATCCTATCTCACCGAGCTGTATGTCCACGGAGTTTACGGACAGTCCGACTGGACGACGCTGGTGGTGCAGCTCGATAACTTCGCGGCGAATTTCTCAAGCTACCAGCAGACGGCGACCGCAGGCGCGACCAACCTCAACGAGTCCATCAATATGTCGGGGACCCTGCTGAGCATACTTCCGCTTCTGATACTGTACTTCGTGCTTCAGAGACATTTTGTTGAGAGTATCGACAGGACAGGTATCACAGGAGAATAAAACAAGCCCCATACAGGCAGCCGTGCCTGTCAAACAATAAATTTCAATATGGAGGAATCTATGAAGAAAAGAATTATTTCGGCAGTTCTTGCAAGTGTTATGGCAGTGAGCGTGATAGCTGGCTGTGATAACGGCGGAAATGCTCCTGCCGGCGGAGAAGGCGGGAATGCGTCCGCAGCCGGAGGCAGTGCCGGCAGTGCGGCTTCGGTCACGAACGATTACGATCTTGTGACCGTTGATGGCAGCACACATCAGTACAAGAAGTACAAGGATATGACGAGCGACAACATCACGCTCACATATTTCCACTTCGACCAGGACGAGACTGTGCAGCTCCTCGCGGAGAGATTCATGAAGATCTATCCGAACATCAATGTCCAGGTGCAGTATGAGAATGTGGCAAACTACAACACCACGCTCTCCACGCTCGTAAGCAACGGTCAGGCTCCGGACGTGATAATGCACTCCGACTGCGACTATGCGCTCTCGAATATGCTGCTTGCGGACATTTCCGCGTACTTCAACAGCGACGACGAGACAAAAAATCTCGCCGATACCATCAATTCCGCAGGTCTCGGCACCTATAACCTCGAAGGCGGCATGAGATACAGCGTTCCGGTGAAATTCTTCCCCGGCGCTATGTATGTTGACCGCAACGTCCTTGAAACTCTTAACCTCAAGGTCCCCACACAGAACTGGACATGGTCCGAAATGGTACAGCTCATCAAGGACGCGACCGTACTCAATTCCCCCGACGGAATGGCTTACTACGGACTCGGATACTATAACCGTCTCGACTCCTACTACGGCATTGCCGCAAGACAGGATATCATCGGTGAGTTCGGCTTCAACGGCAAGACATTCGATCTGAGCGATTGGGCAGTCGGAGAGCAGGAATTCTCCAATCTGAAACTCGGCGGATATATCGCCCCCTCTACCGAAACACAGGCTATGGAAGACTGGAGCGGCGACTGGGAAGGCTGGGCAGGAAATACCGGTCACGCGGCTCTCTTCTCCGAGGCATTCTGGACATTCCAGAACACATGGAACACTCCAGGCTATAAGGACAGTTACAACCTCGATATCGTTCCTTACGTAATACCTGCGGTCTCGGAGGCAGATGCCGGCAGCGACCACCACTCCATCGCAACTATCGACTACGGCGGAATAACCACTTCCTGCAAATATCCCCGTGAAGCCTACGAACTTCTCAAGTTCATGGCATACGGCGTTGACGGCTGGTACACCCGCTGTGAGATCTATTCCGACGAGAGCATAGTGAACGCTATGGGTACAGCGCTCAAGTATGATGTTATGCCTGTTCCGATCACAAAGGACGAGGGGGTCTGGGACGAATACATCAAGGTTTACTGCGCAGGCATGGACGATGAGCATACACAGCTCTGGAGAGATTACTTCAAGTCCTGCATGCAGCCGATATCCTTCGGCTGGACGAGTATCGCCGGCTACTGGAACTTCTGCGACCAGTACTTCAACTCTATCGGTATCCACGATCTTGTTGACAACGGTACAGCACAGGCGGCTGACTATGTAGAGGAAGCAAACCGCAAGGCAAACTATTATCACGCACAGGCAATGCTCGATTACTTCGGACCTTCCGCTTATAATGTACTTACGGAATCCGAAATAGCCGAGTATGAGAAGATGAAGGCGGACAATCAGTGATCCGCAGGTATCACGTTGAAACATCAGTAACCCGATCCCTGAAAGGGATTTAATAGAAAGGAGTTTATCAATGAAAAAAACTATTTCACTTGTTGCAGCTGCTGCCATGATACTTTCTGTTGCCGCATGCGGCAATAACGGCGGTTCATCTGCCGGCACAACTACAACAGCAGCTCCCGCTGCTGCCGACACTACCACCACTGCTGCGGACACAACTACGACCGCTGCTGAAGTGACAGAGGACGCGGCTCCCGCTCCCGCTGAGGCTGAGCCGATCACAGCAGAGCCCCTTGTCCACCTTGATTTCGAGACAACAGACGGTCTTACAGCTGTTGAGCAGACCGAGGATGTAGGTGCGCTCACCGGCTCAAACTTCGGTCTCAAGGAATCGGCTCACCCGATCCTTATCGCCGAGGGACAGGGTGCTGTCGGCAACGCACTCTACCTTGACGGCAAGTACGGTGTTGACTTCGATATGAAGGAGACCGACGAAAGCTACACATTCTCCTTCTGGTACAACGCTGACCGTGTTTCCACATACGGACCGGTAGTACAGATCGGACGCAACATCGGTATGTCCAACGCAGACGCTACCGTAACATGGCTCAATATAACAAAGACCACATGGGGAAGCAACTCCGCCGATATATTCCCGGTAGCGTGGAACCGTAACTCCTCTATCGGTACGGAAGTAAGTCCTGACGGCGTATGGCCGTGGATCTATGCTATGGACGATCTGGAGCACGGCAAGCGTGAATGGTGCCTTATCACCGTCGTTGCCGACGGCAACCGCTATGTTGCAGATGACGGTATGGAGCGTGTAGGTACAAAGTTCTACCTGAACGGCGAACTCAAATGGGAAGCAAACGGCGAGAATATGTACTACCAGGGTCTTGCTCCGGAGATCCTCACCGGTGACGGTCTTGAAGGACATATCGGTATCAACTACTGGGATACTGTATTCAAGGGATTTATAGATGAACTTTATATTTATGACGAAGCACTCACAGACGGACAGGTAAAGACACTCTTCGAGCAGGGCAATCCTCCCGAGAAGCCTGTTGCTCCCGAGTATGAGGCTGCCGAGGAAGAACCCGAGCCTGAGCCGCTTGCGGCAGCTCCCGTTGACAGTGCCGCTATTGCTGTTCTCGGTACACCCGAAAGAACTCTCGGCTTCTGGACAGACCATACCGACGGTTATGAGCTCAAGAGCGGCGAGACTCTCACGTTTACACTCAATAACTACTCAGACGGCGTGAACAACTGGGACAACTTACTTGCGGCGTTCACAAATACCCCTGTAAAGGCTGATCTTATTCCGAGCGCTGACAACTATGAAGGCTATGCGGAATACGCTGTCCTCCGTGCAGACGCATTCGGCTGGGGTTATCCGGACGGTGCCGTTACATTCGGCTGCTCATGGGGCGATGACTGGGCAGGCTGGCTCAAGCTCATGACTTCCGCAAAGGTTACAATGAACATCATGCGTGACGGTGCTGAAGCTTTCATCGACTACACATTCACAGGCGCAGACGGCACAGAGATGACCGAGACCGCTGTAATGAACGGTGCTTGGGAAGCAGATGCTCCGGTTTATGTTCACATTCTCGGTGAGGCTGCCTATATCGAGCTTCTCAGCGCAGAATCCAAATAAGACAAAAGTAATGTGCGGGACTTCCGCGGAAGTCCCCCGCATTTCCAAAAGCGGCGGGGACCCGCCGCCTTTGGAAATGTGACCGCACAGCGTCACGCTATCCCGAATGAAAGGAAATTTCCGATATGAGCGAAAAGCTGCTGTTCAATAAGACATGGATCCCCCAGCGTGCCGATCCTTATGTATATCGTCACACGGACGGAAAGTATTATTTCACTGCTTCCGTACCGGCTTATGACCGCATAGTCCTGAGGTGTTCGGATACCCTCGGAGGGCTTGCGGAGGCTGAGGAGAAAACGATATGGCTCTGCCACGAAAGCGGACCCATGAGCAAGCATATATGGGCGCCCGAACTGCACTATGTTTTCGGAAACTGGTACATATATTTCGCCGGCGGTGAAAAGGAGGATATCTGGAAGATACGCCCCTATGTCCTTGAATGTAAGGACAGCGACCCGATGACAGGAAAATGGACGGAGCTTGGAAAGATGCAGGCGCACCCCGACGATGAATTTTCGTTCAACGCTTTCTCGCTTGATGCGACTGTATTTGAAAGCGGAGGCTCGGAATATTATGTCTGGGCGGAAAAAGTAGGGGTAGGAAAGCAGATCTCAAATCTGTACATTGCCCGTATGAAAGACGGACACACGCTCGATACGGTGCAGGTGCTCCTGACCACGCCCGATTACGACTGGGAGCGTCACGGCTTCTGGGTCAACGAGGGACCGGCGGTGATAAAACGCGGCGGGAAGATATTCCTCACCTACTCCGCAAGTGACACAGGGGTGGCTTACTGTATGGGTATGCTCACCGCGGAGGAAGATTCCGATCTGCTCGATCCGCTCAGCTGGAAGAAGGAACGTTATCCTGTGCTTAAAACAGACGCGGAAAAGGGGATATACGGACCCGGACACAATTCATTCACCACCGACGCGGACGGGAATGACATACTCGTATTCCATGCGAGAACGGAAGCCGAGATAGAGGGCGACCCGCTTTACAATCCTGACCGCCACGCAATGCTGATGCCGGTACACTGGGAGAACGGAAGACCGGTATTCGGTTTTGACAATGTAATATAACGAGGAGGGCAAAACAATGGCAAGTCTGTCTCTGAAACATATTTATAAGATATATCCAAACGGATTTGAGGCTGTAAAGGACTTCAACCTTGAAGTCGAGGACAAGGAATTCATCATCTTTGTCGGTCCTTCCGGCTGCGGCAAATCCACTACCCTGCGAATGATCGCGGGACTGGAGGACATCTCCGACGGTGAATTCCTGATCGACGGAAAGATAATGAACGATGTTGAGCCCAAGGACAGGGATATCGCAATGGTATTCCAGAACTATGCGCTTTATCCTCATATGTCCGTAAAGGAGAATATGGCTTTCGGACTTAAACTTCGCAAGACCCCGAAGCACGAAGTCAATAAGAAAGTTGCGGACGCGTCGGTCATACTTGACCTTGAGGAACTTCTCGAACGCAAGCCCGCGGCGCTTTCCGGCGGTCAGCGCCAGCGTGTTGCGATGGGACGCGCGATAGTGCGTGAGCCGAAAGTGTTCCTTATGGACGAACCTCTTTCCAACCTTGACGCGAAACTGAGAGTGCAGATGCGTGCGGAGATATCCGCTCTGCATCAGAGACTCGGTGCTACCATTATTTACGTTACTCACGATCAGACCGAAGCTATGACGCTCGGTACCCGCATTGTAGTAATGAAGGACGGCATCGTTCAGCAGGTGGCTTCCCCGCGTGAGCTGTACAACAATCCCGATAATCTGTTCGTTGCGGGATTTATCGGCTCACCGCAGATGAATTTCGTAAATGCGGAAGTTCGCGAAGAGGGCGGCGACATATATCTTGATTTTGATGTCCATACAATAAAGCTTCCGGGTAAGAAAGCGGCAGCTGTCAGGGAAAAAGGATATGTTGGCAAAAAGGTCATTATGGGTATCCGTCCTGAGCGTATATTTGAGAGTGAAATGGAGCTTTCCGTTCACAAGGATACACAGATCGAGGTCAAGATCAACGGATATGAGCTGCTCGGCTCCGAGGCTCTGCTGTATTTCAGTCTTCTCAACGAGAAGCCCGGCGAGGTGGACCGCCAGTTCAGCGATGACGCATACGGCAATATCAAGAAAGTACAGTGGACAGCGAAGGTAGATGCCAATACCACGGCGCGTTACGGCAGCACTATAACCGTAGCGCTTGATCCGAACCGGATACATATTTTTGATAAGGATACCGAACAGGCAATAGTTCATTAAAGGCACACTGTTGGAGGGATAATATGAATGATACAAGTATCACTATCAGAATGAATTCCGAGACGAAGGCGAGAGCGCAGGCATTGTTCAACTCACTCGGGCTGGATATGAGTACGGCTATAAATATGTTTCTTAACGAAGCGATCGAATTTCAGGGAATACCATTCGTGGTACGAAAGTACAGCGGCGGTGCTGAAAAGACATTTATTGATAATGCCGATATACTTTCCTGAAGAAAGAAGAGTCCGGGAGCGGCAATTGATATCGTTCCCGGACTTTATATTTTATAATTGATCTGTTTATTAATATATGTACCGCTGTCAGCTGTTGATCTTCCTTACCGAATCCCTGATGACCAGTTCGGGGGTAAACAATATGTCTTCTGCTGACTTTTCGGGATCCGCGATGCGTTTCAGCAGCAGTTCTGCCGCTGCTTCTCCGACTTTTTCATGCGGGTGGCGAACTGTAGTGAGCGGGATATCGCAGATAGCAGCGTATCTGGAGTCGTCGATCCCGACGACCGACAGATCTTCCGGCACACGGATCCTGTTTTCCTTACAGAATTTCAGCAGCTCTATCGCCAGCATATCATTGTAGCATACTGCCGCTGTGGACTTGCGAAGCATTTCAAGTATCCGCTTTTTTTCGTAAGTGAACAGCTTTGAGCTGTCCTCGGCAGCATACCAGATAAGGTTCTGTTCTGCTTCGGTCTTGCCGTGGGCGGCACAGCTCTCCGCAAAACCGCGGTAACGCTTATGCCCCTGTAGGTTGTCGAGAACAAAAAGTCCGCACAACTTTGTATGTCCGCAGCCGAAAAGATGATCCGCCGCGATCCTTCCTGCTGCCGCATCGTCCATAGCCACATACGGAGCCTCCGACCATTCATACTTTGCATTGAAGAATACAAGCGGTATGCCGCTTTTGCGTATCTCTTCATAAAGCCCGGTGTTGAGGTTCGGCAGGGCGCTCTTTGAAGGTTCCACTATCAGACCGCGTACTCCGTTGGCAAGCATACTTTTCAGGGCCTGTGTCTCCTCTGAGACAAGGTTGTGTGTTGTGGCGATCTGAAGAGGGCAGCCCGCATCGTTCAGCACTTTCTCGATACCGGTGATGATATGCGGGAAGATATAATCGCTGAAATAAGTGGAGATGACACCTATGCTGCCGCCGGGTGCGGTCCTCGGAGAAACGCTGCCGCTGATATATGTGCCGCTGCCGCGCACACGGCAGATGATATTGTCTCTTTCGAGCTGCATGAGCGCCTGACGCACAGTCTGTCTGCTCACGTTATGAATGGCGCACAGTTCCTTTTCGGTAAGGAAACGGTCGCCGGACTTTAAGTGTTCGGCTGATATATATTCCTTTGCCCATTCGACGATGGTAAGATATTTGTAATCTTCCATGCTGATCTCCCTTTCTGTTGATCACAATAAACGACAATACTTATTTACATATATTATATCATATTTCCGTAAATTTGTAAAGACAACTTTGTGATAATATGCAAATTTGTACGCATTATCAAATATACGGCAAACTTTTCAAAGAAAATTGTTGATGTTTCAAAACCCGTGGAAACCACCTTATAGCAATGAAAGGAGCAATATGAAAAAACAAATATTGAGCGTATTTATATGCGCGGCACTGATACTCGTCTGCGGGGGATGTGAGAACCCGCAGACACAGGAGAAAGCAGTCCCGGCGGAAGATGTACAGATATCCGCAGCGGCAGTACAGACCGACCGCTCCGGCATATACGGAAAGGCGGGAGAAATATCCGCATACGACGCCGAAAACAGCAATTATTCATTGACGATCGACGCTGGAACTCCTGTCCATGACATAAGTGACACGCTGTTCGGTATATTCATTGAGGATATCAATTTTGCCGCGGACGGCGGATTATATGCTGAAATGGTACAGAACCGCTCCTTTGAGTTCACGAAACTTGCAAGCGGGAATGAGCGTCACGCATGGTCCGATGTCGGCAGCATAACTGCACAGGTTCTGAGTGAAGACGGTCTGAACGAAAACAACCCGAACTATATGTCCCTCGAAAACAGCTCCGGCGAACGTGCGGGGATCGCAAACAAGGGTTTTCTTGACGGAATGGCAGTCACACAGGGTGCGGCTTACGATATTTCCGCATATATTCGCGGAACTGACGGCTACAGCGGCGCAGTATATTTTGCGATCACTGTGGACGGTGAGAGCGTCGCTGAGGAAACAGTTCCGGCAGTCACCGATAAATGGCATAGATACAAGGTGACGCTGACCTCTCCCGTAACTGCAAACAAGAATGTAAAACTGCAAGTACTGATAGATAACGGTGCGGTGGATATCGACTTTGTTTCGATGTTCCCGCAGGACACATACAAGGGCAGACAGAACGGACTTCGCAAGGATCTTGCGGAGAAGCTCGAAGCGCTTGCGCCGAAATTCCTTCGTTTTCCGGGCGGGTGCGTGACCGAAGGATATACGCTTGATCTTGCCTACGACTGGAAGGATTCCATAGGCGTCGGCAGCGACGGAGAACCTCTCCTGTTCGAAGGCACTTACGGTCATGTCGCGGCACGTAAGCAGGGTCAGAATATCTGGACAGACGAGCGCTCCACAAACGACCCGAATCCCTCATACATGAGCTACGGACTTGGATTTTATGAGTATTTCCTGCTTGCGGAAGACCTGGGTGCTCTGCCTGTTCCGGTGGTCAACTGCGGTATGCATTGTATGGCGCAGGGTCACGGCAGCGAACCCGTACTGAACAGCGCCTCATTCAAAACCTATATACAGGACGCTCTCGATCTCGTGGAATTCTGCCGCGGTGATATTTCTACCAAGTGGGGAGCAGTGCGTACAGCAATGGGACATCCCGCGCCGTTCGAACTGAAATACGTTGGTATCGGCAATGAAAACTGGGGCGATGTGTTCTTTGAAAAATACACCGCATTTGCGAATGCTTTCGCTGAGGCAAAGAAAAAAGATCCCGCAATGTACGGGGATATTGAACTTATATTCACCGCAGGACCCGATGACGGCGACAGCGGTCACGGAATGTATATGAGCGCGTACAAGTACGCCAAGGAAGAGCTTGACAACGGCGATTTTGATAACATCACTGACTTTGCCGGACTTATAGACCACCATTATTACAACGCTCCGGAGTGGTTCCTCGAACACAGCGATTACTACGATGAAGCGAACTACAGCCGCGATACCGACAGCATGAAAACTTCACAGTACGGCGGCGGTATCCCTGTATTCCTCGGAGAGTATGCCGCACAGTCCAACAATATGAAGGCCGCTCTTGCCGAAGCTGCCTATATGACCGGACTTGAGCGCAACGGGGATATCGTGAAGCTCGCGGCGTATGCCCCGTTGTTCGGCAATCTTACCGCGACCCACTGGTCGCCCGATCTGATTTGGTTCAATAATCACACCGTTACCTGCTCGACGAATTATTATGTTCAGCAGATATTCGGACGCAATGCCGGAACTGCCCTTTTGCAGTCAGATCTTCAGGGGGCGCAGCTTACCGAAAAGCCGCGGTTCGCCGGGAAGATCGGCGTCGGTACATGGAGTACGAAGGCATCTTTTGACAACATAAGGATAGTTGACAATGCGACAGGTGAAATACTTGCGGAAGACGATTTTTCTGCCGACAGCATAGGAAACTGGCAGAAAGTCTCGGACGGAAACTGGGCGGTAAAGGACGGAGTGCTTGAACAGTCATCTGCCGCCACAAATACCAACCTGTATGCGACTACCGGAACGGCTGTTTACTTCGGTGACGAGAGCTGGACGAACTATACCTATACCCTCGACGCAACGAAGATCTCCGGTGCGGAGGGCTTTCTGATACCGTTCTCGGTCGGCGATAAAAACAACAACTGGTTCTGGAATATCGGCGGCTGGAACAATACAGTCTCCTGTCTGCAAAGGGTAAAGGACGGAGTAAAGTCCGACCAGGTAAGCGGCACGGTAACGAACTGCCGCATACAGGACGGCAGGGCCTACGCGCTTAAAATAGTTGTTACGGACGGCAATGTGAAGTGTTACATGGACGATAAGCTGATGATCGACTACGATATTCCCGAAAGCATGGAATCCGAGGCGTATCAGGTTGTAAGCACAGACAGTACCGGTGACATCATCATCAAGCTCGTAAATGAGAAGAACGCGCCCAAAACATTTGCCGCTGACATTCAGAATGCCGGAACACTCACGGGAACGGCAGATGTAGAGACAGTTGCGGCAGACAGCATAACGGCGGATAACATTCTCGGAAAACCGGAAGCGGTCACATTGCAGACATCGGTGACTGACGGAATCACCGAAAAGTTCAGCTACACCGTTCCGCCGTATTCCGTGACTGTTCTGAGAATACACAGAAAGTGACCGTTGACCCCGGATTCAATCAGAAGGTCATTGATGTGAATGTCGGCGGTACGCAGAATATCATTGATCTCTGCCTGTCCCACAAGGAATGCAGAAAACTCGTATATTGCAGCAGCACCGGCGCGATACCGGAAACGCAGAAAGGCACGGCTATCTGCGAGACGGATAATTTCGATGCCGGCAAGGTGGAAGGCTGTTACAGTCAGTCGAAAGCAATGGCAACACAGCTCGTTCTCGACGCAGTCCGCGAAAAGGGACTGAATGCCTGCGTCGTTCACCCAGCGGGATAATAGGACCGGAGGATTACGCTGTCGGAGAAACTACGGGAACTCTCATCAAGATCATCAACGGCGATATGCCTATGGGAATAGACGGCTCCTTCAATCTCTGTGACGTGCGCGACCTCGCTCACGGAACGATAATGGCAGCGGATAAGGGTACTGCCGATGAGCTTGGCTGCGCGATAGCGGCTGCGGCGGACGAAAAAAACGGCTACCTTGCGGGAGTGGATATCCTCTGCGATGGCGGCTGCACCAACGGGAAGAAATTCAGATAAGACATTGTGCTGAAAACTGGCTCCGGATCGGGAGCCAGTTTTTGTTTATTCTGCTCATTTTATGATACCGCCGTAAAAATGGCAGACGTTATTGACAAAAATGCCTGAATATATTATAATTTATTATATATGTGTGCTTGTTCATGAATCCCGCCATAGTTTATTTTTATATTAACGGAGTTATGATCTATGCTGTCCGTAGTCGTTCTGACCTATAATTCAGATCCTGAAAAAATAAAGCTTACACTGCTTTCCATACTTATGCAAAAAAATATAGATCCGGAAATAATAGTGAGTGATGACGGCTCGGCGGAAAATCATTTTGATGATATCGAAAAGCTGTTTGAAGAAATGGATTTCCGGAACTATATAATGCTGTCCTCGGATACCAATAACGGGACCGTGAAAAACGTATGCAGGGCAATGGGAAAATGCTCCGGCGATTACGTCAAACTTATCGGACCCGGTGATTTCTTCTGTGATGATCATGTTTTAAGCGAATGGTACGGATATATGAAAACGAACAGGTACGCGGTATCTTTCGGTGACGCGGTATTCTACAGCTTGAAAGATGACGGCATTGCCATACACGATGTTGCTCATCAGCCGCAGAAAATGGAGCCGTATCTTAATGATAACTTTAAAATGAAGAAAATCCTGTATCTGATATACGGGGATTATATTTCCGGATCTGCGCTTATGTTTGAAAGGGAATGTCTTGAACGCTATGTAACATTGCTTGCGGACAAAGTGCGGCTGGCGGAAGATCTTGCGGTCAGACTTATTATCGGTGACGATATAGATATAAAGTATTATAAAAAGACAGTGATTTTCTATGAATACGGGAGCGGAGTCTCTACCTCCGGAGACGATAAGTGGTATATGTTCTTCAGAAAGGAAGTGCAGGCGGTCAACACGATACTGCATGAAAGAATAAAGCATGATTGGTTCGGTATAAGATGCAGGATATGTGACCGGATATCGGAGCGTTTCAGAAACAAGTACATCGTTCTCGGCACAAGATATCTGCTGTATCCGTCACTGTTGAGATACAGGCGCTCCGCGGTCTGCAAAACGGTCACGGAAAATGTTGATGTGTCTTTTTATTCCGATATATGCCGCAAAAGGAACGAACTGTGACCATGAATATGATACCTGCACTGATTGATCGATTCCGGTGGAATATGCGTGAACCGTATGATCCGGTGCATACAACATGGATATAGTTCATCTCGTAAAAGATTATGATTATTATATGAAAGGGACAGAAAAGAACCCATCAAATATTCTTGGCTTTTTTGCCGCTGATTAACTTATATGGATAAGGGTAAAAGATTAGTCAGAGATATTCTGTTATTTGCGGTCGCTTCATTCGGTCCGAAGCTCATAAGTTTTCTTCTTGTACCGTTATATACAAGCTGCTTACCCACAGATGTATTCGGGACCGCGGATCTGTTGAATACGATCTATACATTATTGTTTTCGGTGCTGACGCTGGATATTCCGGAGGCAATATTGATCTATACTATCGAATATAAAGACGAACGGGAAAAAGCCGATCTTCCGATGCAGATAGGAATGTGGATCCTCGGTATATCCACGGTCATGCTTTTAGTCTGCCTTTTACCGGTATGTTTTTTGTCTGACACTGAAAATATGCCTGTATTCTGCGGTTATATCTTCATTCAGTATCTGAATAACGCTTTATATAATAATTATCTCGCCTATCTCAGAGGAACTGACCGCGTAAGCATAATAGTGACGAGTAGTATTATTTCTTCGATATCTGTAACATTTTTCAATTTACTATTTATTCTTATCCTACAATGGGGACTTATGGGATTTTTAGCCGGAAATGTACTGGGCATGATGATCACGGACATATATATTATCGTAAAAGCGGGAAAAAATGGCATTTTTCCTTATCCCTGAAAGTTCCTGACCGTTTAATTGTAAGGCGGACTGAGCTTCCGTATGTAACGCTGTTCTCACGGAGGTAAAAATGGTGAGAAAAATAATCGGAACTGTCGGAGAGAAACGCCTTGCGCTTTTTGAGGTGCTTGACAGAATGAAGTGATCCAGCGTTGACAGATGATACTGCGGTTTCGTGCCGGGGGGTTGATCCCCCGGCTTTTTTACATATCGGAACGGTATATCCTTACGCTTATAGGGGGGCAGTTCGGGCGGTTTACGAAATAGCTGACTATGACGGTGTACTCTCTTACCGGAAGGGAGGATATATATTCGAGTATCGCATCTTTTTCCTCAAATCCTGTTTCTTTGCCATAGTATATCGAAAGGCTCATGACTCCTCCGCGGCGGAGCAGGGAAAGGCATTTTTCAATTGCGGCAAGGCTGCTGTCCGTCTGTGTATGCTTGTTGTGATCCCCGCCGGGCAGCCAGCCGAAATTGAATATCACAGCTGCCACTGTACCTTCTTCGGCATACCTGTCAACATTCGCATGACTGTCGTTCACCACCGTGCAGCGGTCATCATATCCTGACCGGGCGACAAGCGCCTTTGTACTCTCTACAGCCTCGGGCTGAATGTCCATTGCAGTCACTTTCCCGCTGTCGCCTACAAGTCCGCAGAGAAAAACGGTGTCATTCCCCCGTCCCGCAGTGCAGTCTATGCAGATATCTCCTTCTCCGACATATTTTTCGAGGAATTCATGCGCAAGATGCACGGCGCCGAATGTGCTTGCCATATCAGTGTCTCCTTTGGTAAAAATAAGATAAAGGGCAGGGTAATATATCCTGCCCTTTTCTATTATACATCCCGGTTTCCGGAAAGTCAACCGCGTATCATCTGAACAGCAGCCTGAAATAATTGTAAAGGTGGGGTTTCACGCTTGAATGATCGTGTCCCGTAGAAGTCAATACATGGGACAGGTATTCCTCACCGTTCTTTTCCGGTATCTTACGGTAGGTATCCGGGGAGCCGGAGACTACGTTGTCTGCTTTTTCGCGGAGGAATCTGCGGTCGTTTCGGCTTCGACGGCTGTTTCGGTTTCGTTGCCGAATTTCGGAAGTTCGTCGAGGGTTATCACCTTATCGCTGTTGTAGATCACGGAAAGATTTTTTGGACTGTTTGCGGTGATGTAGTCGGTATGCCATATCATGAACCATGACCAGAGATCGCCGTCCCGCTCGAACCGCTCTATCGGCGGTACTTTCCCGCACTCATGGAATGCCATTGGCTTGTCTGTGATCTTAACGAGTTTGTCCCATGCAGATTTGTTTGTACTGTTGTCATAGGTGTCCGAACCGATTATATCCACATACTCGTCGCCCGGATACCAGCCGTTCTTCACTTCACCCGAATATCCGAGTACCCATATCAGGTTGTTGAGACCGTATTCGTCGGTGAATTTATCGTGCATGAGCTGCCACAGCTTTATAAAATTTTCGCTGCCGCCCTTGCCCCACCAGAACCACTGTCCGTCGAATTCATGGAATGGTCTCCATAACACGGGGACATCTGCGTCCCTTAGCTGCTGCAATGCCTTTGCCGCATTGTCCCAGCTCTTCATCATTGCATTATATTCGTCGGTGCCTTCGGTCAGCAGTTTGCTGAAGTCCGGCTTGTCATCGAGACTTTCCTGATAGCCGCTCCCGTTCACTCCGGTATGCCAGCAGATCGTGACAAGACCGCCCTTTGCGTCCCATTCCTCTGCCCGTTCCACAACTCCCGAAAAGTCATTGTTCATGAAATCAAGTCCGCGCATTGCGGGCAGCTTTCCGGTATTCTCGGAAATGTAGTCCATTTCATAATCCGGTGAGCCCATCCATGTGGATTCCTGCTGACAGCTCAGCATATACTTTCCGAAATTGTCACAGATGTAGTCATAGACTTTCTGTGTTTTTTCCGACTTTAACGGGGACTGTGATATTTCATCGCCTGCGGGATCAGCATTTTGCTCGGTTGTGACAACTGCCTGTTCGTTCGGTGCCGCCGTGGTGATTTCCTCCGCTGTTGTTTCTGCGGTATTTGTGTTTCCGCAGGCGGATAACGCGATGACGGCAGCAAGGATAACTGCGGTGTGTCTGATTTTTTTCATATCATATACCTCCCGTAATGTGAGTGATCTTCTATGCTTATATCATACCACCGAATGTTCAATTTTTCAATATAAATATTTGAAAATCCGGAATAGATAAAATGTTCAGAAAACAGAAGTTTTTGGAAATATCCGCGCTATAACGTGGATTTTTGCAAGTTATATATGAGAATTTTGCCGAATAGTATTGACTTTTCATCTGCCTGCGCTTATAATTTAAAAGAGGTGAAAATTGTGAATATTGAGGAGAGCATCTACCCATATAATCCGGAACTTTCCCGGCTGCCGTTCCTGCTTACAGGGATAGGCGGAAGCAGATATCAGGACAGTGTGACCCGTCCCGAGGGCTATCAGTGGCATCAGATACTTTTCTGCGCGGACGGAGAGGGCATACTTGAATATGACGGAAGGACCGTTGAGCTGCACAAAAACACATTCGTCTATCTGCCGGCCTCTGAGCCTCATGAATACTATCCGGTCACAAAACAGTGGGAAGTAAACTGGATAACTTTTGACGGCAATAACTGCGCCGAAATTCTCGCTTCGCTCGGGATGAGCGGCGTGATAACAGCCGAAGCGGAAGATACCGCATATATGGAAGAATTATTCGGTAAGATGCTCACATCACAGAAAACCGATATCCTGTACAGCGGCTATACCTGCTCCGGGCTTGTATATGACTATATCATAGGTTTCCGGCGGCTGTTCGCTGCGGACGCGGACAACAGGAAGAGCCGCCGTATGTCTCTGCTCCTGCCGGCTCTGAAATATATGTACGACAACTATCGGGAGGATATCCCGATGACATTCTTAGCACAGCTCACGGGAGTGACCCACCAGCACTTCTGCCGACTGTTCCGCAGTACGATGAAAATGCGTCCGAATGATTATCTTACCGGCAGACGGATAGAGGAGGCAAAGAGAATGCTCCGTGAGAACAGGCTCACGGTCACTGAAATATCGGAAGCCTGCGGATTCCGTGACCCGGGATATTTCAGCACGACATTCAGAAAATGTACGGGCGTATCCCCTGTGCTGTTCAGAAAACAACATATTGACTGACAGAAAGGAAAAGCAATGATAATAGGCGTTGATTACTATCCCGAACACTGGGACAGGGAAATGTGGCAGGCGGACGTGGAGCTTATGGCGGAAACGGGCGTGAAAGTAGTCCGACTGGCTGAATTTGCATGGTGTCGGCTTGAACCGTCGGACGGGGAATTCGATTTTTCATGGCTTGATGAAGCTATCGGTATGTTTGCGGATAACGGGATAGATGTCGTTATCGGCACTCCCACAAACTGCCCTCCGCGGTGGCTCTGCGCGAAGCACCCGGAGATACTTCCGGCGGGAGACAGCGGGAAAACGAATCCCATTGGCATACGCGGGCATCGCTGTCTCAACTCGCCTGTGTTCAGGGAATATGCCGGCCGTATAGTCGGAAGGCTCGCAGAGCATTACAAAGACAACAAATCGGTAATAGCGTGGCAGATAGATAACGAGCTTGAAGCGAACATCTGTTACTGCGATACCTGCAATAAAAAGCACCGTGAATGGCTGAAGAACAGATACGGCTCTCTCGGTGCGCTGAACCGTGCTTACGGGAATGTGGTCTGGAGCGGAGAGTATTCTTCATGGGATCAGATAGATCCGCCATACGGCGGCTACAATCAGGCGTGGCTCAATCCTGCTTATATGCATGACTTTCAGCGCAGGGCCGCGGAAGATGTCACAGAGTTTGCGCGTTTTCAGGCGGATATTATCCGTTCCCGTATCGCCGGTGCAAAGATCACGACAAACACATGGTTCTGTACAAACCTTCCTGATTTTTATGAGCTGTTTGATGAACTTGATTTTGTTTCCTATGACAACTACCCCACAACAAACATTCCCTATGACAGCGAGGATATCTTCACTCATGCCGTGCATCTCGATCTGATGCGCGGCATAAAGCGGAAAAACTTCTGGATAATGGAACAGCTCAGCGGAGGTATGGGCTGCTGGATGCCAATGCAGAAAACCACCCGTCCCGGCATGATAAAGGGGTACGCGCTTCAGGCGTTCGCTCACGGTGCGGACACTGTGGTGCATTTTCGCTGGCGTACTGCGAATATCGGCGCTGAGATGCACTGGCACGGACTTATCGACCACTCGAACGTTCCCGGCAGACGTTTTTCCGAGTTTGCTGAGCTTTGCAAAGATGCCGAATCCCTCGCAGACCTTCGTGGTACACAGCTTCGGTCTGATATCGCGGTCATGTTCTCCGTAGGGAGCGAGGCCGCATTCAGGCTGCAGCCGCAGACCGACGGCTATAATTATATGGAGCAGATAAAACTGATGCATCAGGCGTTCGCCCGGTACGGAGTGAATGTGGATATAATTGACGAGCACGCCGATATTTCGGGGTATAAGGCAGTCTGCGCCCCGGCATTGTATATCACGGACAGAGCGGTAGCGGACAGCCTGTACGGATTTGCAGAGAACGGAGGCACTGTCATTCTCACCGCACGGTGCGGAGTAAAGGACGAACATAACAACTGCATTATGTCAGAGCTTCCGACAGTTTACCGGGAACTGACCGGCTGTCATGTTTCGGAGTACGATCCGATAGGCTGGGGCAAGGGAAGCATAAAATTCAATGACGGTGAGAGCTTCATGTGCAAGCAGTGGTGTGATGTTATAGAAACGGACACCGCAGAGGTCATAGCACGCTATGACAGCGATTTTTACGCCGGAAAGCCCGCTGTCACCGTCAACAGCTTCGGGCGGGGAACCGCATATTACATCGGCACGGTAGGTGAGCGCAGAATGTATGAAAAGCTTGCCGGGAAAATACTCAAAGAAGCGGGGGTACCGCACATCGACGGGCTTCCGGAAAATGTGGAAATAACTACACGCACCGGTAACGGCATCACCGCAAGATTCGTATTCAACAATTCCGGCGAGAAGAAGGAATTCCTTCTTGACGGCACGGATATATGCCTTGCTCCGTTTGAGATGACGGTAATAAGGTCATAAAAGAACAGCAAAAGCGGTCGGAAAGAAGATCCGACCGCTTTGTTCTTGTTCAGTTGTTTCCGCTTAGTCTATTGTGCAGTACATGAAGTACTTATAGCCGAGAGGATTGCTGAAGTAGCCCTTTACGTTCTTGCTGAGCATAAAGATATCTGTGTAGTAGTAGATAGGAGTGAGGCAGCCTGTTTCCATAAGCATATCTTCCGCTCTGTGCATGAGTTTGTATCTTGTGTTGTTGTCTGTGCAGCTCTTGACAGCAGATATGAGTGCATCATAAGTCTGAGCCCATGTGCCGTTATCTACCTTGATATCAATACCGAGGTCGGTGCAGTCGAGACTGTATATAGCAGCGGTTGCGTTTTCGCCCTTGCCGTACTGTACGTCATTGTTGCCGGAAGCGGTAGTCCACATATCGAGGAAGCTGATAGGATCGTTGTAGTCTGCCAGCCAGCCGTTTCTTGCAACGGTGTAGTCGCCTGCCTTACGTGTCTCAAGGAAGGTTGCCCATTCCTGGTTCTCAAGGCTCATGTTTATGCCGAGACCTGCGAAGATACCCTGAATGTTCTCGCCGATAGCCTTGTGACCTTCACTTGTGTTGTAGAGATAGGTCATTGAGGGGATATCTGTGAACTTGCCGGAAGCTTCATCATAGGTGTAGTACTTTTTGAGAGTCTCGATAGCGGAGTTCCAGTTGTTCTGATATGCGTCCGCGCTTACATCATAGTAGCCTGTGAAGCTGTTGGAGCCTGCATTCTGGTAGAACTGGGAACCGTCGGCGTCTGTAAGTCCCATAGCAACGAAGGAGGAAGCAGGTACCTGACCGCCCTGTGCTATGCTGTCAACGATATAGTTGCGGTCGATGACGAGAGAGAGTGCTCTGCGTATCTCTGCCTCTGCCTTTGCCTTGTCAGCGCCGGTGAGATTGCTGGAAGCGGGGAGAAGGGGAGTGTTGATGTTCCAGCATACATAGTATGTGCCGAGCTGACCGGTCACTTTGTACTCGTCCGGGTATTCAGCCTTGAGGGAAGCCATTTCGTTTGTGGGAACATCGTCTATGAGCTGCCAGCTGCCGTTCTTGAAGTTTGTGAGCATATTGTTGGCGTCATCGGACAGATAGAAGTTGATCTTCGGCATTGTTACCTTAGCCGCGTCAACGTAGTTATCATTCTTTTCAAGGGTTATCACGCTGTTGTGATCCCAAGAAGCCATTTTGTATGCACCGTTGCAGATGAATGTCGAGGGGTCTGTTGCCCAGCTCTCGTTGGCTACTACATCTTCACGTACAGGGTAGTAGGACGGGAATGCGAGCAGTTCGTTCCAGTAGGATACCGCATTGTTGAGAGTTACTTCAAGGGTCTTGTCGTCCTTTGCCGTAACTGCGAGTTTTGCATCGGGGTTCTTGAGGTTGCCGCTGTCGTCCTCTTCCCACATATCATCGTAGCCCTTTACGACTTCGAGCATATAGCAGTAGTCTGCTGCAAGTGCGGGACCTGCGGATCTGTTCCATGCGTAAACGAAATCGTTTGCGGTAACGTCCTTGCCGTCGGACCACTTAGCGCCGTCACGGAGAGTGTAGGTGTAGGTCACGGTTCCGTCCGCGTTCTCAACGCCCTGACTAAGTTCTGTTGCAAGATCCGGAACGATGCTCAGAACACCGTTGGCGTCCTGATCCCACTTTGCGAGACCGGAGAACAGGTGTGCGCAGAGTGTCGCGCCGTCAACTGCCGAATTGAGTGCGGGGTCGAGCGTCGCGGGCTCGGAAGCAAGACATACGCTTATTTCCTGCGCGCCGGAAGCTGCCGACGAACCGCTGTTTTCAGATGAGCCTGAGCCGTTGCTTGACTGGCTGCATCCTGCTGCCGCAAGCATAGAACCTGCGAGAAGCACTGACAGTACTTTCTTTTTCATAAAATTCCTCCAGATTTTTCGGGGCTTTTATCTGCCCCTTTTATTTCAATCGTGCCGTATGACACGGTTGTTGACTTTACAGGATATGGCAGGCGGCAAAATGACCGCTTGATATCTCTTTCAGTTCCGGCATACTCTCCGAACACTGTGCGGTGGCGTGAGGGCATCTTGTCCTGAACGGACAGCCGGAAGGAGCGTTCAGAGGGCTTGGGATATCTCCCGACAGCACAATTCTCTTGTTTGCTCGCGCTTCCTTCGGGTCGGGAACGGGGACAGCCGACAGAAGGGACTTGCTGTACGGGTGCTGTGGGTGATGATAGATCTCCTTCGCGTCCGCAAGTTCCACCATTTTGCCGAGGTACATTACCGCGATACGGTCACTGATATGTCTTACTACCAGCAGATCGTGAGCTATGAACAGGTAGGTAAGTCCGAGCTTGTCCTGAAGATCGTCAAACATATTGATGACCTGTGCCTGAATGGACACATCGAGTGCGGATACCGGCTCATCGCAGACGATGAATTCGGGATTGAACGCCAGCGAGCGTGCGATACCTATACGCTGTCTCTGACCGCCGGAAAATTCGTGAGCGTATCTCGAAGCATGCTCGGAGTTCAGTCCGACATAGCTCATAAGCTCAAGTATGCGGTCACGGCGCTGTTCCTTGCTGTCATACATCTTATGGACATCGAGGGGTTCACCGATGATATCGGCAACTGTCATTCTCGGGTCAAGCGAAGAATAAGGATCCTGAAAGACCATTGTGGCCTTCTTGCGGAATTCTTTGATATCTTCCTTTGTTTTTACCGGCTTCCCGTCATATATTATCTCACCGGAGGTAGGTTTATACAGATTGAGTATTGTGCGTCCGACGGTTGTTTTTCCGCAGCCGCTCTCACCCACAAGTCCGAGTGTCTCGCCGCGCTTGATGCTGAATGTGACATCATCGACGGCTTTCAGCGGTTTTGTTCTGAACAGTCCCACATTTACGGGAAAATACTGTTTGAGGTGACGTATCTCAACGAGATCGGCATTCTTCTCACTCATTATTCTCACCGTCCTTTTTCTCGGTCATGCTTTCTTTAAGGTTCATGTGGCACGCAGCCCTGTGCCATTCATTTATCTGCATAGGCTCGGCAGGCTGTCTGAGACATATCCTCATGGCGTTCTCGCAGCGGGGCGCGAACGGGCAGCCCTTCGGCATATTGAGCAGATCTATCGGCGTTCCGGAAATCGGCTTCAGCGGCTCGCCGTCATTGCTTGTCGTGGGTATCGAGCGCAGCAGACCTTTGGTGTACTCATGCTTCGGGTTGTAGAATATCTCGTCCGCGGTACCCTGTTCACAGATCGAACCGGCGTACATGACGATGACTTCATCGCACATCTGTGCCACGACCCCGAGGTCATGTGTTATCATGATGATAGCCATTCCGAGTTCTTCCTGAAGGTTTTTCATCAGTTCGAGTATCTGTGCCTGAATGGTAACATCAAGCGCCGTGGTAGGCTCGTCCGCGATAAGTATATCCGGTTCGCAGGCAAGCGCCATTGCGATCATGACTCTCTGGCGCATACCGCCGGAAAATTCATGGGGATACTGTTTCATACGCTTTTCAGGCTCGTTGACATTGACAAGTCTCAGCATCTCCACTGCTCGTTCACGGGCTTCCTGTTTGTTGCGCCCGGTGTGGAGCAGTATTGCTTCCATGAGCTGCTTTCCTATAGTGTATGTAGGGTTCAGACTTGTCATAGGATCCTGGAAGATAATGGAGATACGGTTTCCCCTTATCTCCTTCATTACCTTTTCGCCGGCTCCCACAAGCTCCTGTCCGTTGAATTTTATTGAACCGCCTACTATTTTGCCGGCGCTTGCAAGTATCTGCATTACCGAGTAAGCTGTGACCGACTTGCCCGAGCCGGATTCACCGACTATTCCGAGTACCTTTCCTTTTTCAAGAAAGAAGGATACACCGTTTACTGCCTTGACCTCTCCCGCATCAGTAAAGAATGATGTGCGGAGATCCTTTACTTCCAATAAGCTCATCGCACTTTTCCTTTCTTTATTTAGCGAGTTTCGGGTCGAATGCGTCACGCAGACCGTCGCCGAAGAGGTTGAGAGAAAGAACGATCAGCGAAATGACGATCGCAGGGATCACAAGTCTGTATGGGTATGACTGGAGACCGTTCAGCGCATCCGAAGCCAGTGAACCCAGCGACGGGAGCGGAGCGTTTACGCCCAGTCCGAGGAATGACAGGTAGCTCTCGGTGAATATGGCGCTCGGTATCTGGAGAGCTGTTGAGATGATGATGACGCTGAAGCAGTTGGGTATAAGGTGCTTGAGGATTATCCAGCGGCCCTTTGCTCCTGCTGCTCTTGCGGCGAGGACATATTCCTGCTGTTTGAGGGAGAGGATCTGTCCTCGTATAAGTCTTGCCATGGATACCCAGTACAGAACGCCGAACACTATGAAAAGGCTGATGATATTGGAGCCTATCGCTTCAAATATCGTGCCTTCGAGGGAATTTGCAAGCACCTGTTTCAGCACTGCCGCCAGCAGTATGACCATAAGCATATCCGGCAGGGAGTAGATCATATCTACTATTCTCATTATGACCAGATCGACTTTTCCTCCTGCGTAGCCGGATATCGAACCGATAGTAAGTCCTATGACAAGCACTATAAGGCTCGCGAAAAATCCCACCGCAAGTGAGATCCTCGTACCGTAAATAACGCGGATAAAGTAGTCTCTGCCCTGTGAATCGGTGCCGAAGATGTGCGGGACGACAGTTTCGCCCGCGTCTATGCGTGCCTGTTCGGTCTTTCCGTACTGGAAAGGCTGGAGATTAAGGAACGAATTATCTACCGGCTGTCCGGGAGCCATACCGAGCATCTGATCGTATGAATATGGCCAGAACATCGGTACGAATATCGCCGACAGGGTGATTATAACTATAACGAAGAAGCTTACTACCGCGACCGGATTTTTCTTCAGACGCTTTATGCCGTCCCTGAAAAATGTCGAAGCGGGTCTCATCGTTACTATATATGCTTTTTCTTCATCGGTCGCGGGAGTGAAGTCCTCAAGATCGACCTGCATGCTCAAAGGATTCTTTTTCATATCTGCTCCTGTTATTCAAGATTTATTCTCGGGTCAACTATCTTGTACATGATATCGCTCAGCAGGTTCATGACAACTATCAACACTGCGAGTATTATCGTGGTGCCCATGAGAAGCGGGTAGTCGCGTCCGGTGATGCTGTTCACGAATGCGCGTCCGATACCCGGCACCGCGAATATCTGTTCTACCACCAGCGAACCGGTGACGATATAGGCGAGCATGGGACCGAAATAGGTTATTACAGGTATAAGGGAATTCTTCATTGCATGGCCGAAAATTATCTTCCACTTTGAGACGCCTTTAGCGCGTGCGGTCCTTATGTAGTCCTGTCCGAGGACATCAAGCATTGACGATCTCGTCAGTCGTGTGATGTACGCCATAGGGTAGAGGGATAATGTCACCACCGGCAGTACAAGTCCGTTCTCCGCGGCGCCGTTTGCGGGCAGCCACCCCAGCCTTACAGAGAACACTATCAGCAGCAGTGATCCGATGATGAATGACGGCATTGAGACGAATGCGGTCGTTATGACCATTATGACTCTGTCTATCAGCTTGTTTCTGCGCAGTGCCGCGACAGAGCCCAGCACAACTCCGACCGCAAGCGCAATGAATGCCGCTATGACACCGATGACCGCGGAGGTCTTCATGCCGTCGGCAATGATGTCGATGACCATTCGTCCGCGCTGTTTGAGCGAGGGACCGAAATCGAACCTCGTTACGATGTCTCCGAGGTATGTGAAATACTGCTCGATAACAGGCTTGTCCAGTCCGTATTTGGCTTCCATAGCCTTCATTACACTCTCCGAGACAGCTTTTTCTCCCACGAACGGACCTCCCGGCACGGCGTGCATAACGAAGAACGTTACAGTGATAACCAGCCATACCGTAAGGATCGCAAGAAGCAGTCTCTTGATTATGTACATCAGAGTTTTTGTGTTCATCTTCCGCAACATCTCCTTATATGTATAAAACTATACTATTATAACATAAAGCGACAATAAAGTCAAGCTTTCGCCGGACTGTAAACGGCGGCTTATTATTTTTTTCTGCCGAATGATCCTGTTCTTACAAAAATTCTTGCATTATTTGTCCGTTCATGGTATAATCAATTATACTGAAGTTTCGGAAAAAAGGAGAAATTATGGAAAACAATCACAGTATAGGACTTACCGGCATACAGAATGCCCGTGAACTGGGCGGATACAAGACAGCCGACGGACGCACCGTAAAGAGCGGTGTTCTTCTGCGTACCGCAAAGCTTTCCGCGGCATCGGAGGACGATCTGCGCAGACTTACGGAAGTATATCGTCTCGCAAAGATATTTGACCTGCGTTCGCCAGAAGAGATCGAGGGGTCTCCGGATTTCGCGCCGTTTCAGGGAACTTCCGATCCTGACCCGGATCCCGTACCCGGAGATGCTGAATATTTCAACCTGCCGGTACTCAACATGAAAAAGATGCTGGAGCAAAACTATGAGATAATTGAGAGAGAAGGGATATCCTTATCGCAGAAAATAGATCCCATTCAGATGATCACAGTCTCTATAAACGCCGGAATGATCGGAGACGGACTGTATTACGGATTTCTTGATGATGAACCCGGCAGGCAGAGTTACAGCCGTATGTTCCGCGAACTGCTCAGCCTTGAAGACGGCAGGTCGGCTCTTTTCCACTGCACACAGGGCAAGGACAGGACAGGGGTCGCGGCAATGCTGATACTTTCCGCTCTCGGAGTCCCCGAGAAAACTATCATAGAGGATTACCTTCTCACCAATGTGTTCAACGAGAAACGAATCGGGCAGGAGCGTATGATGCTGCAAAGATCCGGAAAGGTACCCCCGGAGATGATAGACACATATCTTATGGCAATGGACAGAGTGAATGGAGACACCATGACCAGTGTCTTTTCTCACATCAAGGAAAAATATGGTTCGGTCACGGATTACCTGATCAATGAACTCGGTGTTTCCGAAGCAGAGCTCGGACAACTGAAGAAAAAATTCTTGACCGAATAACTGCACGAAAAAAGCAGCTCCCGATATATTTCAATGTCGGGGGCTGCTTTTCATTGCTGTAAAAGGGCGTTTATCATACGAAATCCGATAATCCTGTTGTCGTGAATATCTCAAATACTTCCGGACGAATATTCTTTATGGAAAAACCGTCTTTGATACCGGAAGTCCGGTTATACAGCATAAGTATCGCACGGATACCTGCCGAAGATATGTACGGACAGTCCGCCATATCGAGTATGAGCGGAACATCAGCGTTTTCCCTGCAATGTTTTTCGTATTCCTCTACGATTGTCGGCGCACTGATAGAATCGACCCGCCCGTGTATGCGCATGGTGAGAATGTCGTTATTTATGACCGTATCTATGCCGAACCGTTTCCTGTCGGGTTCTGCGTGGTCCACACCGGTCCTTTCGGGGGTTATTATCAGGAAGCCGGTGCTTTCATACGCCTTTCGTATATTTTCGGGAATATCAAGTTCCGCAGTGAGCTTCCCGACAGCGTATTTCCGGCATTCCATACCGAACTTTCCGAGAAAATCTGCAAGCGTGTTTTTTTTCAGCACAGTAAAGCTGTTCTCGTGGATCAGTCTGCGCCACTGCTCCGAAAGTTCAGTACCGATCAGATTGCTCATCGCAATATTGTTGTTTCCGAACAGGCTTCTTATAAGTGTCTCGAAGAACATACGCTCTTCGGAGTCGGCGGTGAACCATACTCCCCCGTGTTCGGCGAGCAGAGCCGAGATATTCCCGATAACGGTCTGCGCTTCATTCTCCGTGAGATACGTCATAAGCCCCTCGGTCACAATGAACAGCGGCTCGGAGGTGCGTATGATCCTTCTCAGGGAATCCCTGTCGGTAACATCTGCGGAGAAATACATTATCTTGTCACTCGGACCGATAACAGGAGTCAGAGCTCTTTTCATTCTGTCGATCACAGGCGGCAGGTCAATACCGTAATATCTGACATAAGGTCTGCGGGAGAATTCAAGCCCCCGCGGATTAAGTCCGCAGCCGAGGTCAACAAAATTCGTCATTCTCAGGGAGTCAAAAAGCTTTCCCGATATTTTGTTTCTTGCCCATACTGCTGTTCCGTAAGCGGAGGAGAAGCGGTACAGTTTTTCTCTTTCGGTTCCGCCCTCATTACCGGCTGTTTCGGATATACGGTCATCTTTTTTGACGAGGTCAAGCAGTTTTACGGCATCGGGGTCGCCGTTTGCCGCACCGCCCATAAGAGCTGCACGGGAAGTCAGCACCGTCGGGTTCAATTCGGTATTAAGGATATCCGTATCACGGGAGCCCATTCATATCTCCTTCTCACTTACTTCGTTTTATCCTTTTACGTGCGGAGCTTACCGCGTTTTCCGGACAGACGAGCAGACACAGATGACAGCCCACGCACTTGCTTCCGTCGAGCTGCGGTTTTCTGTCCTCACCGAATCTTATTGCGCTGTGACCGCCGTCCGTGCAGGAGATAAAGCACCTGCCGCAGCCTATGCACTTTGTATGGTCGAATTTCGGGAAAAGCACCGTGTCCCTTTCCAGAATGTCTGTCGTATCGCTGACGGTCTCCAGCGCAAGCCCGACCGCCTCACTGACGCTGCCGAATCCTTTCTCGGCAAGGTAATAATCGAGTCCGGCGGTAAGATCGTCTATGATGCGGTAGCCGTACTGCATGACAGCGGTAGTCACCTGTACCGAACCTGCTCCGAGCAGTATGAATTCGAGCGCGTCCTGCCATGTCTCGATGCCGCCCATTCCGCTTATGTGCAGCCCGGAAAGCTCCTTTCCGCGGGCAAGCTCCGCTATGAACCGCAGAGCTATCGGCTTTACGGCATTGCCGCTGTAACCGCCCAGCGCCGACATTCCGTGGACCGCCGGGGCAGCGATGTATGTATGGGGATTTACTCCGGTTATGCTTTTTATTGTGTTTATCGCGGCTATACCGTCCGCACCGCCCCGCGCGGCAGCTTCTCCTGCCGGGAGCATAGATGCCACGTTTGGTGTAAGTTTTGCGAGTACCGGTATATTACAGCCGCGCTTTGCGGCTCTTGTGAACCGTTCCACCAGTTCCGGCACCTGTCCTATATCCGAACCGAGACCGCCCTCTGCCATATTCGGACATGAGAAGTTCAGCTCGACTGCATCGGCGCCGTTCTGTTCACACAGTCCCGCAAGTTCAGTCCACTCCGCTTCGTCGCAGCCCATTATCGAGGCAAGTATGAATTTTGTGGGATAGTTCTCTTTCAGTCTGCGGAATATCTCCATATTTTCCGCTACACTGTGGTCGGAGAGCTGTTCTATGTTCTTGAATCCTATTATTTCGCCGCCGCTTCCCTTTATAGCGGAAAAACGAGGAGAAGCCTCATGTATATCGAAAGAGCATATCGTCTTGAATGCCGCACCTGCCCAGCCTGCCTCGAATGCCCTTGCGCACATATCGTATGTGCTCGCCACCACAGACGAGGACAGCAGGAACGGATTTTCGAGCGGCACTCCGCAGAGATCGGTCCGTAGTCTTTCCCTGCCGGCGGGAATTGGTATATCAAGTTCCGGCTTTACCTCGTTGTACAGCCGTGTCATCAGCTCCCGCACCGGAACTTTTCCCGCTTTCACGCAGGCTTTTTCGCATGGCGCCGCGCAGTCCGCACACGGGAAGGTATCGGGTAATGCGGCGGCAGCGTATCTGCTGTTGTCAAATCTGATGCTCCGCAGAGCTTTTGCGGGCAGCTTTGCGGGACAGACTGCTTCACACGGCGCACTGCCGCACAGAACGCAGCCTGCCGCGTCCGAACGTGCTATCTTGCTTTCAAATGCCATAGTTATACCTCATTTCGTACTGCTGTGGCGTTTTAATGCCTTTGTTCAGAATTTCTTTTTTATTATGACTTCCACCTTGCCGCCTATGATACCGACTGTAACGTCATCGGCAAGGTTCGCGATTATTGATCTTTCAAGCTCGTCCCAGTCCTTGCCGCTTTCTTTGACCTTTTTCTTATATGTGGTGAGGGACCACATATCCTGCTGAGCAAAGGGGTCTGTGAGACCGTAATCGTAAAATTCCAGCGGGGAAGCGTCATACTCAACATCGCCGCTTACGCCGTTTGAGAGCGCATAGTTTGCGAGCATGACCTCCGCGGCGATCTTTATCTTGTTCATAATGCCGACTGCTGCTGCGTTCTTTCCGGTTTTCGATACCTTCATTATCTCTTTTCTGTCTGTCTTTGAAAGAAGATCGTCCGCTTCGACCAATGCGTGTATCTCAAAAGCTTTGTTCTCCGTTTCTATCCAGAATGAGCCTTTTCCGTAGAGAAGAAGATTAGGCAGCATCTCGATGAGTTCTTCGCACAGCAGCATCAGTTTCAGCTGCTGTTCCTCGTTGAGGTCGCTGTAGGAAGCCGCTTTTTCGGCAAGCGCGTTGATATAATCGATATCGCTTACCGCTCTTTCAAACTTGTAAACATCTGTTTTCATTTTATTGCCTCGCTTTATGATTAATATATTGTGACCATATCCGTAAAGCCGGTAAGATCAAGTACCGACAGTACATTATCTCTTATATTCCGCAGTATTATGCTTTCCTTTTTTCCTCCGAGAAGCTTGTTGAGACGCAGGAGTACCCTCAGACCGGCGGAGGAAATATAAGATATATCCTTGAAATCTATATCCACGAACTGTACATTCCTCAGATTTTCGTTAAGGAATTTGTCAAGTTCGGGGGCTGTTTCCATATCTATCTTTCCCTCAGCGCGTATCCTGAGCGTATTCTGTTCGACATTGCCTTCGATTATCATACTATTTCCTTTCCGATATATTCTGCTGTACTATATGACTTGTTATATTATTGGATTTCAGCGCCTTCTTGTTTTCATACATCTGCTTGTCGGCAGCCGCGTAGAGTTCGTCGTAATCGTAGTTCCCGCTCCCGAATTCCAGACCGCACGCCATTGCGCAGAACATTTCCCTGTCCTCTTCATTAAGCCTGTCGAGGGAAGCGCTCCATCGTGTGCGTATCTCTTCCGCTTCGTCTCTTGTTACGTTCAGGGCTACCATCACATACTCGTCGCCGCCCATCCTGAAACCGAGTACATTTTCGGAAGTCACCGCCGCAATGCTTTTTGCCGCCTTGATTATGAGCGCGTCGCCGTATTCATGACCGTAGTTGTCGTTTATATGTTTGAGATTGTTCACATCGAAGTTGTAAACCGCTATCGTTTCCGGTCTGCCGAAGGACTCATTCTTCAGATCCATATATTTGCCCTTGTTATAAAGTCCGGTAAGTTTGTCATGCTCACTTTCGTAAACGATATGGTCGCGCAGTATGCTGTTTTCGATGAACAGTCTTATCACATTATGTATGGAAGTATCCATGGGGGTTATTGCTGCCGATTTTCCGTTTTCACTGACAATAACGACACAGTCGAATCCCTGAATGGACGTGTTGAGAATACACAGAGATCCGTCTGAGACAGTTCCTCGCTCCATAGAAAAATAATGCCGGTATTTATCCTCGTGATCCGAACTTACTCTCGTAAGCTCACGGACGTAAGTGCTTACCGTGACCTTGCCGTCTTTTCTGATAAACATTTTTACTTCTTTCGCGCCGCAATAGTCGGCAAGTCCCGGAAGAAAAGTGTCGTAGGACATTGAGAGCTTCTTCATTATGCTCGTCTGGAATTCCGACATATTGGTAATGCTCTTGATATAAGACGAGACTTCCTGTATCAGGAGCGCATAATCCCGCACATCGGTGAAGCTGTAGCAGAAATACCGCTCTCCGCCGTCCTCTATAACTGTTTTTCGTATATTGAGGTAAAGGTCATTGTCACGGTCAAAGAATTCCTGTTCTTCAAAATCCTCATCTGCGCCTGCGATAAGGGCTGTGACTGTATCGGCGGGCTGCTCCATCGTTTTGCTCGTATAGAGCAGTTTCCCGTCCGGATCTGTTATTATTATGTTCTTCTCTTCTTTTTCCTTATAAATATCAAGTACATGGCTGATGTTCATCTGCATTTTCCTTTTCAGACAAAATTATGAGAAGCGGGATATAAGGTCTGCCATGTTTCCTTCAAAGAAGGTATTGCCGTCCGGACCGCAGACTCTGTATCTGTCGCTGTCGAAGCTTCCGAGGACGATCAGGAACGTGTCTGCCGGAAGTCTTGCGTATCGGTTGTTCTCGCCGATAAGTCCGAGCGCCGCGCCGGATACGATGAAATAGTTATCTCTTTCGGCGGGGATAACGGTTTTCCCGCCGATGTCCATGATACCGAGTCCGCGGTTCTGCTTTCCGATAAGGAAGCAGATACGGTTCCCGCATCTGTAGCTGCCGAACTCGTATTTTGCGCGTATGCGGCTCTTTCCGAATTCCGCGGTCGCGCCTGATATGAGCTGAGATGGTTCTGCCGAGAACATGATCTCATTTGTTGCGGTTTTTTTCAGGACTGCTTTCTCATCTCCGAATTCATCCTCTTCACTGCTCAGCGAGCAGATAACGCTGTCGAACACATGGATCCCGTACGGAGTCTGGTCGCCGTAATTCAGCTTGTAATTGAAGGAACATATCTCACCGAGCTGCTCATCCAGCAGCAGACACTTGTCATGATCGTAGGAAAGGTCGCTGCGTTCCTGAAGAATGGAAATGTATGTTTTCCCGTTAACGACGAATACTCCGCCGCAGGATTCCGTCTTGTCGGCGTTATGGAAATGGACTATGCCGTCCGCAAATCCGCCGCCCTTGTCGAGCCGCAGATGTCCTGTCTGCGTGTATCCGCCGTCCGTGTCCTTTTCATAGCAGAACAGATCCGAGGGTCTGCTCTCGCCGCTCCTTGAACTTTCCGTGGGCATTGGGCAGGGCATATTCAGATAGCAGCGGTTTCCGCTTCCCATGATCTGCGGAGTGAACCGCAGATTATTCTTTCCGAGACTTATAACGATCCGGTCATTATCGTCTATAAGTTCATAAATACCGGCTTCATTTTTTCCGGAAGCACCGTCAGCCGCGTAAATATCGGAAATTTTCAGCAGTAAATACCTGTCGCGTCCCTTTTCACCATTGATACGGACGGTCTTGTATCTCACCGTTCTTTCCGGAAGATATAGCTTTCCGGTCTTGCGGTTGAAAATACATCTCTGTCTGTCCATTTCATAACGGCTGCGAAGGATATCGATGATCCTGTCGCTGTAATAATAATACTCCACGAAATATTCGCTCGGGTCGCCGTCATACTTGGGAACGAACACGTTATCGAGAACACTTATACCGTTGTCACAGTCAACGACCTTCTGAGAACCGACGTTTATATCATCGGAAACGGCGTTGTAACGGACACGGTTGGTCATTCTGTTGTATTCTTCCGGCATGGTCTGGAGACAGTATTTTCCGCCTATGATCCGCATCGGGAATATATCCGCTATGCCGGTTATATTTTCCTGATACTGCGCCGAGAACAATATGCGGCTGTCGCGTGATATAAGAAGTGTAACGCCTGATGTCGCGAACGGCTGGCTGATCCCCGTGAATGCGCGGAGTATCCGTCTGAATTCATCTGCTGAAACCATGCTGTTGCTGCGGAACAGTATAAAGCTTAAGAACCGGCTGCCGTTGCGGAAGCAGTCACCCTGCGGTTCCAGCACTCCGTTGGCCAGGTTTGCGCCTGTCCAGCTCATATAGCATACCAGCTCGGCTACCTCCTCACCTCTTACGAGGAAAGGTCTCAGTTCTCTTCCGGAAGCACGGTCATCGATAGCCACAGCATAGTTGTCCTTGAATTCGCTTATCCATGTAATATGCTTGTTTTCGGCAAGCTGCTGATGTGCGGCTATCCATTTCTTGTAGAAAGGTTCTCCGGCATTTCCGGAATGAACTATAGCTTCTTCCACATCAGTGTTGTTCTGGCTGATATCGTTTCCGCATTTCGAGCAGAAAAGCGCACCGCTTACAAGTTTTGCTCCGCATCTCGGACAGAATTCCGACAGATACTGTTTGGTGCCGCAGAAAGGGCAGAACGATGAACCGGCGGGAAGGGGATGGGTACAGTTACGACATATCATGATTCTGTTTCCTCCCTTACTTCTTTCTTGAGAAAGCCGCGCTGCCGCTGCTTTCCGCGCCGGCTGAGATCTGTGCTCTCAGATCTCCGACCGTCATACCCGCCCCGGCTCCGCATTTCAGCAGTGCCTTTGCGGTATTCACGAACAATTCGCTGAATTTTCTGATGCTGTCATCGTTGTATCTGCTCGCGGCGTAGTCGATCATCAGCTGAAGTCCGTCCTCGCCGTCGAGGATCTCCATATCAAGTATGGTCTGCGACGCAGCCTGATTCTGTCTGATATCTACCGTTTCGATGTCCAGTGTCTTTATCTCCGCCATATCGCGCATATCACGCTGATAGAGCACATAAGCGGATTCCACGTCGCCGACCTGCGAAATGGTATCTACATACGGGTAGCAGCTGTGTTCGATACCTCCGCGAACCTGTTCATGCACATTTTCAAACAATTCCTCCGCGGTCATGCCGCCGGTGAATTCAAATCCTATCGGCAGGTCACGGAACAGCAGTCCGACCGTGGTCATCATCTGCATATCCTCGCGTCCGTTGTATATCCATGAAAGCCGTATATTGTCCGCCTTGTTGTATATGGAGACTGCCAGTCCCGCAGCGGCGATAAAGAATTCGTTGCGTGATATGCGGAATTTTTCTTCAACGGCTGCGAGAGCGCTGCTGTCCATTCCGAGGCTGCGTATCATCTCGCCCATTTCATTTTCGCGGGATTCGTTGTCGGGGGTCGGGTAGGTGCTCCATTCAATGCCGCTGTACTTATCTTCAAAATACTTCTTGCTCTGTACATAGAAGTCGCTGTTTACCGCGTCTTCACGTTCTTTCAGCATAAGGTAGTAGTTGTCCGGTACAAGCGCCGTGCCGGAAAGCGCGCGTATCACGCTTCCCATGAATACCTTGAACGACGATCCGTCAAATATCGTATGGTGAACGTCAAAGAACACATATCCGGCTGTTTCGGTCTCAAACACTCTGCATCTGTGGAGCGGTTCTCCTATTATCCTGAATGGCTGAACAAGGGTATCCTTTACCGTATCCAGCTCCCAGTCGTGTATCTGCTCCACCACAAGGTTCTTCATCTTTTCCGGCGTGTATTTCTGGACGATATCCCCGTCGTCATTGAAATCAAGCGTTGTGAGAAGCGCCGGGTGATTGAGTATCGCTGCCTGCATGGCTGCTGCGACCTTTTCGGCAGTCATTTTGTTCTTGTCGAACCTGAACATGGTGAACAGATTGTACATTGTGGATTTAGGTGTATAGAGCTGGTAATCCACCATATAAAGCTGTTCCGGAGTGAGAAGGTGAGGCTGTTTCATTGCTCTTGCATTCCTTGCCTCGTCCGACTCGCTGTCGTTTCCGGAATGAAGCGCCGTATAGAGCTTTGCTATCCTTTGCGGTGTGCGTCCTCTGAATATTTCGGAGGCGTTGAGTCCGGGCATACCGCTCTCAACGATCATCTGTATCGAACCGAGGGAATCCCCTCCCAGCTCATAGAAGTCGTCGCGCGCTCCCACACGCTCCAGACCGAGCACCTTTGCCATTGCGGCACAGAGCTTTTCCTCCGTCACATTTGCCGGAGGCGCGTATGTTCTTTCGATATCCCTCATCTCCGGCAGCGGCAGGGATTTTCTGTCCAGTTTGCCGTTGGGACGCAGCGGGACATGATCGATCCTTACATAATACGACGGTATCATGTAATATGGTATATATTCCAGCAGCACTTCACGCAGCGCGTTGCTGTCTATGCGTATGTTGTCCTTGTAATATGCGCAGATATATGCCTTTCCGCCGTCCTCGATACATTTTGCGGCAGCCCAGTCTATATGCAGCACGTCCATGAGTGCCGATTCTATCTCCGCCGGCTCGATACGGTTCCCGTTTATCTTTATCATATCGGTGCTTCTGCCCAGCAGGAGAAGATCGCCGTTCTCGTCTTTCCTTGCGAGGTCTCCGGTGTGGCATACGCCGTTCACGAAAGTCTTTTCCGTTTCTTCGGGGAGATTTATGTATCCGCGCACAAACGGCGCCTCAAAGCACAGCTCACCTGTCTCTCCGTCCGGCACCGGCTCGCCTTCCTCGTCGATCAGTGTCGTTTTCACTCCGGGCTTGCCGATAGGGCATACCGGATACGGTCTGTCGATCTCGAACAGGCTTATGCAGAACCCGCTTTCGCTCATGGCATAGACATTTATCAGTCTTACGTCTTTTACGAACACATTGTTTGCCGGTTCCGATCCCACGAACAGTGTTTTCAGGAACGGACCGGTCTTGTCTCCGAGAGCGCGCACGTAGGACGGAGTGAGGAATGTTACGGAGATACGCTTTTCGATAAAGAAATTTCTGAGCAGTACGGGGTCTTTCAGTGTCGTATATGATACTACGAAGACCCTGCTGTTCTTTGTATTGAGGGCGCCGAGCGCGATTATAACGGAGGCGATGAAGTTAAGGGGGACAAGTATGGCGATCCTTTCGTCAGAACCGAAGGGAACTTCACCGTTCAGCTTTATTGAGTCAATGCTCATCTGAAGGCTTCCGTACTCATGGATAACGCCTTTCGGCTTTCCGGAAGTACCGGAAGTGTATATAGCGTAAGCCGCGTCATGATCGTCTGTCTGTGCGTATCCGTCGAGCGGCTCCGTCTGCATTATCTCTTCCCAGTTCGATGCGCTTATACGTGTTTTGCAGCCGCAGTCACGCCGTATATATTCGGTGCGCTCCGGGGCATAGCTGTCTTCGACCAGAACGAAAGCCGCGCCCGCACGCCATACTCCGAGCATTGCCGCTATCGGCAGCACTCCTCTCGGCAGGTCGATAAGGACGAAATCCTCTCTGCCTGTGTTCTTCGACTTCAGCCAGCTGTATATCCTTGCGGTCATATCGTCGAGCTGAGAGTAGGTTATGCCCTTTGAGTGGGCATCGTCAAACAGTATGGCAGTATTGCCGTTTTCACGGCAGTATCCGGCAAGCATTTCGATGATCTGTGCCATTTGTTTTCCTCCTTGATCTATAATAAATGGGTCATCCCGCTATGATCTTTTTCATTGTGAAGATATTCATACCGTCGCGGTATTCGTATGCCACCTCGTCCATATTCTTCTTGGTGAGGAAAATGCCGAGTCCGCCCACTTCTCTTTCCGACGCGGGCAGGTTTACGTCCGGGTCTTCCCTGGCAAGCGGGTCGTATGGCACACCGCTGTCCTTGAAGGTTATCTCCGCCACGGCAGGTTCTCCCGACAGCGATACTTTTATGACCGCGTTTCCGGTGCCCGGCGCGTATGCATAGCTTGCGATATTTACAAATATTTCCTCTACGGCAAGTTCTATCTGTAATTGTATATTCATCGGGCAATCCGCGGATTCAAGCATTTCGTCAACGAATCCGATGACTTTGTCCAGTTCATCTACAGATGCTGTCGTTTCAAGCTCATTCACAAACGTTTCCATAGCAGTACCTCATTTATTCGATGTTGAGAACACCGGAGAAATTAGTCACATCAAATATAGCTTTTACCTCTTTGCATACATTTACTATCCTGAGACCGTTCTTATGCGCCATTGCCTTATGGGCGGCAAGAAGCACACGGAGCCCCGCGGAGGAGATATAGTTCACCCCTTCAAGGTCGATCACCATTTTCTCGGAATCATCGAAACATTCCCTGACCCTGCTGTCAAATTCCGGTGCGGTCTTTGAATCTATTCTTCCCTCAATTTTTAAAGTGGTCTCGGTCCCGTTCACGTTTTTACTGATAGTCATAATAAATATCCTTTCTCAGTTATTCCTTTTTATTTTCCGGCAGAATATACTTATCTTTAATACTTTATTTTATCATATACTGCTTAATAAGTCAAGTCTTTGACCGCCTCGGGACAAAGAAAAAATCCGCTGCCGGTATTTGTGCCGTACAGCGGAGAGAACATGGTATTCTGTTTTTCGCGGCAGTCTTTTTCATGTCATTCGATATTCAGCACGTTGTCAAAGCCCGTTACACGGAAAACTTCCGAAACCATCGGAGTCGGGTTTATTATTGTCATTTTTCCGCCCTTTGCCGCCATGATCTTGGTCAGGCTCAGGAGTGATCTCAGTCCCGAAGAGGAGATATACTTGAGCTCCCCGAAATCAAGGACCAGCTCCATTATCCCTTCGAGTGACGATTTGATCTCGGCATCGAAATCCGAAGAGTTTGAGGTATCTATTTTTCCTGCCGTTAAAACGGTGAGCTTTTCATTTTCCTGCCTTTTTACAACGCTTAATTTCTCCATTTGCGTTCTCCTTTCAGATTATCTGTTTTATTATAACATCTGAAATCTCTGCCGTCTATACCCGACGAATAAAAATATTGAAAAATAGTGGAATTTCACAAAAAGCGCCAGATAAATTCGTGATTTATGATACGTTTTTACAATTCTTTTTATTGAAAATGGAGACAAAATCTGTTATAATATAAATAAATTATTTAATTTGATCGGTAAATATACTTTTTTACATTATACCAAAGGAGTTGCGGAAATGAACATAAAGCTGAAAACCGGAATATCTGCTGCGCTTGCCGCGGCGCTTGTGCTGACGGCTGCAGGATGCAGCCCGGGTAAAAAGAACGGCGCGAAGACTGTCGGCATTGCGATGCCCGCAAAATCTCTCGAACGCTGGAACCGTGACGGCGAATATCTTAAACAGAAGTTTGAGGCAGCAGGCTATAATGTGGAGCTGCGTTTTTCGGACAACAGTACCGATCAGCAGGTGAACGATATTCAGGTGCTGATCGCGGACGATGTTGACCTGCTTATAATCGCGGCTATCGACGGAAGCACACTGTTCAGGACTCTTGAGGACGCGGAGATAAAGAATATCCCGGTCATTGCCTATGACCGTCTTATAATGAATACCGACTCCGTTGCGTGCTATATTTCGTTCGACAACTACTCGGTGGGAAAAATGCAGGCGCAGTTCATCGTTGACGAGCTTGGGCTTGACGACAGCGAGGAAACATACAATATCGAGCTTGTTTCGGGTGACTCCGCCGACAACAACGCGGTGTTCTTCTATAACGGCGCTGTTGACCTGCTGGCTCCGTATATCGACAGCGGCAGGCTGAAAATACCCTCGGGAAAGCGGGAGTTCCTGCAAACCTCCACACCGGGCTGGTCAATAGATCTCGCTTTTGAGAATATGCAGAACACGCTTTCGTCATACTATTCAAACGGCACAAAGCTCGATGCCGTACTTGCGGTGAACGACGGCACCGCGTTCGGCGCGGCACAGGCGATACTTTCCGACTACACAGGCGGGAATACGCCTGTTATTACAGGTCAGGACGGAGAGATCGCATCACTGCGGAATATCGTTGACGGAATACAGTCTATGACGATCTACAAGAATGTTACCGATGAAGCAAATGTTACTGTCGAGGTAGCGGAGGCTATCCTTGGCGAAAAACCTATAGACGGCTCGCTTGCGTCGTCTCTTTCCGCCGAATGTGTTTTTGACACGGAGAGCTATGACAACGGGAAGAAGGTCGTCTCTTCTTATCTGCTGAAACCGGAGATAATAACGGTCGGAAACCTTGATTATCTTGCAGATACCGGTCTTTACAGGTGGGACGACGACCATAAGTATCTTATTGAGAATTAAATGGGAGGTACCGGTTTGTCTGAATACATACTTGAAATGAAGAACATCGTGAAGGAATTTACCGGTGTCAGAGCGCTCAATAATGTAAATCTCAGAGTAAGGCACGGCGAGATCCACGCGCTTGTGGGAGAGAACGGTGCGGGAAAATCCACACTGATGAACATTCTGAGCGGGATCTATCCCTTCGGGAGCTATACGGGCGATATCATATATGACGGCGAGGTCTGCAAATTCAGGACTCTTAAGGACAGCGAGGAAAAGGGCATAGTCATCATACATCAGGAGCTTGCGCTGATACCGGAGCTTTCCATAGGTGAGAATATGTATCTCGGGAATGAGCGCCGCGGCAGGTTCGGGATAGACTGGGACAAGACATGGCACGAGGCGGCGGAGCATCTGAGGCAGGTAGGCTCCGATGATGACCCGCGCACCCTGATAAAGGATATCGGGACCGGCAGGCAGCAGCTTGTGGAAATAGCGAAGGCACTCAGCAAGAACGCAAAGCTGCTTATCCTTGACGAGCCTACCTCCTCCCTGAATGAAAAGGACTCAAAGATGCTGCTGGATCTGCTTATAGGCTTTAAAAAGCAGGGCATGACCTGCATCATCATTTCCCACAAGCTGAATGAGCTGGCATACTGCGCGGACAATATGACCGTTATCCGTGACGGTGCCTCGGTGGAGACCATACCCAATGAAAACCACAACATAGACGAGAACAGGATAATCCGCGGAATGGTCGGAAGAGAGCTGAGTGACCGATATCCCCGCCGGGAACGCAGGATCAGCGATGAGATCGGCATGGAGGTAAGGAACTGGACGGTCTATCATCCGATATACAACGAGAAAAAAGTTGTCGATAATGTCTCTTTCAATGTTCATAAGGGCGAGATAGTCGGATTTTCGGGGTTACAGGGCGCGGGGCGCACCGAGCTTGCCATGTCGGTATTCGGACGTTCGTACGGTACACATATAAGCGGCGAAGTGAAGATAGGCGGCAGATCCGTTACTCTCCGTTCGGAGCGCGCCGCGATAGAAGCGGGGCTTGCCTACGTTACCGAGGATCGGAAGGGCAGCGGACTGATACTCGCGGACAGCATAGCGGTGAATACCACTATGGCAAGGCTTGAGAAGGTCTGCCGGAACCATATAATAAACACCGGCGAGGAAGAACACGTTGCCGAGAAATACAAGGAAAGGCTTCACACCAAGGCTCAGTCTGTAAGACAGGCTGTGGGCAGCCTCTCCGGCGGCAACCAGCAGAAGGTGCTGCTTGCCCGGTGGATGTTTGCCGACCCCGAGGTGCTGATCATCGACGAGCCCACACGGGGCATCGACGTTGGCGCGAAATACGAGATATACTGCATACTCAATGAGCTTGTGGCACAGGGGAAGTCGGTGGTCATGATATCATCGGAAATGCCGGAGCTGATAGGAATGTGCGACCGGATATACGTCATGAATGAAGGCAGGATCGTGGCGGAAATGACCGCTGCCGAGGCTACACAGGAAAAAATAATGGCTGCTATCCTGAGATCCGATATGAATATAAGTGAGGAATGACATGAATACAAAAGCATTTATTAAAAATTACACCATGCTCATAGCTCTTGTGGTGGTATTTGTACTGTTTGCGGTGCTCACCGGGGGAAGGCTCCTGATACCGCAGAACCTTTCAAACCTGCTCCTACAGAACTCTTATGTGCTGATAATGGCCTGCGGTATGCTGCTGTGCATACTGACCGGCGGCAACGTCGATCTGTCGGTAGGCTCGACGGTGTGTCTTGTGGGCGCTGTGGCGGCGCAGCTGCTGTCGGGAGGGCTTCCGGCTGCCGCGGTCATTCCTCTCTGCCTTATCATTGCTGCTCTTATCGGTATATGGCAGGGCTTCTGGATAGGCTATGTTCACATACCCCCGTTCATCTGCACCCTTGCGGGAATGTTCCTGTTCCGCGGTCTCGGGCGTGCCATACTCGGTTCAAAGACCGTTACGATCAATGACGACACCTTCCTCGACATCTTTGCGTCGTATATAAGATTTCCCGGGCTCGATGACGGCGATGTGAAGTGGTCGGCATTCATGCTCGGGTGCATAGTGGCGCTTGCTTTCATTATAAGCAAGGTCATTTCCCGCTCAAACAAGCGGAAGAAGGGCTACAAGCAGGAGCCGCTGGTCTCCGAATGCGTCAAGACAGCGGTTATAGTGGTGCTGGATCTTCTGTACACATGGCAGCTGGCGCACTACCGGGGCATCTCGGTAATGGCGCTGTGGGTGATAGCTGTTATCATTGTTTACGCGTTCCTTACGAAGAAGGTATCCTTCGGACGGTACTTCTACGCGGTGGGCGGCAATGAGAAGGCAGCGAAGCTTTCCGGTATAGACACCAAGAAGGTGTACTTCCTTGCGTATACGTCAATGTCGCTGCTTGCGGGACTTTCGGGACTGATAGTGGCTGCGCGCATAGGCTCGGTGAACGGCGATACCGGAAGCTCCTTTGAAATGGACGCTATAGGTGCCTGCTTCATAGGCGGAGCTTCCGCATACGGCGGCAGCGGAAATATAGGCGGCGTGGTAGTCGGCTCTATACTCCTCGGCGGTATCAACCAGGGTATGTCTATCATCGGTCTTGACAATAACTTCCAGTATATAGTCAAAGGTGCCGTTCTGCTGGTCGCGGTAATATTCGACGTTATTTCCAACCGCAAGACCGGCAAGGCAGGCTGATACTGCTGTCATTCCCGTCATCATCTGCCCCGTTCCCTTCCGCGGGAACGGGGAGATTTTTCATACCGGCGGATCAGAGGCTTTTTTATGCTTTAAAACTTAGCTGGTGTATTGACATTCCTGTAAAAATATGTATAATAATATATAGACATTGTGTCAGAAGATGACAGTTCAGGAGGCTGTGAAATATCATGCCCAAAAGTTCCCGGAAAACCGTTGAATCAAGAAAAGATGAGATAATAAATGCCTGTGAGAAGCTGTACGCTTCCATGAATTTCAAGGATATCACCCTCGGTGATATCAGCAGGGAAACATCTTTTTCGCGTCCGTCGATCTATAATTACTTTCGTACAAAGGAAGAAATATTCCTCGGACTTATGCAAAGGGAATATGATCTTTGGAACGATGACCTTCGGGTGATAATATCGGAAAATGATACGCTTACCGATGATGAGCTTGCCGGTGAGATCGCTCATTCGCTTGAGAATCGTCCCCGGCTCCTGAAGCTGCTTTCAATGAACCATTACGATATGGAGGAGCATTCCAGCCCCGAAAGACTGACTGAGTTCAAAAAATCCTACGGCGCGTCACTGGACATCATGCGGGACTGCCTTAAAAAGTTCCGTCCGGATATGGAAGAAGACGCGAGGGAGCGTTTCATATTCGTGTTTTTCCCGTTCATGTTCGGTATCTATCCGTATGCGGTGGCAACTGAGAAACAGCTCGACGCCATGAAGGAAGCCGGAGTGAACTTCACCAGATGTTCGGTGTACAAGCTGATCTACAACTGCATAAGAAAGCTGCTCTGAGCGGCGTAAAACAGTATTATCGCGGCGGCTCCCGTCCGGGAGCATGATCCGGTAAACCATACTACAGGAGGAAAACAAAATGAGCAAAACACTGGTAGCGTATTTCAGCGCAAGCGGTACCACTGCCGCCAGGGCAAAACTTCTCGCGCAGGCGGTGGGAGCCGATCTTTATCAGATAAGACCCGCGGTGCCTTACACTATGGAGGACCTGAACTGGCAGGATAAGCAGTCCCGCAGCAGCATTGAAATGTCCAATAAAAATTCCCGTCCGGAGCTTGCGGACAAGGACGCGGATATTTCCGCATACGATACGATATTCGTGGGATTCCCGATCTGGTGGTATATCGCTCCGACTATAATAAACACGTTCCTCGAAAGCTACGACTTCTCAGGAAAGAAGATCGTTCTGTTCGCGACATCCGGCGGCAGCGGATTCGGCGAAACAGTCAATAATCTCAGAGGAAGCGTTTCCGAGTCTGCCGTTATAAGGGAAGCGTTCGTCCTGAACGGCACCCAGACGGTCGAGAGCATAACTGAATGGCTTCGTGAGCGCGGTCTCTGATCTCTGAAGGATCAATGCGAATGACCGGTATATATCTAATTATCAACAAAGGAGTGGATCGTAATGTCTGATTATTTCGGAAAAGAAGTGTTCAAGCTCGGTTTCGGCCTCATGCGCCTGCCTAAGCTGGAAAGCGGCAAGATCGACATACCGCAGGTCTGTACTATGGTGGACAAGTTCATAGATGCCGGCGGTACATATTTTGATACCGCTTATGTCTATGACAACGGCGAGTCGGAGGAGGCAGCGAGAAAAGCTCTCGTAGAGCGCTACCCGCGCGAAAGATATACTCTGTGTACGAAGCTCAACGCATGGCTGCAGTGCCATGATGAAGCAAGCGCGAAACAGCAGTTCTACACTTCCCTTGAACGCACCGGTGCGGGCTACTTTGACTATTACCTGCTCCACGCGCTTCAAAGAAACAATTATAAGAAATACGACGAATACCATATCTGGGATTTCGTTAAGGAACAGAAAGCAAAGGGGCTGATAAATTACTGGGGCTTTTCGTTCCATGCGGATCCGCAGCTGCTCGATGAGCTTCTTACCGATCATCCCGATGTGGATTTCATTCAGCTCCAGATAAACTATGCGGACTGGAACAATCCCGGTGTTGCGTCCCGTGAATGTTACGAAGTCGCAAGAAAGCACGGGGTCTCCATAACGGTCATGGAGCCGATCAAGGGCGGCGCTCTCGCAAATCCCGACGAGAGTGTCAGAAAAATATTCGAGGCTGCCGACCCGAAAGCCTCCCCGGCATCATGGGCGATACGTTATGTGGCTTCAATGGACGGTATCATCACTGTCCTTTCGGGAATGTCCAACATAGCCCAGATGGACGACAACCTTTCGTATATGCGTGATTTCCGGCCGCTCAGTGAGGCGGAGAAGAAAGTCATATTCGATGTACAGGCGGAACTTGTGAAGGATAATTCCATAAAATGTACAGGCTGCCACTACTGCACGGAAGGCTGTCCGATGAATATAGCTATACCGGATATCTTCTCGGTATGGAACGCCGAAAAGCGCAAGGCAAGTCCGGACGGCGGCAAACAGGCATATTCCGCCGCGACACGGGATAAGGGCAGAGCGTCGGACTGCATAGAGTGCGGTCAGTGCGAAGGTGCCTGTCCGCAGCACCTTGAGATAATCAGTCTTCTCAAGGACTGCCGGAGCATGGAATAACCGCCGTGGCATCACGTTTGCCGCGGATATGTCTGTATGGCGGCAGCGGGAAGATCATTCCGAAAAGAATATCTGAAATAACAAAACCGGACAGACTTGCGGGTCTGTCCGGTTTTCTCTTTATATTACTTTATTCCTGTGAGGATCGTCGAGCCCCTGAGCGCCATTACCGTCGCTTCCGTTCTTGTCATGAACAGTCCGTTGGTCGTATCGATAAGTTCGGCCTTCTCATATCCCATATCACGGAGCTTCTGCGCGAATGCCTGCATATCTCCGTATCTGTTTTCCGACATTATATCGTGTATCGCGAAGGTACCGCCTTTTTTCAGTACACGAAGCGTTTCGAGCAGCAGCGCCTGCTTGTCGGTACCGGAGATATTGTGATAAACGTAGTTGCTGGTTACGGCATCGAAAGTCTCATCATCGAAGTCCAGCTTCACGGCATTGCCGCTGCAAAATTCGGTGTTTCCGGCAACTCCCTCGGCACGCGCGTTGTACTCGCACTGTTCCTTGTTGAACGAAGCGTATTCTGCGCCCCATCTGTCAATGCCGATCATTCTTGCGCCGGGATTTCTCTTTGCGCAGGCAATGGTGAGAGCGCCGCTCCCACAGCCAACGTCAAGTCCGACCCCGCCTTCGGGTATATTCACGAGTTTTGCGGTACCTTCGATTATCTGCTTTGACAGTTTCCGCTCGCCGGTGTAGGAATACCTGTCATGCGTGTAATACAGCCATGCCGCGGCTATCCCGCAGCCCAGAGCTCCTGCTCCCAGTATTGCGGAGACCGCTTTTCCCGCTCCTGACTTTCTTGTTCCTGCGATCAGTGCGCCTGCCGCAAGCACACCGGTACCGGCGCAGAATCCCGCGATCATGCCGTTTGGCACCCAGTTCTTGTAGTCCGGTGTATCGGGCAGCTTGTCGAACAGCGAATAAGTCTTTTTCAGCGGCGCGTCTTTCAGCTCACATTCCGCGTACATAAGCGGAATAGAGGCGTTCAGCACCACATGGCTTATCATTGTGAAGCCGTTGCCTTCGATGAATTTCTCATATCCCGCTTCGTCCCACTTTGTCTCGAAAGATATGCCGGCGGCGGTGAGCAGCTTTGAGAATATCTCTGCGGTACCGCTTTTCCCGGCGTGTATGAAGTTCGGGGCGATAAGTCTTCCTCCCGGCCTCAGAACACGCCGGATCTCGGAGAGTACTCTTCTCGGTTCATCTGTTATATGCAGGGCGTTTGCTATGATCACCACATCGAAACTGTCGTCGTCAAAAGGCAGGAATGTTGCGTCCGCATAACTGAATTCGAGGTTTTGCGGTACATACCCCTTTTTTGCTTTTGCGAGCATATTTTCGGCAAAATCCGTTGCGGTCATGTGTTCTGCCGCGTCTGCCACATTCTTTGCTATAAGTCCCGTACCGGTCGCAAGTTCAAGGACTTCCTTTCCCTTTATTGCCCTGCGTATCATACCGTACATCTCGCGGTAGGCGGGGCGGTTCATGCGCATGAACAGGTCATAGACCGGTGCGTAGAAGTTCCATACCGAGTTTTTGTTTTTCATTCAGGTATTCCTCCCTTGGATAGATTTGTAACAGCAGTTAGATATCGCTAACTTTTATTATATCATTCAGTGCCGTGTTTGTCAAGACCGCCGTGCGTCACGGAATTTCTTCGGAGTTACCCCGCGGTACTTCCTGAAACTCTTGATGAAGTGGCTGGAATCCGAGAATCCTGTCTCCTGCCCGATCTCGTCGATATCCCTGTCGGTGAACAACAGGTATTCCTCCGCCTTGTATATCCGCATCTTCTCGATATATTCCTTACAGCTTGTGCCGTAGTATTCCCGGAATTTTGCGGCGAATGCCGAGTAGCTGAGGTGACATTCCGCCGCTATATCCGCGACTTTGATGTTTTCGCCGAGCCTTCGGTCTATGTACTCTGTGATGTTTTCAATGCTTCTGTCCTTGTCGGCGGCAGGCGGGCAGTCGGAGATATTCAGCCCCGTGTCCTCCCACGACCGTATTATACCATAGATCAGCCGATAGATCTGCGAGCGCAGTATCACATCATACCCGTACCTGAATTCTTTCATCTCGTTCACACAGTCTGCAAAGATAGCGGGACAGCCGATCTTCGCGGCGGCTTCCGGATCGAAGTAAACAGGCATATTCTTTTCTGCTGCATAGCGGAATATTCCTGCCGGAGAGGGTGAGTATGACGAGATGCTCGGAAACTTTCCGAGATCGAATTTCAGTACCGAGTACAGCGGAAGCGTACCGTCCGCGGCGGTTATAGAATGTACACAGGCTGGCGGCAGAATAACAAGATCGCCGGCAGCGGCTCTGTATGTCTTGTTACCGGCTGTGATACAGGCTGTTCCGCGGAGCATATAAATGAATTCGGCAAAATAATGCCAGTGCGGTCTTATCGGGAATTCCTCATTCGCCGCGTCAAAAACGAAACATTCGACAGGCGTGCTGAGGCTTGCTGTTTTTTCAAAAAGATTGCTCATATCCGATACCTCCGGTATGCTCTGCTAATATAATAATATAATTATTCAGCAGTTGTCAATAGCTTTAACGGAGGTTCTCAAAAAATCATCTTACTGTCACATCTGCCCGTTTGACAGACGGTATGATTCATGGTATAATATTCTCAGTAAATTTCTATGCGGAGGTATCTTTATGAATGTACTGATAATAAACGGCAGTCCGCGGGTCGGCGGGAATACGTCGATAGCAGTGAACGAGATGGTCAGGATCTTTGAGAAAGAGGGAACAGAGACCGTCGTCCGGCAGATAGGCAGCAAGGCTGTGCGCGGCTGCATTGCCTGCGGGAACTGTCTTGAAAAGGGCAGATGTGTGTTTGACGATGTGGTGAACGAGCTTGCGCCGGAATTTGAAAAAGCCGACGGACTTGTAGTCGCTACCCCGGTATATTATGCTTCCGCGAATGCGACACTGATCGCCTGTCTCGACCGGCTGTTCTACAGCACCCACTTCGACAAGACCATGAAGGTCGGAGCAAGTGTGGCAGTGGCAAGACGCGGGGGTTGTTCGGCAACATTTGACGAGCTGAACAAGTATTTCACGATCTGCGGTATGCCGGTGGCTTCCAGTCAGTATTGGAACTGCGTTCACGGACGTGAAAAGGGACAGGCGCAGGAGGACGCGGAGGGACTTCAGACCATGAGGGCGCTTGCGCGGAATATGAATTTCCTTATGAAGTCCATAGCGCTCGGCAGGGAGAAGTTCGGTCTGCCTGAGAAGGAACCGTGGCAGCCTACACATTTTATAAGATGACCAAAAAAGGAGGACACAGAAATGACATTTGACGAACTGCTTGCAAAAGTAAGAAAGATCGCCGACAAGGCAGACGTTTCGGGGATCGGTTTCCTCGCGGCGCAGATAAACATCACAGGTGACAACGGCGGAGTGTTCTATGCCGAGGTAAAGGACGGCAGGGTGAATGTCGAGCCGTATCCCTACAATGACAGGAACTGCGAGATAACCATGTCCATGGACAACTTCAACAAGCTCATAGACGGAAAGCTTGACCCGGTAGCCGCGTTCACTCTCGGCAAGCTCAAGGTCGGCGGAGATGTGGGCAAGGCTCTTGAATTTTCAAAGATCGTAAGAAAGTAAGCATTGGCACAGGGAGAAACTATGGGATTTGAAAATATCGGAAGAATGATCGACAGAGCGGCGGAGACCCGTTCCGAGAACGGAGCTGCCCTTGTCCTTACCCGGCGCGGGGAACAGGTATTCACCCACAGCGCGGGTACGGCTGATTATGAAAAGAAAACCGGATTTCGTGAAAACACGATCTGCCGCGCTTATTCCCTTTCAAAAGTAGTCACGGCAACAGCCTGCATGATGCTCATGGAGCGTGGGAAGCTGGATACAAGCTGGAATCTGGAGTGGTTCATACCGGAATTCGCACACGCAAAGTATATCGAGGACGGTAAGCCGGTGGAAAGTCCGCCGATAAAGATACGCGATCTTCTCAATATGACTTCCGGGATCGCATATCCGGGCGGCTCGTACGAAGGCGCTGAGGAAATGGGAACGCTGTGGTGGCGGCTTGAGCAGAGCATACGCAGCGGCAGTTCCATGACCACGCAGGAGTTTGCGGCTGAAGCGGGGAAAGTCCCGCTGGCATATCCCGCCGGCAGGGAATGGATGTACGGTTCCTCTGCTGATATCCTCGGCGCGGTCATCGAAAAAGCCGCGGATATGGAGTATTCGGAATTCCTCTCACAGAATATTTTCCGTCCTCTCGGAATGGAGGATACCGCGTTTTTTGTTCCGCCGGAGAAGCGTGACCGCCTTGCCGCATTATATGAAAATGCCGGCGAAAATCCGAAGAAACCGGACTATGTCAATCTCTGCATCTTTGACTATGAAGAAAATCCGAAATTCCAGTCCGGCGGTGCGGGACTGTTCTCAACAGCCGCTGATTACGCGAAGCTCGGTGCGGCTCTGTCGTCCGGCGGAAAGGGTATCATCTCCGCCCGTGCGACAGACTTCATGCGCGAGAACGGACTGAGTACAGAGCAGAAAAAGACATTCAACTGGGATTCGGTCCGGGGCTTCGGTTACGCGAACCTTGTCCGCTGTCTGACCGACCGCAACGCGGCGGGTCTGTTCGCAACAAAGGGATCATTCGGCTGGGACGGCTGGACCGGCACATATCTGCTGTGCGACCCGGAAGAACAGCTCTCGATAACCCTGTTCGTTCAGCGGTGCGGTGCAGGTACCACACAGCTGTCGAGAGACATTGTCAACGCGGTCTATGCGGCTCTGTAATATGAAAAATACCGCCCTGTAAGCTTTTGAAAAACTTACAGGGCGTTTTTTCATTTCTGCCAGACAAGAATACTCAGTACAAGAAGTACCGCCAGCATTCCGAAATTGACTGCCGAAAAGCACAATATGTATTTCTTCGTTTTCGCACCGTTCGTGAGACGGTACATCTGAAGCGAGATAAGGCTTGCCATTGAAGCTATCGGAGTGCCGAGACCTCCCACATTCACGCCGATCAGCAGCGCTGTACCGTTTGACGTGAAGCCCGATAGCATTACCGCGGCAGGGACATTGCTTATCGCCTGTGAAAGCAGAGCCGGTATAAGTATCTCATTTCCTTCAAGTATGCCGGACAGGAATGTCTGTACCGTATCTATGCGGGAGATGTTGCCGACGAATATGAAGAAGCAGACAAATGTGAGCAGAAGTGCGTAGTCGGCTTTCAGAAGCAGCCCACGGTCAAGTGCCAGCGCCGTCAGAAAAGCGGCGGCAGCGCAGACCCA
>CAMVGH010000002.1 GCA_947166945.1 uncultured Clostridia bacterium
AGCATGGAATTGCCGCCGAGACGGTTGGCACCGTGATACTGACAGGCGCACTCGCCCGCCGCGAACAGCCCGTCGATATTTGTTTCGTGCAGGCGGTTCACATAGATCCCGCCCATGAAGTAATGTATTCCCGGCTCCACCGGTACCGGTGTTTCTGCCGGATCGACAGAAAGATAGTGCTTTATCTCGCTTTGCAGGTCGGAAAGTCTTCCATTCCAGATATCGTCCGGTATCCCGGTCATATCCAGGAATATCTCTCCGCCGTCCCTCATCTCGAAGAACATCTCACGCGATACCACATCACGCGGCATCAGATTTCCGAGCACCGGGTATTTCTCCTCCATGAAGTACCGCTTTTCGCCGTTTTTCAGCGAATACAGCCGCCCGCCCTCACCGCGTGCCGCCTCGCTTATCAGGCAGCGCTTGCCCGGTATGCCTATGGTGGTGGGGTGGTACTGTATCATCTCAAGATTTGCAAACAAAAGCCCCTGCCCGAACATGACCGCCGCGGCAGTGCCGGTATTGGCGGTAGTGCCGGTGGTCATTGAAGGGAAAAATCCGTTCAGTCCGCCGCAGGCAAGTATCACCGGTCCGGCAAGATCGTTCATTTTGCCGGAATAATTATCCTTTATCCGCGCTCCGGTACATTCACCGTCTTTTATAAGCAGCCTTATGAGCTTATGGTGCGGCATACGCTCCACAAGCCCGTCGGCTTCGTATCTTCTTACTGCGTCGATAAGCGCGGTCATTATCATTTTTCCCGTACTGCTTTTCGCAAAGGCGGTACGCTTCTTTTTCTGACCGCCGAAACTGCGCAGCGTGAGGCTCCCGTCGTCATTCCGGTTGAACGGTACCCCAAGTTCCGCAAGCTTTCTTACCACTTCCGGAGCATTTGCGGTAAGTCCTTCCACCGCATAGGGGTCTGCAAGCATTACGCCGCCTTTCATCGTTTCCTCGTAATGAAGTCCGACGGTATCGGCTTCACCCATGGTATCAAGCGCGGCATTTATCCCGCCCTCGGCAAGGACCGACTGCGCACGCTCGGAATTCTGAACCGAAATGAGCCGGCAGCGGATACCCTTTTCCGCAAGTGTAAGTGCGGCGGACAATCCCGCGAGCCCTGCTCCGATTATATTGATCCTGTCCGCCATCCAACCCGCATAATACACCACGAAAGCTATTCCCGCAGCGAACATCAGCACCGACATTATAAGAATCATGTCTGTTATGATCTCCTTGCCGCTTTTTGCGCCCATTGCGATCATAACGGGACGGATATTGGTTACAATGTGTATCAGAAGTGTCAGAACCAGCAGTATCGACATTATCAGCTGCGGTGTATCGAACAGGTTCAGTCTGAATCCGTCCGCACCGCTGTGACCCATGAAAACGAAAACGTGTGACACAATGAACAGCATCAGCGCAAATCCGCTTATCCGCCTTATCCAGAACAGCTTGTTCTCTCCGAGATAGCCGGTCCCGGACTTTTTCATTGCTATAAGCGTGTCTATGGTGAGCTTTGCCCCTATCACCGCGTGAACTGATACCGCCGCCAGCATTATGAGCGAAAGGACGCCCATAAAAGTGCCGCCTTCGGAAAAACCGGAAAGTATAAATATCCCCATTACAACGTGCAGAAGGAACAGCGCAAATATAGCCATGCTGAGGACAGCATTGAATTTTCTCATTTCTCTCCTCCTTTTCCGGTCATGTGTATGATCTCCACATCATCACGCTCTGTTATGCCGGAAATGCCGTAGCTTCCGGCAGCTTCGTCCGACATCAGGATCATATCGAAACGACCGTACTCTGCTTTTGACAGCACTGCCACAGCATTCCCGACCGTAACTTTCATCTGATTTTCAGGGAGCCGTGACATAAAGCTCTGCGCCATTGTGAGGGCGCTGCTGTCACCCGCTAATGTGACACAGCTTATGTCATCGAAGATTATCGTAAAATCTCCGCCGGAAAAGTATTCACGCCATGCCTCCATATCACTCTCGCTTTTATGGCGTTCACGGTTTATAAGCACGGTATAATTACCGGAAGGCTGATCTATTATCACCGAGGCGCCCGAAACAGCGTCGGCACCTCCGGTCATTCTCCTGAACCCGTCGGTGAAAAGGAACGGAACACCGAGCAGCAATATCACACCTGCCGCACATACAACGATATGACGGAGCAAAGTCCGCATCAGTTTTTCTTTTCCGCCTTGCCGAGAGCTTCGGCAGCAGCTTCGGTGAACTGCTGATAATTGATAGTGGCACCGCTCACCGCGTCAACGAGGTTCAGATCGCCCGCCGCAACAAGGTCGGAAGCGTACTTATCGCAGGCCGCGACAGCCTTCTGTGCCTTATTGTAGAAATCCTTGTTGGCGATGCTCCCCTGTTTCTTGCCGTATTCCTCGCCTTTCTGCGTACCGTCCAGTTCGTATGTCCTGAACTCACAGTCGGAGATGACACCGCCGCTTATGGTGATCTTCACGATACCGTATCCGTTGCCCTCTTCCGAGCCGTCGTCATTGATGTATTCGGCGCTTTTGGCTTCGTAGGTGCCGTCGTTGTAGGACACCGTGCCGCCGCAGCCCGAAAGCATCATGAGTGCGGACAGCGCTGCCGCTGCCGCAGTGATCTTTTTTATCATATCGTATTCCTTCCGACATGTATGGTGTGATACTTTTATTATATCACAACACATCAATTCTTGTCAAATCTTATTTCTCCCGTGAAATTCTCGTTCACCGTTTCTTTCACGAGCTTTCCGTTTCGCAGATAGACTGTTCTCTGCGCCACTTCCGCGACTTCGGGGTCATGGGTCACGACTATCAGCGTGGTCCCCTCGTTATGCAGCTTATGGAAGAGATCTACGACTATCTTCTCATTCGCGTCGTCGAGGTTTCCGGTAGGTTCGTCCGCGAGGATTATCTCAGGATAATTTATCAGCGCACGGGCTACGCACACTCTCTGCTGCTCACCGCCGGAAAGCTGGCTGGGCAGATGCTTTGCCCTGTCCGCAAGTCCTACCCTGTCGAGCGCTTCTATAGCCTCTTTTTCGTCCGGAACGCTGTGATAGTATTGCGCGAGCATTACATTCTCCGCCGCGGTGAGGTAGGTCACAAGGTGGAACTGCTGAAATATCAGTCCTATTTTGTCACGCCTTATCGCGGTAAGGTTTTTCGCATTCTCCCTTGAGATATCGACACCGTCCAGCAGCACTTCTCCCTTTGTCGGTTTATCCATGCAGCCGATTATGTTCATCATCGTGCTTTTTCCGGAGCCGGAGGGACCCATTATGGAAAGCCACTCGCCCTTTTCGACTTTCAGATTAACATCGTCGAGGGCGTGCAGATCACCATATATCTTATATATATTTTTCAGTTCAAGTAAGCTCATATTAATTTTCTCCGTCATTTATCAGTAATATCTTTCTATGATCGCGAAGCATTGAACAAGTCTTTGGAATGCCGTTCTCAGGCGTTATCACTCGCCCTTGAGCACCAGAGCCGGATCGATCTGTGTTGCGCTGCGTATCGGAAGCAGGCAGGACACTCCGGTGACTGCTACCGAGACGAGTATCGTTATCGGCACAAGTACCGGCATGAACGAGATAGAGCTTCCGAATACATTGACGCTCACCTGCTGCGCAAACACGAATCCGAGCAGTGAACCTATTATTCCGCCTATCGCTCCGAGGAGCATTCCCTCGCCCATGAATTCCTTGATAATACCGCCGTTCGACGCTCCTATCGCCTTTCGGAGACCTATCTCCCTGCGGCGTTCGGCTACTACCGCGGTCATCGTTGTGGCAACGCATATCATGGTAAGCGCCAGTACCACCACAGTCACCAGCAGCACCAGAGCCTGAAGCTTTGTAAGCACTGTAGTTTCCGATTCCGTGACGCGCTTGACAAGGCTCGCATTCACATCCGGCACCCCGGCGCTTATGGTCTCCGCGTAGCTCCTGAGCTTGTCGCCGCTTGCCGAGACGCTCATCTCCGCAAGATCGGCTTTTCCGGATATCCCGGTGAGGGTCTCAAGGTCGCTCATCGCGAGATAGGCATAGTCCTCTTCCGGACCGCCTGTTTTCAGCACACCGGCTATCGTGAGATCGATCGTACTGTCGAGTACCGTCTCGTCTTTTGTCCTGCCGTCAAATTCGGGAGTGTAGCTTACAGTCACTTCCTCACCCACTCCGAGGCGGAACTGCTCCGCAAGGCTCGCGCCGAGCAGAAGCTGTCCCGGTACTGAGGGAACGGAACCTTCCACCGACCAGTAAGGACTGGTGAGAAGCACCTGTGACATATCCGTGCCTGCCGCCATTACCGGCAGTTCACGTATTCTCACCGACTCATAGCGGTAGGGAGTCACTCCCACGATATCGCCGCTGTCGATATATGATCTGCTGTTTGTTATGTCCTCGTCGGTAAGGCTTCCGTCCTTGGGCGTTATTATCATATTCGCGCCGTAATTTCTGAACTGCGCCCCCATCTGTCTCGGCACATCATAATATATTGTGACAAGACCCGACAGGATCGCGGCGCCTATCGCTATGGAAAGCAGCGCTACCAGCATTCTCGAACGCCGCCTTATCAAAGAGGCGGTTATCATACGGAAATACATCTGTCTTTTTTTCATACCGTTTCTCCTCTTTGTATTATTTTCCGTGCAGAACTTCCGCCGGGTGCAGCCTGAGCAGCATTCTTATCGCGGGTATGCAGCCCGCCAGTGTTACGATAAGCACCAGCACCGCGACTATAGGGATAACTACCGGCCGCATCTCAATTGCCGAGCCGAATACCGTATGCCCTATTATCTGAGCAAATCCCCAGCCGGCAAAAAAGCCTGCCGTACCGCCGATCACCGCGGTAATGACTATCTCTGTAAGCACAAGCCCCGACACCGAGGAATTCTGTGCGCCTATCGCCTTCATCAGACCCATTTCAGCGCTGCGCTCCATAACGCTTGCGGTAACAAGATTGCAGATACCGAGCGCCGAACCCACAAGGCTGAGTATGGTTATCAGCGTCATAAGAAGTTCTGTCTTTTCGAGTATCGCACCCTCGGATTCCGCTACCTGCCGCACGGGAGACGCGACCGAATCGGTGATGACTTCCTGTATCTGGTAGCATATAGAACTTGCGTACGCTGTACAGTACCATGTCTCATACTGAGCAATGGTCAGCGATTTCGGATCCTTCGCTGCCTGTACCGCAAGTTCGTTTTCCGGTGTGGTCAGTGCGCTCACCTCTATGCTGTCGATCTTTCCGTCAAGCCCGTCAAGAGCCTGAGCCGTATCGAGCGGCATGAATATGCGGTCGTCCTCATCTCCGCCCGCGTCGAATATACCTACAACGGTAACGGTGATATCCGACTGAGAGCCGGTCAGATGGACCGTGTCACCGGACTTTATCCCGAGCTTTTCAGCGAGATTTTTTCCCGCCATCGCGACGGTACGGCTGTCGGAGGACTGCTCATCGAGCCACTTTCCGTCAGTCACCGTCCACCAGTTTCTCATGCTTGTGACACCTGCATCGAGCTGTTCGCCGGTGGGGAGTTCCATGTGGTGGTTGAACCACGTACCGACCGCTGTCACACCGGTGCCGTCATCAAGCTCAGCTCTTGCGTTTACGAACGGCGCGTAGTCGATTATATTGAAAGCCCAGAAGATAGTTTTTATCTTTCCCAGCTCATCTTCGCGCAGATATGCCCCCGACGAGCTGCCGTCCTCTACTTCATACAAAGAATTCAGTACCGAGTTCTCCTTCGGTACGACTGTTATGTTCGCACCGTATGTCTTCAGCTCCTGGTTCACCTTGTCACCCACATCAAGCATAACGCTGAGCATTGCTGTGGCAAGGGACGCGCCGAGAGCTATTGTGAACGCTATCATCAGCATTTTCTTCCACTGTCTGAAAAGCGTTCCGAATATCATTCTGAAAAACACTTCCGCACCTCCGGATCACTTGAATTCGCTCTCATGTTCGAGCAGCGTCGAGATCGGAACTATTATCTGTCCGTTGTCTATCTTATAATCGATGACTATTGGGTTGCAGCCGCCCTTGAAGCCTATGGTGTTTATGTTCATCACCACATCACAGAGCTTGCAGACGACCTGTCCGTCTTTTTCATAATAGCCCGTCTCACCGCAGATGTCGCAGGCGTCAAGACCGATGCCATACTGGGAAGAATTGGGCTTCCTGATGACAATGAAACGTATTTCCTTGCCTTCGTCGGTATTATAGGCAAAACGATGCAGATGACCGTCCTCGACCATCTCGAAAGACACATATACCGCGTTGTCATGTATAGGAGCATGTTCGACCGGCGAAAGCTCAACGCCCTTGTTGACATAAGCCTTGACCGCTGTGATGCAGACCGTGGAGACTACAAGACAGGAAACCGCGGCACCTGCCCAGCGGCGTATTACCTTCCATTTTTTCTTTATTTTTCGTTTCTGAGCGGGGTTATCATAGGGCTCGTTCACTTTAAGGCTTCGTATAAGCAGTATCGCGGGAACTATGAGCGCTATGACCATTGCCGCATAGATAAACAGATCCGCATAATTGGTGGAGAATTTAACGATATTGAAAAGAACCGGTGTGGATCTGACAAAACGCTTGGTTATCATCACATTGATAATGACCGTTATCTGCCGCAAAACATTGACCGAAAGAGCAAGCGTCATTATCACAAATGCCTGTGTCTTTGAAAGCCTTACCGCGCCTCTGTCCACGGCTATTCCGGTAAGCAGTACCAGCAGTCCGCCGAGAACCGAGCCGATGAGCTTGAACAGCATATTTGTCGAGAACATCATGCTTTCGTTCAGCCAAATCGTGTATGGATATGCGAGAAAGTTCGGCAGAGCATACAGCAGCATTGCCGCGATCATTACCGAAAGCGCTGTAAGCGATACTGCCGCCCCCACTCTCGGGAGCTTCCTGCGGAGTGCGGCAAAAACAAAGAATATCACCAGCATTCCGAGCGCGGCAGTGAATATCACAAAGTTGCACATCGCTGTATCTACGATCTTGGTGGCATTTTTCAGATATGCCATTATCCCGGCGCTGACAATGCCTGTGCCGAACGCCGCATATACCCATATCCTGCTTGCGCGGGAATATGCAAGTTTTATGTATGCGAGTATGAGAGCGATATTAATTGATGCAGTTATCAGCATCTCTATGGTCGAGATCAGATACTTGAGCAATCCGATACCCTCCTTTATTTGGTCCAATCAGACAAAATTCCAATGAAAAAAGCTGTTTATTTGTTGAAAAAGACATTTCCTTTATAAAGCGCGAAAGCGCCGTGAAGTATCCCATAAGCGGGATACGACACAGACGCATTTCACATTATCTCTTTAGGAGAATTACCATTCCTGAGGAACATAGTCCCACGAACCGGAAACTGTGAGGACACCGCCGTGGAATGCTTCGTCAAAGGACTTTGCACCGGGGCCTGTCTCCTCGTCGGTGTGGAGCAGATAGTTGTTATCAGCAGGGCTGTGGATAGTGATAGTGAGCTGATATGTGTCCGCGTCGGGAAGCTTTACGTTCGCGCCGTAATGCGGACCGTCGTCAGCGCTCATTACCATGAATGTACCCTCGGCAGCTGTGGAACCGTTGGAACCTACAATAGAGTAGTCAACTGTAAGATACGGGATCCAGTCGCCGACGCCGTAGCCGAAGTTGTTCGCAAGAGCGGATATATCTGCCTCAAGGTGGATATTGTAGTCCTCAACGCTGTTTCCGTCTGTCATGGGAACAGGCTGGAAATAAACTGCGGACACATTCATGAATTCGACCTCAACGTCCTGAATGCTGTCGATCGGATACTCTGTGAATCCTGCATCACCTACGCCAGGAGCTGCTGCCTGAGCGTCTGTCTTTACTACTGCGTCAGCTGCTTCCGCAGATGCTGTGGTAGTTGTCTGTGCAGCGGTTGTAGTTGTTCCTGCCGCATTGCTGTTGCCGCTGCATCCTGCGAATGCCATTGCCGCACCGAGAACTGCAGCGATAAGCGCTGTCTTCTTTGTTGCTTTCATTGAATTTTACCTCCGTATGATCTGTTTGCGGCTTGTGCCGCTCTTTGTATTTCAATGCAGTATTGCTGCTATATTGAAAACGTGTTACTTTTTCTTCTGCTTCTGTTTCGGTTTGCTTTCGGAAAGAGAAGTCTCTATCCGTTCCGCTTCCGCAGATACGCTCCCCTCCGCCGGTACAGGCTCGGGGATTTTCTTATTTTTGCCGTTTTTGCCTCGCAGGGACTTCGGGAGAAGCTCCTCCGCGAATTCCTCATCACTCTCGGAAAGGTAGTGGATACCTTCCGCCACACCCAGCAGAGCGGGAACGAATGACCAGCAGAATACCGCGTAAAGAATACCCTGTCCATATTTTCCGATATAGAACTTGTGCATTCCGAGCCCGCCGAAAACTATCGCGATGACACCCGCTTCCCTGCGGCTGTTTCTCTTCCAGCCCATCATCACGAAGATGAGGAATGTTATAAGAATAAGTATCAGCTGCGGTATCAGTGTTTCGAAGCAGGCGTATATGCCCAGCACATCGAGAACATCATTTGTCGGGATTATTGCCGCCAGCCAGTCGGGAGATGTGTAGGAGATCACATCGCCCTCGATAAGTTCCTTGATGCCGGCTCCGAGGAAGGATATCGACATAATGAACATGAGAATGCTTGTTCCGAGGAAGAAAGGTCTGATCGGGAGCTTCACGCTGAAGAAGCGTATAGCAAGGAATACGAACACAAGTACAACACAGCCTGTTCCGAAGCCCGCCCACATTGCGCCGGTGGTGCTTTCGTCATTTGCGAGAGGCTGGTAGAAGAGTATTACTTCCGCTCCCTCCCTGAACACCGCGAGGAACGCGGTAAATCCGAGGGTGAATACGCTGCCTGTTTCCGCGGACACCTTGACCTGACTGTCTATATACTTGTTCCACGCGTCACTCTCCGCTTTGGAGACCATCCAGTTGCTCACATAGAAGAGGACCACAACAGCGATAAGTGCCGTAATACCTTCAATGATCTCCTGATTTTCGGTGTTGGCGAACATCAGCACGTTGAGCAGCCATGCGCAGACAAAGCTTGCGATTATCGCAAGCACACAGCCCGCATAAACAACTTTGAGTTTGTCCTTGTTTCCTGATTTTACAAGATAAGCGATTATCGCTCCGACCACGAGGATAGCTTCAAAGCCCTCACGGAGAATGATACCGAAGCATGCCGCGAATGTGATGCCCCAGTTGCCGCCGCTGTTTTCCATACTTACCGCAGCAGCAGTATCCGCGGCAGGAGATGTCTCAGAGGTATTTGCGGCAGCCGATGCCGCAGTGCCTGCCGACGCAAGTCCCTGCGCACGTTCCAGCGAAACTCCGCTTACGCCTTCATCGCCGATCCCGTCAAGCTTGTTTGCCTGATCGTGGATTATGGCGCTCATTTCGGTTATTTCAGCCCAGTATTCTTCGAGCGTACCGCCTTTTTTCGGTACGTTTCTCACAGCTCTGAACTGAAGTTCCGCCTTTGATACTGCGGAACCTGATATGTAGCCCATTACATTGCGCTCGAACCCCGTAGTTTCGTAATAACCGTAGTACGCCTGTCTTGCCGCTTTGAAGGACTCGTCCGCATCGCCTTCCATGTACAGTCTGTACGCCGCTTCAAGAAGCTCGTCTTCCGCCGCAGCAACATTGTTCCACGTCGGTGCGGTTATACCGTGAGCATCTTTGTATTCGTCCCATGTCGCGTAATAGCTTACATCTGCGGCATGAGCCGTAACGCTCATCAGTCCTGAAGCCGCTGCGAATACTATCAGCACCGCCAGCAGCAGCGACCAGATCCTTGACCGGTATTTTTCGATCATTTTTCGGATTCATCTCCTTACGCGGCTGTACGCCGCTTATATCCGCATCTTTATGCGTTCCCCGCCGCGACCCGCGGAGTACCGTACCGGTACTCCGTGAACCACGAAGAAAAGAAATATAGTTAGATAATGCTAACTCAACGATATGCAAACCCGCAGTAATAAAGGCATATGCGCGGTCTGCAAGTCACATAGCCGTTAGTCTTGCCTAACGCGAGCCTATCGGTTGCCGCAGACTAACTTCTTTTTGACTACAACAATATAGCATATTACCGCCGGTTTGTCAATAAGAAAAATTAAAAATCAGTCAATGTGACATATTGTTAGCTGTCGCTTACTTATTTTTTGTCGAAATTGCAGAAACGGCACTGTGTCTTTGCACAGCGCCGCAATGCTATTGTTTATGATGCCGATAACAGCGCCCTGTACTCATCGAGCGATGTTTCAACTATGTTGTAATTCTCCGTGAGAATGTGGTTATATGTATCGCCTTCGGTGATGGGACCGTTGTAGATATCTTCGAGCAGCTGGTTCAGATCGCTGCCGAAACCGTAGTGGGCATCAAACACGAATGTGAACTTTGACGTATCGAGCAGATCATCATATACCTGCATCTGCTCCTCGGTATAGGTAAGCTTCCACTTTTCCTTTCTCGGTTTGCCGCACTCGGGGCAGACAGCACCGATCTCGTCCCGTTCACTGTCGAACTGATGCTTGCACTCGGGACACTTGATATAGTAGTAACCGCCGTTGTACAGCTTTTCTTCACGCTCTGCAGCTACGACCTCGGGGTCGGTGTTCCATATTCTCGACGCGAGGATAAAGGAAGCCGCGCCTTGCAGATTTGATGCGCCCGACGGTACCACATACCCGGAAGTCGCACCGTACATATAGTATGTGTCGGAAGACGGATCACGCGGCATAGGGACGGTCTTGATCTCGCCCTCGAACTTGTTCTTGAACCATATCTCCTGCCCGCACGGAAGCGCCCAGTCGAGCGGCATTATAAAGAACAGAGTACCGGTCCACGAATCAAGTCCGTCGGGACCGTGCCAGCCCTCCCAGAAACAGTCCTCGCGGCAGAGCTTCTCAATGAACTCCATAGCTCTCATCACATTTGCATTCTTCATGTTGTTGATGATATTCGTGCCGTCAAATTCGATGACGGGAGTCCCTGTTGTAGCCGCGACCTGTACTCCGAGTGCGCCCGGCCACGAGATCGGATATTTCTCCGGATTGAAGTCCTTCCATTTCAGCACGATCTCCTCAAAGGAATCCCATGTCCATTCTCCCGAAAAATACAGATCCATAGGGTCGGGGATACCGTTCTCCTCAAGTTCTGCCGCGCAGTACGTCACGCCGTACTCGGTAGCTGTCATTCCGTATGGGAAATAGTAGTGCTTTCCGTTATAAGAATATCGCTCGATTATATCGTTCATGCCTGCCCATGTCTCAGAGCTTTTATCGAGCCAGTCGTCCATTGCCATAAAGCGGTTGTTGATGAAATAGCTGGGGAAGAAGCCCTCGCTGTATCTCATGATATCCGGAGACTGTCCCGACGCCATAAGCACACCGAGCCTGTCTGTAACTTCAAGCGAGCTTACTATCTCTGTCTCTACTGTACCGCCGAAGCGTTCCGCGAACAGTTCGGCTATGTTCTTTTCGGGGGCTACGTTATGGAAATCGAACCAGCATAGCGCGTGAATGGTGCCGGCAGGCTTACCGGCCTCGTAAAGTTTTCCCGCGCCGGCTTCGTTGCTTGCATCTACCTCATCGATGTCCGCCATTTCTTCATAATTCACCTGAAGATCTATTTCCCTGTTAGGGTCAAGAGTGGTGGTGACGGGTGCCGCAGGTGTATCGGCGGTGTTTGCCTGGGTGTCGGTAGTTCTTCCGCCGCCGGTGTTCCCGCCCCCGCACCCCGCGGTGCCGATAACGAGCGCCGACGCGAGTATTGCGGAGACAAGCTTGTGTGATGTTCTCATTGGTCTTCTCCTTTCATACATTGAACAAACGAAGATCCTCCTATAAGGGAGATATGCCGCCGGAAACGACCACAACAGTGTGTAATCGTTTTCGTAATCGTTTACATTATACCATATACCTGATTTTGTGTCAATAGTTTTTAATAGTATAAATAACACAAAAATTAAAAGTGATTTTTTATAAATCCGATATTATCTTTAGGCTCCCGGACTGTCCCGGGAACCTGTGAACCCGTTGCCCATATTCTCATCAAAGCTCATGCCGCGGGTCATTTTTCGGACTACCGCTATATTCTTTTTTATTTCGGGGCTTTTCGCCTTTACGATCTTAACCGGCATTGTTCACTTCTCCTATGCAGTACCCGTTTTCCGCGCCCGTTATCCTGACGCGGACTATATCATGCCTCTGCGCCTGCGAACCGTATATCCTCACGGGCAGATAGTTCGGCGCAAGCCCTGCCGCATAGTCCGGAGATGTGCGCTTCTGGATAAGTATATCGAAGCTCTTTCCGGTATTCTCCCGCAGGAACCGCTCATTCACCCGTTCCGCAGCTGCCGACATTTCCGCGTAGCGTGCGGCTTTAACGGCAGGAGAGATATGGTCTGTGCGCTTTTCTGCTGCCGTCCCCTTTCTCACAGAGTAGGTGAAAACGTGGATACGCGCAAACAATCCCGCAGTCTCCGCAAATTTCAGCGACTGGGCGAATTCCTCGTCCGTCTCCCCCGCAAACCCCACCATTATGTCCGTGGTTATCGCGCAATGCGGAAAATGGCGGCGCAGACGCTCAACTATCCGCAGATACTCCGACGTATCATAGTGACGGTTCATGCGCCTGAGCGTTGCGTCACACCCGCTTTGCAGAGACAGATGAAAGTGCGGACATAATTTTGTATTCGCCGCAAGCTGCTCCACCGTTTGCTCATCAAGCAATTCCGGCTCCAGCGATGAAAGCCGCACCCGTACTATCCCCTCCGGCAGAGAAGCGGCATTCACCGCGTCCGGGAGCGTAAGCCCGATATCCGAACCATACCTTGACAGATTTATGCCAACCAGCACGACTTCCTTATGCCCCGATCCGGCGCACAGACGCGCTTCACCGGTTATCGAAGCAGTACTACGGGAACGGACCCTGCCTCTCGCGTATGGGATTATGCAGTAGGAACAGTAGCGGTCACAGCCGTCCTCCACTTTTATGAACGCCCTCGTTCTGTCGGCAGTACGGGTAACGGTAAGCTCCTCATAACCTACCGGCATGGTCATATCAGGGCATCCGCCCGCACCGTCAAGATATTCCCGTATAAGGCGCGGTATCTCAGCGCGGCGTGCTGTCCCGCATATTATATCCGCCCCGCTCTCAGCAGCTTCATCGGGAAACGCCTGCGGATAACACCCGGTAAGCACAACCACGGCTTCCGGATTGTCGCGTTTCGCCGCCCTTACACAATGTCTTGCCTTCTTGTCGCCGTTTTCGGTGACGGTACAGGAATTCACGATAAGGATATCGGCGTCGGAAGCCTCTTCACAAGGCACGAAACCTGCGTCGCACATAGCATTCTCAATGGCGTTGCTCTCGTATTGATTGACCTTGCAGCCAAAAGTCATTACAGCATATTTCATAAAACGTTTACCCCATTATTGTAGAACTTGCACAAAATCAACCCCGAGATTTCGGTTTTATAGCTAAAAACTCCGAATTTGATCTCAAACCCTTGACTTTCAGAAAAAATCTGCTATTATATTAATCAAGATACGGGAAAGACATAGACCGTATCGGAAAGGAAAGGTGATACCAATGGTCAAGGCAGCCGTCAGGCTCGGAAGTATTGACGATGTAAAGGATTTTGTGAAAAAGGCAAACCTGCTCTCTTACGATGTTGACCTCTCACTTGGCAAGTACACTGTTGACGGAAAATCTATCATGGGTATTTTCAGCCTTGATCTGAGCCGTGAGATCGAACTCACGATACACAGTGACAGCCCTGCTTTCCTTGATGAGATCACAGAATATGTCGTAAAAAAGTAAGTATAAGTGCAGAACAAAACAAAAGAGACAAAGAAAAAAACATAACAGAAAGGAAATAACAGCTATGAAAGAATTCAATGTAAAGATCCAGACTATCGACGAAGTAAAAAAGTTCGTATCCACAGTAATGACATTCAACTATGACATCGACCTCATCTCAGGCAGATACGCTATCGACGCAAAGTCCATAATGGGTATCTTCAGCATCGACCTCTCGAAGGAACTCAAACTCGTTGCTCACACAGATGACACCGCAGAGCTTGAAGCAGCTATCGGTCAGTTCATCGTAAAGTAAGTCTTTTACAAACCCGATATCACGCTGAATCGCTCTCCGCAGCCGCGGGGGGCTTTTCTTTTTCCTCAGAAATTTGTCTTGTAGAAGTATTCAAACGGCAGCCCCGACTCCTTTATCTTTCCGGCGTAATACACTCCCACAAAGCGGTAATGCCACGGCTCATATACGTATTTGGTGACCGATTCGTATTCTTTCGGATACCGCAGAATAAATCCGTATTTATCGGCGTTCTCCGACAGCCAGCGAAACTGTTCAGTGTTCTCAAAATCCGCAGTTACATCGTCGTGGGTAAGCCACCAGTCCGGGGTCAGTATATCAAGTGCAAGTCCCGCGTTATGCTCGCTTGTGTATGGCAGCGCTATCTCCTTTTCCGCAAGGGATCTTGCTTCCTTGCTGGTATATCCGGCGTCACGCAGACGCTGTATGTAGCTTTCGAGGTTCTCCTGCTGCTTCTGCACGCTTCTGTACGCCGAAACAACGGTAAGCTCTATTCCTTCCTCCGCCGCATCAGCGATCATTCGTTTAGCGTATTCCGCGCACCGCTCGTCAAGCATGAAATTCCCCTGAACCGGTTCCAGACCCACTGTGAAATCCTCCGGCAAGGGGTTTTCTTCATTTATCAGGTAGTAAGCCCACAGATTATCGACCCGCCGTTCGGTTGCCGACGGTGTACTGTCCTGTGCTATTTTCAGCTTATCCGAGTCGGACGGGTACAGTCTGAAAACAATGAGAGCGGCGACATAAAGCGCGTATATTATAACAGTCGTCCATACTATTGCGTGCGGCTTCATATCGCTCACCCCCTTTTTCATATAATTATATCAGTTTTACCTTAAATCGTCAAGTACCGACAAAAATCCCCGCGGAATTGCCGAAGCTCCGCGGGGTATTTTTTTTAAAGTTTTTTGGAAAGGGGGTCTGGGGGAAAAGCCTTTTCTTCAGAAAAGGTTTTCCCCCAGTCTCAAGCGCAGTGACAAACCTGCGCCCGCAGGCGCTCAGACAGCCGCGCCCTTGTTTACGAATACGGGGTAGTCAATGGTACCGCCGATGCTTCTGTAGTTGCCGATCTTGACGTTCTTGTCCGCAATGACATAGCCCAGCTCGCACTTGTCGCCGACTTCAGTGTCCTGCATGAGAATGCAGTTCTTGACTACTGCGCCCTTGCCGACCTTTACGCCTCTGAACAGAACGGAGTTCTCAACCGTTCCCTCGATTATGCAGCCGTCGGCGATGATGCTGTTCTTGACAGCCGCATCAAGACCGTACTTTGCGGGAGCTTCGTCACGAACCTTTGTATAAATGGGATCGTTGAGATTAAAGAGCGCCTTGCGGTTCTCCCTGTTCATCAGCTCCATGTTAGCCTGATAGTAAGCACGGATACCGTCGATCTGCGAATAGTAACCGGTAAATTCATAGCCATATACCTTGAATTCCTTGAGACGATGCTGTAGCACATCTACCTCAAAGCTATACAGGTTGCGGCTCGCAGCGCTGTTGATTATGTCAAGGACGAACTCCTTGGACATAACGAATATGTTCATGCTCGCGTCAAGAGTTCCGGAAAGTTCGGGACGAACAAGCACATCATAAACCTCGCTGTTGTCATCGACCTTTAGGATAGTCCTCATTCTTGTCTGTTCGGGAGTGAATTCCTTCTTGCCGTAAACCACGGTAATATCGGCGCCCTTCTCCTCATGATATTCCACGAGCTTATAGAAATCAACATTTGCAACACAGTCGCAGTCGGACATTACGATATATTCCGCGTCGGAGCTTTCGATAAATCCTCTTACGCCCACGAGAGCTTCAAGTCTGCCTCTGTAAAGACCTGTGATCTCATTGCTGTACGGAGGGAGGAAGTGAAGTCCGCCGTTCTTGCGGGAAAGATCCCACTCATCGCCGGAGCCGACATGATCGAGCAGGGACTGATAGTTGGATTTTGTAACGATGCCGACGGTGGATATTCCCGAATTCACCATATTGGAGAGCGGGAAGTCGATAAGTCTGTATCTTGCGCCGAACGGCACCGAAGCCATAGCACGGTTCTTTGTGAGGTCGGTCACCGTCAGCTCATGCATATTGGCGAAGATAAGACCGAGTACATTAGACATATTAGCCATTTTTATATATTTCCTTTCGGTTGTTTATTTATTTTTCAGACATCCTGGGATATCATAGCCTTGGGCGCGATCACTGCATTATCGGAAATATTGATAGCGTTTCCGACTACCGCAACGCCCCATTCGTCTCTGTTTTCAACATTCTCAGGTCTTTCGCCGATATGAGCGCCTTCGCCTATCGTGCATTCCTCGCCCACGATAGAGTATTCGATAACGGCCCCCTTCTTTACGACCGTGTTCGGCATGATTATGCTGTAGCGGACGGTCGCGCCTTCCTCTATGACAACACCGTCAAAGAGCACGGAGAAGTCTGTCTCGCCCTCTATGTCACAGCCCTCTGCTACCATAGAGTTCTCGATCTTGCTGTTGGGACCTGCATAGTGAGGCGGCATAACGGGATTTCTCGAATAGATCTTCCACTTGGGGTCATAGAGATCCAGCGGAACGTTCGGGTCGAGGCAGTCCATATTTGCTTCCCACAGGGAGTCAATGGTCCCTACGTCCTTCCAGTAAGCGTCGAAGTGGTAAGCAACAAGCTTGCTGCCCTCATCGAGCATTGCGGGGATAATGTTCTTGCCGAAGTCCTTGGTGGCGCCTTCATCATTCTCGTTCGCGATAAGGTGACGCTTGAGGGTCGCCCATGTGAAGATGTAAACGCCCATGGAAGCGAGGTTGGATTTCGGCTCTTTCGGCTTCTCCGCAAATTCGGTGATAGTGCCGTCCTCGTCTGCGGTCATGATGCCGAAACGGGAAGCCTCCTCCCACGGCACCTCAAGGACTGCGATGGTAGCCTCTGCCTTTTTCTTCTTGTGGAAGTCAAGCATCTTGGAATAATCCATTTTGTAAATGTGGTCGCCGGAGAGGACTGCCACATACTCAGGATTGTATCTGTCGATGAAGCTGATATTCTGATAGATAGCATTCGCGGTTCCGGTGTACCACGATTTGCCGGAAGCGGTCTCATATGGCGGGAGCACATGGACACCGCCGTGTACGCGGTCGAGTCCCCACGGATGACCGTTGCCGATGTACTCGTTGAGCACAAGAGGCTGATACTGTGTAAGAACGCCGACTGTATCTATTCCCGAATTCACGCAGTTGGAAAGCGGGAAATCGATGATCCTGTACTTACCGCCGTAAGGAACGGCAGGCTTTGCCATATTCTGGGTAAGCGCGTACAGTCTGCTGCCCTGTCCGCCCGCAAGCAGCATAGCAACGCATTCTTTTTTTACATGGTTCATAAAATTGTTCCTCCGATATATTATTTTTCTTTACTTTTCGGTCTTGGGTTTTCTGCCGCGCTTTTTCGGCTCGGCAGCGGACTTTTCTTCTGCCGGCTTTGCGGCGGTTCTTTTTGCCGCGGGCTTCTTCTCCGCAGGAGCAGCCTTTGCCTTCGGCACCGTCTTCTTTGCCGGAGCTTTGCGCTTTGCGGAAACTGTTTCCGCCTTTGCTGCCTCCTCTGCTTCCTTTGCTGTCTGCTCAGCAATACGTGCAGCTTCCTCCGCAGCCTTTGCCGCCTCTATCGCTCTCTGCTTTGCTTCTTCCGCAGCCTTTGCCGCTTCTTCCGCAATACGCTTCTTTTCATTGCGCTTCTCGGCAGCTTCGCGCTTCTTGGCAGCCTTTTCTTCCTTGGCACGCTGTGCGGCAAGTTCTGCTTCGTAGTCTTTCTTCTTCACGCAGCGGAAGAACATTGCCGACATGGGAGCTATCTGAACGGATACCGCGAACTTCTCGCCGTGCATATCCTCTCTGCGGGAACTTACAGTGCCGTTATGTGTCGGGGCGCCGATATCCTCGGAAGAGAATACCTCCTCATAATCTCCGTAGAACGGAACGCCGAAGCTGTAAGTCTCATGATATTTAGGCTGGAAGTTGAATACGCAGATCAGTTCGTCGCCCGCCTTGTTGAAGCGGCGGAATACTATGACGCTGTTCTCATTGTCGTCGCTTACTATCCACTTGAATCCTGTCCAGTCATTATCAACTTCCCACAGCTCGTTGTTTTCGAGGTAGAACTTGTTGAGAGCCTGCTCGTATTCCCACAGAGCCTTGTGCTCAGGGAAATCCAGGACGTCCCAGTCAAGTCCGGTCTTGTAGTTCCACTCCTTGAACTGTGCGAATTCCTGTCCCATGAACATCAGCTTCTTGCCGGGGTGAGCCATCATATAGCCGAGGAATGTGCGGAACGATGCGAAACGCAGCTCTCTCGGACCGCTCATCTTATCCAGCATGGAGCATTTTCCGTGGACGACCTCATCATGCGATATCGGCAGGATATAGTTCTCCGAGAACGCATAGTAGAACGAGAATGTCACAAGATTATGGTGATCGTGTCTCCACTCGGGGTTCATGGACATATAGGCGAGCATATCGTTCATCCAGCCCATGTTCCACTTGAAGTTGAACCCGAGTCCTCCGACGTCCGCGGGCTTTGTCACCATAGGCCATGCGGTGGATTCCTCCGCGATCATCAGGATATTGTCGAACTCGCCGAAAAGCGAGGAGTTGAGTTTCTTGAAGAACGCCACGGCTTCGAGATTCTCGTTGCCGCCGTAGCAGTTGGGTCTCCACTCTTTTCTGTCATAGTCGAGGTAGAGCATCGAAGCGACAGCGTCAACACGCAGTCCGTCGATGTGGTACTTATCGAACCAGTAAGTTGCGTTGGAGATAAGGAAGCTCTGCACTTCGGGCTTGCCCCAGTCGAACACGCGGGTACCCCAGTTGCGGTGCTCCATTTTGAGCGGATCGGAGTATTCATAGCAGCACTCGCCGTCAAATTCATAAAGACCTGCCGCGTCCTTCGGGAAGTGAGCGGGTACCCAGTCGAGGATAACGCCCAGTCCGTGCTGATGGCAGTAGTCTATGAACTGCATGAAGTCATGCGGCGTACCGAAGCGGGAAGTCGGAGCGAAATATCCTATGCCCTGATACCCCCACGAGCCGTCGAACGGGAATTCCGCCACCGGCATCATCTCAATATGGGTATATCCCATTTTCTTTACGTAAGGAACAAGCTCCTTCGCGCACTCCATGTAGTTGAACAGCTCGTCCTCATAGTTCTTGTGCTGCCACGAATTGAGGTGTACTTCATAGATATTCATGGGGGACTCATAAACATTCTTGTTCTTACGCTCATCGAGCCATTTCTTGTCATTCCATTTGTAGCCGTCAAGCTCATAGATCTTGGTCGCGGTATTGGGGCGGGTCTCCATGTGATAGCCGTAAGGATCGGCTTTCAGGCGAACCTGTCCGTAACTGCTCTCGATGCTGTACTTGTATGAATCGTACTGTTTGAGTCCGGGAATGAAGAGTTCCCAGATGCCGCCGTCGCTGAGCCTGTTCATGGGGTTCGCATAACGGTCCCATTTATTGAAATCGCCCACCACGCTCACACTCTTTGCGTGCGGCGCCCAGACTCTGAAGATAACACCTTTCTTCTTATTCTTCTCAATGAAGTGAGATCCGAAGAAATCATATCCTCTCGTTATATTTCCCTCATGGAAAAGGTGCAGAGGAAGCTTATACTCCTCGGGTATTTCAAATCCCATAGCAAAAAACTCCTTTCACTATCAAGGCAATCTAATGAGAAGTCCGGCTTTACATGAGCAACTTTCACTAATATACCTATATATTTAAAAATATTATAGCACAAATTACCAAACGTTGCAATAGCTTTTGTCAAAAAATATGAATTGTGCTGTATTTCAACATCGAATTTTGTCACTTCCTACAAAATAAAGCACTGTCTTGTTACAGACAGTGCTTTGGATCTGAACGATATTATCCGTTCTGTTTATTGAACACATTACTCTGCTTTTCCTGCAAGCAGCGGCGAATAATGCTCCCTGAACGCCGCGAATTCTCCCTTGTCAAGAGCGTCACGTATCTTTTCGGTGAGAGTATTGTAGAAGTAAAGATTGTGCATGACCGCAAGCCGCCCTCCGAGCTGTTCACCGGACTTGAAGAGGTGTCGGATATATCCTCTGGAGAAGTTCCGGCAGGTCGGACAGTCACATTCCTCGTCAAGCGGCTTGTCGTCGGTCATGTATTTTTCATTGGTGGCGTGCATTATGCCTTGCCACGTGAAAATGGTGGCATGGCGGGCGTTTCTGCTCGGCATTACGCAGTCGAACATATCTATCCCGCGGTACACGGCTTCTATGATATTTGACGGAGTACCGACGCCCATTAAATAGCGCGGTTTGTCATACGGCGCGTAAGGCACCACTTCATCGAGGACGTGATACATTACCTCGGTAGGCTCTCCTACCGCCAGTCCGCCCACAGCATACCCGTCAAGGTCAAGCGCGGAGATGTCCTTCATGTGCTTTATACGCAGGTCGTCGTATGTGGCGCCCTGATTGATGCCGAAGAGCAGCTGCTTACGGTTGATAGTCTCCGGGAGCGAGTTCAGCCGCTCCATTTCCGCTTTGCAGCGTACCAGCCAGCGTGTGGTGCGCTCGACAGAATTTGCCGCGTAGCTGTATTCGGCGGGGTTTTCTACACATTCGTCAAACGCCATTGCAATGGTAGATGCAAGGTGAGACTGTATCCTCATGCTCTCCTCGGGCCCCATGAATATCTTCTTCCCGTCAACGTGGGAGCTGAAGTAAACCCCCTCTTCCTTTATCCTGCGCAGTTTGGCAAGGGAGAACACCTGAAACCCGCCGCTGTCGGTGAGTATGGGCTTGTCCCAGTTCATGAACTTATGCAGACCGCCCATTTTATAGATGACATCGTCTCCCGGACGAATATGCAGATGATAGGTATTGCAAAGCTCGACCTGTGTTTTCAGTCCCCGCAGATCTATGGACGATACTCCGCCCTTTATAGCGGCGGCTGTCCCGACATTCATAAAAAAGGGCGACCGGATAACGCCGTGAGGTGTGGTGAACACTCCGCGGCGAGCTCTGCCCTCGGTTTTCAATATCTGAAATTCTGAATTTCCCGGCATTTCATTCCTCGCTCATCATTTATCCCTTTAACCCGCGCGCCTGTCTGTCCATATCCTCAACAACGATATCATATATCTCGCCGAGTGTGGCACAGTATTCAAGCACCTTCCACGGTTCATTGGTATGGTAGTGGATCTTTATGAGATCCTCATCGCCGACAGCAAGCAGACTGTCGCCCTTGAAATTCTCCTTGAAGTAAGCGTCGATCTCGTCTTCGTCAAGGTCTTCCCCTTCGATGAGAAGCTGTGTGTCATATCTGTATTCAAGCATGGTATTTCTCCTTTATATAAGTTTCATCAATTTACAGTTTTCTATCCCCGCGCTCCAGAAGTCCCGGAGCGGGATATTTTTCACGCGGCATATAATGCTGCAGTTCATAGCCCCATGTCCGACTATCAGTACATCCTTACCCTCCCCGAGAAGCGGGTCTGCTTTCTCTTTCATAAACTCCCCGGTTCTCGCGAACAGCTCCTCGATACTTTCGGCGCCTGATGCCGGCTTATACTTTTCCGGCTCCCGGAACAGCACATTGATCGGGCAGTCGGGAATATCAAAACTGTTTTCCAGTCCCTCATACTCCCCGAAGCACATTTCCATGAGCCTGTCGTCTGTCACTATCGGTATATCCCTGCCGCGAAGAAATATCTCCGCCGTTTCCTTTGCACGGACAAGCGGCGAACAGAAGCAGATATCGAAGTGTATATCCCGGTATTCGTCCGCCGCCTTCTCCGCCATCTGTCTCCCCTCATCATTGAGCGGGATATCGGTGCGTCCCTGCATTTTGTGCCTTGCGTTCCAGTCGGTCTTTCCGTGCCTCATTATATAGAGCATATAGCTGTCCGTCCTTTACGAAATGAACATACTGTCACCGAACGAGAAGAAGCGGTACTTTTCCTCAATGGCTGTCCGGTATGCGGCAAGCGTCTTTTCTCTGCCGAGGAACGCGCTCACAAGCATTATCAGCGTGCTTTCCGGCAGGTGAAAATTGGTGATGAGCCCGTCTATGACACGGAACTCATACCCCGGATAAATGAATATCCCGGTGCTTTCGGAGCAGGCGCGTACTTCCCCGTATTTCTGCGCACAGGCTTCGAGAGTGCGGCAGCTCGTGGTCCCGACCGCTATGATACGCCCGCCGTTCTTTTTGTGTTCCGCTATCTTGTCCGCAGTTATCTGCGGTACGGTGAAATGCTCGGTGTGCATCTTGTGATCGAGGATATTGTCCTCCTTGACAGGGCGGAATGTACCAAGTCCCACATGAAGCGTCACAAACGCCGTATCAACGCCCTTTGCCCGTATCGCATCAAACACTCTGTCAGTGAAGTGAAGTCCCGCAGTCGGCGCTGCTGCGGAGCCTGTCTCGCGGCAGTATATCGTATTGTATCTGTCCTTGTTCTTCAGTTTTTCCGTGATGTACGGCGGAAGCGGCATCTGCCCTATCCGGTCAAGGATATCGAAGAATACCCCGTCAAAGTAAAATTTCACGATGCGGTTGCCGTCCTCAAGCACATCGAGGACTTCTCCGGCAAGCTCGTCCGAGAATTTCACCCTTGCGCCCTGTCTGAGCCGTCTGCCCGGGCGGACTATCGCTTCCCATTGGTCGTTTCCGCGCTGCTCCAGCAGGAGGAATTCGCACACGACTCCTGTCTCCTCCTTCACGCCGATGATGCGTGCGGGAAACACCTTCGAGTCATTCATCACCAGCAGATCGCCCTCGCGGAGATATTCCGCGATATTATAAAAATGATCGTGGACGACCCCGCCGCTCACGCGGTCTATCTTCATCAGCCGGGAACTGTCCCGCGGCTCCAGCGGAGTCTGCGCGATAAGCTCCTGCGGCAGATCATAGTAAAAATCCGATTTCAACATTTTGTTATCGTCACTTTTCAAAAAATTCAAATATACGGGATCTGTAATCCGGAGCCTCGTCATACACGGCGTGTCCGTACCCCTCATAAAGATACATCTCACAGCCCAGCTTTTCCGCAATATCTATGGTACCCTTTGCGCCGAAAATACGGTCGTCCCGGTCTCCGACAGCAAGCACCGGACATTTTATCCTGTCAAGACTGTCATACACGTTCAGGCCCTCAGTCCCCGCGACGAGTATTGAAAATCTGCGCAGGTCTTCCTCCGTCACCATTCCGGCAAGTCCTTTGAACGCGTCTTTATAACGGTTCATATAATCCTCGGAATAGACATCCTGTGCGAACATCATAACAAGTTCTTCGGTTTTTCCGCTTTCGGCAAGACTTCTCCATTTTTCGAGTCTCCTGCCCGCGGCATCGTCCATGCGTGCCGCTGTGGAACCAAGCACCATCTTCTTTACAAGCTCCGGGTGCTCCGCCGCAATGATCTGTGCGATCATTCCTCCCTGAGATGTGCCGAAAAGAAAAGCTCCGCTTATCCCGAGCGCTTTCATCGCAGCCGCGGTATCTTCCGCCATATCGGCAACGGTATATGTTCCGGGCAGATCGCTTCGCCTGTCGAACACACAGACCGTGTATTCTTCACCGAACACCGCGTAAGCCGCTTCTATCGCCGGTGCCGATGTCATCACACTTATCAGGCTGAGCCCGGGAATTATCACCATTGTCTTTCTGCCGGTACCGAAGCAGAAATATTTCATTTCAAAACCGGCTGTCTTTACTGTTTTTATCTCTGTGCTCAATCCGCACCTCCGTATCAGTTACCTGCTTCTTTCAGCAGCCCCCGTATTTCCTCCGCGGTGAACCTGTACTTCTTGTCACAGAAGTGGCAGCACACCTCTGTCTCGTCCTGCTCGGCGGCAAGGCGCTCCAGCTCGCCGCGTCCGAGGCTCATCAGTATCTGTTCGGTGCGCTCACGGCTGCAATTGCAGAAGTACTGACAATCCCAGCTGTCGAGGACTTCACCGTTCAGTCCGGCAAGCCCCATAAGCGCGATATCCTCCGGAGTTTTTTCCTGCTCCATAAGTTCGGTAACGCTCTGCATCATCTTTATGTTGTTCTCGATGACATCTATTGCCTTTTCATTGATCGGCGGCACCAGCTGTATCAGGAACCCTCCCGCGCACTTCACTGTCCAGTCACGGTCCACCAGCACTCCGAGAGCGCAGACCGTAGGTATCTGTTCGCTTATGGCATAGTAGCTCGTGATATCCTCGGCGATCTCCCCCGAGACTATCGGCACCTGTGTGGCGTAAGGCTCCTTTAGTCCGAGGTCTTTTATCACGCCGAGAAAGCCGTCCCTGCCCACATATCCGGACACGTCGAGCTTGCCGTTCGGTTTGAGCGGAAGATCCACATTCACATTGTCGGCGTAGCACTTGACATTTCCCATATAATCCGCCGCAACTACGATATTGCCCGAGGGACCGTTACCGTTCATACGAAGAGTGAGCCTGTCGTCCTCTGCCTTCAGCATGGCACCCATTATCGAACCGGCGGTCGCAAGTCTGCCGAGAGCTGCCGTAGCGACCGGCGTTGTCTTGTGGAGCCTGAATATCTCATTCACTATATCCGTGGAATCTATGGCGGAGCAGAGAACGCTCCCGTCCGCGGATAAAGCGCGTACTATCTTTCCCATTATATCTCCTTGTTCTTCACATTCTTTATTCTTGCGGCAAAGGTAAGCTTTTCGCTCGTCTCCGACGGCTCATTGTCTGTCGGGTACTCAAACACTCCGCATATCTCAAAGCCGGCTTCCGTCAGCAGCTTTTCTATTGTCCCGCGGGGGAATGCCCTTTCGGTGAAGCCGTCGGAACTGCGGCGGTAGATGTCCCCGTCCCTCTCGAAGAAATCGAGCTGTATGTCTGTGGCGCCGTCCCCGATGTATTCATTCTCCCAGACGCAGAAAACATCGTCCGTTTCGTACACGAATGTACTGTCACCGAGAATATGCTCATGTTTATAGGGCGTATTTACATCGAAAAGGAACATCGCTCCTTTATCGCAGAACAATGCGACCTTTTCAAACACAGCTCTAAGCGTGTCCGTGCTTTCGAGGTGGTTGAGGCTGTCAAGGGCGCATACGGCGGTATCTATGGTGCCGAACATATCCAGTTCCGTCATATCCTGACAGAGGTACTGTATGCCCTCATGATCCTTCGACATTGCCGCGTCCAGCATTTCAGGCGACGAATCGACCCCTATCACGTCATACCCCATGCCTGCGAACCGCACTGACATACTCCCCGTCCCGCACGCGAGGTCGAGCAGTATGCCTCGTTTTCCTCCGTACCGCAGATTGAGCTTGTCGTAATATGCGGCAAGCTCATCGTAATCTATATTTTCCGTAAGTACGTCATAGTATCCGGCGAAAGCATCATAGCTCATTGCATCTCGCCCTGTTCCTTGAGACGCTCGAACACTGCCCCGTAACCGTCGTTCCCGGTCTGGAGAGTTCTGTTCACGCGGCTGATCGTGGCGGTGCTGGCTCCGGTGATGTTGACGATATCTGCATAGACCTTATCCTCTGTAAGGAACTTTGCCACAACAAGTCTCTGTGAAATGGAGGCAAGCTCCTGTACGGTGCAGAGATCCTCGAAGAACGCTTCGCATTCTTCCACAGTTTTCAGCTGGAGAATGGCTTTATAGAGGAATTCACGATTTTCGTAGTTTATCTGACGCTTTTTCATGATAATTTTCCTTTCCGTCTCAATTCTGCTTTTGCGATTGATTATATCACCGCATTTACAGTTTACCATGTAAAAATCAAAAAGTCAATACCCTTTTACAATAAATTCCCGCAGACAGACGGCGATACTGCCGTACATCTGCGGGAACGGACATTAATAGGGCATTAATAATAGATGTGTTCAAGGTAATCCAACGGGTTATACTTGACATTACCGGAGCGCACTTCAAAGTGCAGGTGCGCGCCTATCGCGTAGCCGGTCGCTCCTTCGTATGCTATCAGCTGTCCCTGAACGACCTCCTCACCCACACTGACCGCAAGGGAGCTGCAATGTCCGTACAATGTCTGGAGACCGTTTCCGTGGTCAATGATGACGCAGTTGCCGTAACCGTAGTTCGACCCTGCATGAATGACCGTGCCGCTCGCGCCGGCATAGATCGGAGCGCCGTAGTAGGCGGTGATGTCGATGCCGTAATGCCCCGCGTAACCGCCGTCCCATGCGGTCAGCTCACTGATCTTGCTCTTTCCGACCTCCATGGGCCAGATGAACTTGCCGTAACCCGCGTCTGCGGAAGAATACTGTTCGGGCGGTATCTTGGTACCCATAGCGATACGCTCGGTGACGGGCGCGGAGATGACTTTCGCGCTGGTGACGCGTCGGGCGACTTCTATATTATTGACGTATGTGACGTTTGCCACAAGGTGGTTCACGCCATTCACGCCCTCGGTAGTGACTCTGGTTACACCCGAATAAAGCGTATCGTCACTGTAATACTCGGTGTTGAATCCAACTTCCGTATCATATTCCTCCACAACGGAAACATTCACCGACAGGAACGGTATTTCCTCCCGTATCTTGACGCGCTGTCCGGTATGGGGTTCGGCTGAAGAGAAGCCCGGGTTCATCATATCGAGCTGATGAATGGTAAGTCCGGTCTTTTCCACTACATCGTCCATGGTGTCGCCGTATTCCACGATGTAGTACCCCGCCTTGGTCTTTACACTGGTGAGCTGCGAAACGAGCCAGTCGGTGTCGATGATACTTCCCGACAGGTACAGACCGGCAGTGCTGTAATCGAGCGTATCGCGGAAGCTTACCTGTGCGTCCGGGTGAGCGGCACTGTACTTCGCGAGAAGGCTGTCAAGCGCCTCCTGTATGGGCTGATTGTCCGGTACCGCCCCCTGGAACACCCCGTTGAGGTAGAAGCCGTAGGCGTACTCAACGCTGATACCCGAATACTGGAGTATCATATCCGCGACCTGATATTTTGTGAGGGGTTCCGTGCCGTCGGAGATCTCTATGGCAAAGGAAGGCTCCAGTCTGATATTCTCGTCGCTGCCGAGGTAGTTGATACGGTCTTTCAGTATCTCGTCCGCGTCATAATAGACCTGTTCGTTCTCGACATATCCGAGGAACTTGTCGTTTACAGTGAGACGCACGCGGTAGCTTAGATTAGACGCGTAGGACACGATATTGAAAAGGAAAAGCACACAAACTATCGGCGCCGCGATATTGAACGCGGTAACGGCAATACCGCTGCTGCCGAACAGGAACTGACCGAGATGTGTGAACGCGATCTTCAGCGCCGCCCCCATGCCTTTGGATCTCCTGTTGTCCTTTATATCCTTCCGCGCACGCTGCATGGCATGGATAATACGCACCACCGGGGAGATCAGGAGTACAATAAAATACCCGATCTTCTTCAGAAGCGCGGACGTGAAGTTTTCCGAACGGCTCAGGACAAAACGGAAGAACCGTGCAATACCGCGGCCTGTCTTTTTCGCGAGCCCGACGAATATGAGTATGATATATCTTCCGAAGTCCGAAAGATACAGTGCAATGTCATTGAACCGCGCCCCTATGAGCGTCCGGCGGACTTTACGCTTTGTTTCCGCGTAATCGTCCTTTTCGATGTCTTTTTCGTTATCCAAAATATCTCCAGAAAAGTGAAAGTAAATTTATTATAACATCTTTCACATATTGTTTCAATACGGCAATTTCAACAAAAATACCCGGAAGGCATATCAAAAATTCTGCTCCTGTCATTTTCCGACAGGAGCAGTTGAAATTATTCATATATCGGTATCTCGGTCTCGTCATGCTCGGTCCAGTAAAGCCCGTCATGTCTTGAGTCACAGCTCATGGGGAGATTGTCTTTCTTGTAATACCCGACATTTGAGCTCGGACACTTCGATGTGGCGAGGAGTCCCGTCTCGGTGCAGTAGTTCATCACGACGGTATTGCTGTCGGGAGTAAAGCTCTGCTCGACCGTAGTATCGACGAAGTTCACCATTACATCGTGCCATACCAGCGCCATGGTGCGCCAGCCGTCGTCCTGCTTGATCTCATGGTTATCGTCGTAAGCGATGCGGTAGCATGCCACATACTGCGGAGTAAGTCCCGCAAACAGAAGGTTTGACATATCGTTCGCCGTACCGGTCTTGCCGACCACTTCGACTTCTCCGAGCTTTGCGTTCTTACCGGTGCCGTAGTCGTCCTGAACGACTTTAAGCATCATACGGTTTGTGATCCACGCCGCATCGGAGCCTATGGCACGTTTGCCGGTCGTTTCCTGTTCAAGCACCACGACGCCCTTGCTGTCATAGACCCTCGAATAATAATAGGGCTTGTAGTACATTCCTCCGTTGCCCATGACCTGATACGCCGCGGTAAGCTCGGTGAGCGTCGCGCCGTTGGTCAGCGCTCCGGTCGCGAGAGGCGCGTATGCAATATCGTTCACGCTGTCAAGGTGGGAAAATCCGAGATTGTTGACGAGGTGGTTGAAGGACTCAACAAGTCCTACCTTCTTCATCACCCTTGCGGCAATGGTGTTCATCGACTTCTGCACCGCGTACCAGGCGGGCCAGTAGGCTCCGGAACCGAAACCCTTTTCCTGATAGTTATGAGGCCAGCGGACAGTCTGGGTCGCTTCGTCAAATCCTGCCTCCGCGTCGAACGAACCTGTACCGGCAAACTGGGAATGGATACGGCCGGACAGATCCTTCAGCATCGTAGAGTATGTTATAAGATTTTTGTCCACGGCTAAGGAATAATTTCCTATGGGCTTTATGGTGGAACCTATGGCGCTCACAGCCTGCGACGCACGGTTGAAGCAGTTATCGCCGGGCTTCTCTCCGATACCGCCCGCCACCGCAAGGACATCTCCGCGGTAGTCCATTATCACGAACGCGCCCTGTATCAGGTTCTTGCTGTCCGCAGGAAGCGTCGCGTTGTACGATTTGAGGCAGGTGTAAGGATCTTCAAACAGCTCGCTCAGTTTTTTCTGCATATCCATATTGACATTGAGATACGCGGTGTAACCGCCGCTGCGGAACTCTTCCCACGCATCGGAATAGGATATTCCGAGTTTAGCCGCAAGATCGCTGACTATCTGGTCAAGCGCTGCGTCTGTATACCAGTCCTGGGAGACGGTATATGAGCCGTTCCACTTGTATGCCATTGAGGAATCCTCACCCAGCACATCGTCCCACGGGACGTTCTGGTAATAAAGATCGCCCTCGTCCTTGCTGTCTTCGGTGATGATGCCGTAGTAGTCATTGTAGCGCATATCGGTGTAGCCGTAATATGTGCCTTTTATGGGACGGCGGAACTTTATCTTCTCCGCAAGTGCCGCCTCGTATTCGTCGGTGCTGATGTAACCCTGCTCGTACATACATTTCAGAGCGTATTCCTGACGCACTTTGGAGTTGTGAGGATTGATATAGACATTATAGTTGGTAGGAGAGCGGACAACGCCGGCAAGCATGGCGCTCTCGGCAACGGTAAGTTCTTCAACGGTCTTGCCGAAATAGTAGTATGCCGCGGTGCCTATACCGTTTGCCGTACCGCCGAAGTTGATACGGTTCAGATAGCTTTCGAGAATGTCGTATTTTGTGTATTTGTTCTCAAGGGAGAGCGCGCGGAAGATCTCACGGAGCTTTCGTCCCATGGTGATCTCGTCGTCCTCGGTGATGTTGCGGACAAGCTGCTGCGTAATGGTGGAGCCGCCCTGTGTACCGCTGCTGAATACAGCGCGGACTGTTACCGCGAGGGTACGTTTCCAGTCAACGCCGTTATGCTCGAAGAAGCGCTGATCCTCGGTCGCCACGAAGGCGTCTATGGTATGCTGCCGGAGCTGCTCGATATCTACCCAGATACGGCTGTCATCGCCGCTTACCTGTTTCAGCAGCACGTCCTCGCCCTTGGAATCCTTGGCGTAGATAAAGCTGGAGTATGACAGCTCGACATTGGTGAGGTCAACATCGAAGCTGCTCTCAGCGAACTGCATGATATACACCGTAAGAGCAACCGCAACAATGCACAGCGTTATAATAACGATCATTATGATGCTGAGCAGGGTGGTGCCGATAAATCCCAGCACTCCCCCGATCTTATGCCAGACAGAGGACTTGTGAAGGTGGTAGTAGTTCTCGACCGCCTGTTCTTCCTTGTTCATTTTGCTGCGCGGCTTTGGCATATAGTCATCATCGTTTATTTTTACGTATTTTATCTTTTTATCGCTCATACTTCTTTCCTTTGTTCAGAAATGCGGAACTATACAGAATATATTATACCACCTTTCCGGGTCAATGTTAATACCTTTTTCAAATTTTTATGAATTTTCAACAGTTTTTGCAGATATGCAATGCCGTTTTTTCGTTTTTTGTGACCCAAGAGATACATTTTTACGAAAAAATCCTTTATACTTTATAAATATCTATTGAAAAACCTGGCTTTTTGTGTTATAATATATTAAATATATTCTGGAAAACTGTTTTTCGGAAAGGATATGCTATGGCAAAAACAAGGATCGCCGTTCTTTTCGGCGGCGCTACAAAAGATCACAAAGTCTCTCTGATATCGGCATACTGCCTGCTGAACGGACTCGCCCGCGACAAGTACGACATAACGCCGATCGGTATAACCCGTGCCGGGCGCTGGCTTTATTTTCCGGGGGACTATGAGGAAATACGGGACGGTACATGGGAAATGTCCGGAGACTGCTGCTCCGCTATCATAAGCCCGGACCCTCTTCACGCCGGTATCATCACGATCATGGGTGACGGATCGACTGCGTTCAAGCGCATTGACGCCGCGATCTCCGTACTGCACGGCAAATACGGTGAATGCGGAAGGATACAGGGGCTTCTCAAACTCTCCAAGATACCCTATGTGGAGTGCAATCCAGAGACTGCCGCATACTGCATGGACAAGGCTATGACACACCTCATACTCTCCTCCGTGGGCATCGAAGTGCCGAAATACGCACTGCTTGAGCGAAGCGAGATGAACATTATAGACAAAAGGATAGCCGAGACTGAACGCGAACTGAAATACCCGGTCTATGTGTCCGCTTCGAGCTGTTCGTCCTCTATCGGAGCCAATATAGCACGCAATTCCGAAGAGCTTAAACGTGCCGCAAAGATCGCTTTCTCACATCACCACACCGTGATCGTCGAAGAAGAACTTGCCGGCCGCACGATCGAGTGCGTGGTTATGGGAGGTTCCTATGATGTTGAGATAAGCGCTCTCGGTGAGATAGTAAGAACGCCCATCGACAATCCGAACGCCTCATATACCGCGGAGTTCATAACAAACCCGGAACTTGACTATACTCAGCGCCGCGCCGTAGAACAGACCGCAAAACGCGCTTTCCTCTGCCTAAACTTCAAAGGCTGCGCAAAAATGTCATTCAGACTGTCGGACAACCGCGTAATGCTGCGCCGTATCGCCACTATCCCCGGCTATACTCCCGAAAGCGTACTGCCGATACTCATGAGCGAGAGCGGATATTCCTACTCCGAGACCGTCGATAAGCTCGTCAGCCTTGCGACGGATATAGATGCCTGAAAGGAATGACGGAATGATAACCGCTGATCTCAATATAACAAGTATAACCAAGACCGATGAAGGCGAGGATAAAGTCGAATTCTTCACTGTCGGCAGATTTTCCGCTTCGGACGGCGTATTCTCCGTAAGCTATGACGAAAATGAGGGGATAGGCTATGAGAACTGTACCGTCAGCATAAACGCCGAAGGACTGAAAGTCTTTATCCAGCGGACCGGTCCCGCCTCCTCATCTTTCAATATCGAAAAGAACGTGAAGCATCACAGCATATACGGCACGCCTTTCGGAGATTTCACCATGGGAATAAATACCTATGATGTGAAGAACGAGCTGACAGCGAACGGCGGCCGTCTTTGGTTCAAGTACAGCATAGACATAAATTCGGATTTCGTTTCGGAAAACGAAATGGAGATCCGCGTGAAGCCCTCGGGCGAAATATTGTAAGCAAAGGAAACAGACAAAATGACATCAAATCTGAACGAAAAAGCAAGATCGGAAGTTAAGGAAACGGTAATGAACGCTCTCGGAAGGCTTATCGGTGAGGGTAAGCTCCCCGCAGAGCCGCTGCCGCCGTTCACGGTGGAACAGCCCGCAGACAGTTCGCACGGAGATTTTTCCTGCAACGCCGCACTGGTATCCGCAAAGACATTCCATAAAAATCCGCGTGAAACAGCCGGTCTTATCGCCGAAGCCGCGCTGCTTGACGGGACGCTCTTTGACCGTATCGAAGTGGCCGGTCCCGGTTTCATCAATTTCTTCCTGAAGCCCCTGTGGTTCGGAGAAACTGTAAGCACAGTGCTTGCGGAAGGCTCCGGCTACGGCAGGACAGACCTCGGGAACGGAAAGCGCGTTCTGGTGGAATTCGTTTCCGCAAATCCAACAGGTCCCATGCACATAGGAAACGCACGCGGCGGGGCTATCGGAGACTGCCTTGCCTCCCTGCTGGACTATGCGGGTTATTATGTTGAACGCGAATTCTACATCAACGATGCGGGAAATCAGGTCAATAAATTCGGGCTGAGCCTCGATATCCGCTACAAGCAGCTCTTCGGCAGCAGCGAAGAAATGCCCGAGGACAGCTATCACGGGCAGGATATCATCGACCACGCCAAAGCATTTGCCGACAAGTACGGAGACAAATATATGAGCGTTTCGGAGGAAGAACGCAGAAAAGCCCTCGTTGAATACGCTCTTCCGATCAACATAAAGGGACTTGAGGACGACCTCCTCAAATACCGTATAAAGTACGACACATGGTTCCGCGAGAGCAGCCTGCATGAAAGCGGAAAGGTCGCGGAAGTGGTCGAGATGCTGAAAGCAAAGGGGGTCACCTATGAGCAGGACGGCGCACTGTGGTTCAGAGCCACCGATTTCGGCGACGATCAGGACAGAGTCCTTGTCCGTGCAAACGGTGTTCCGACATATTTCGTGCCGGATATCGCATATCATTACAACAAGCTGGTGACACGCGGCTTCGACAAGGCGATAGACATTCTCGGCGCCGATCACCATGGCTATATAGCACGTATGAAGGCTGCCATGACCGCACTCGGAGTTGACGCCGACAAGCTGGATATCGTGATAATGCAGATGGTGCGTCTGGTGAGAAACGGCGAGACGGTAAAACTCTCGAAACGCTCCGGAAAGGCTATCACACTTGCAACACTGCTGGACGAGATACCTATGGACGCGGCAAGATTCTTCTTCAATCTCCGTGACCCGGACACACATCTCGAATTCGACCTCGATCTTGCGGTGGAGGAAAGCTCCAAGAACCCGGTATTCTATGTACAGTATGCCCATGCGCGTATCTGCCGCCTTATCGGGAAACTTGCGGAGGACGGTGTGATTCTCGGAGAGGTGGCTCCGGAGAAGCTGATTTTCACCGACGAAGCCGAACTTGCCGTTATCAGACAGCTTGCGGTACTGCCCGACACCATAAACGAAGCGGCAAAGGACTACAATCCCTCAAAGATCACACGATATTCTTATGAACTGGCTCAGCTTTTCCACAAGTTCTATGACTCCTGCAAGATCAAGGGAGAGGCGGACGATGTGGTATTCTCCCGTCTCGCACTCTGCACCGCGGTAAAGACCGTGATAAAGAATATGCTCGATATGCTGAAAGTTGACGCACCGGAGAAAATGTGACCCCGGAATGAAAGGAACAGATAATGACTGATGACTGTTGGCGACCCGTCGCCGTAAATACCGATAAATTTGCTGTAATAGACCCGATAGGTGTAATGACGATACCCTACGGCGAGACTTCCTTCACAGAGCTGAAAGCAGCCTACAAGGAAAAGATCGCGGCTGTCCGGGGAGAATTCACCGGATTTCTGCTTGACGGTATGGGACTTATGTCAGACCTGAGAGCGGCAGTTCTGGAATGCAGAAAACTCGGAAAGCCCATATATACGATCATAGATGTGGACAGCGATCTTAAAACAGAGCATGAGCTGCCCGCAGATGCCGCACTGATAGTTATGCAGAGCCTCGGAGCGCTGTGCTTCGGCATATCTTCCGATGATCCGGAAACTCTCACGGAAGGTGTGAAGCGGCTGAAGCCGTTTGCGCGTATCCCGCTTGCTGTGCGTCCGAAAAGCGGCAGGCTGGACGAGAATATCATAATTGAACTGCTGAACGCGGGTGCCGATGTATTCATCGGACTTGACGACGAATGTCAGACCGGCTTTCAGAATATTGTTTCCGCAAAAAAATACAAGCCGCCGTATGTTGAATACGAGGACTGTCTTATGCTCGCCAACGAGCGTTCGGCATTCTTTCTCGAACACGACACCACCGAGATCTCCGATCCGGTGGAGTGTAACGCGGGAATGGGTGAAGACCTTATCGCGGTATGCGAACAGGGCGGTTTTGATGTACTGAAAATACAGGTAAATTCGCCGGACGATGCCCTTGATTTCGCGGATAACGCACACATGGCAACTCTGCCGGTGATGTTCAGCGGCGATGACGAGATAGCAATGAAGCTCGCCGTCATGCTGTATCAGGGGCGTGCGCTGATCGACGGCACAAGCCTCATTGACCCGGACGAACTCAAAAAGACTGCCGGCAAGTACGGCGCGGTGATATATTGATACTTTCGGAGGAAAAATGGAACTTACGGAAAAGACCCTTGCCAGTGAACTGAAATACAAGGGCAAGGTAATAGATGTTTACAGCGACACCGCACTCCTTGAAAACGGGAAACAGGCTATGCGCGACGTAGTGCGGCACCCCGGCGGAGTAGGCATAGTGGCGCTCACCGAAAATAACGAAGTTTATTTTGTGAAGCAGTTCAGATACCCGCATCAGAAAGTCCTGCTGGAAATACCCGCGGGAAAGCTGGAATGGGGGGAGAGCCATCTCGAATGCGGCAAGCGTGAGCTGCATGAAGAGACCGGCAATACCGCAGATGAATTCATATACCTCGGCTGTCTCTATCCTACCCCCGCTTATGACAGTGAAGTAATACACATGTATCTCGCCAAGGGTCTGCACCAGGATAAGCAGAAGCTCGACGAGGACGAATTTCTCGAAGCTTTCACCGTTCCTTTCGACAAGGCTGTCGAAATGGTGATGAACGGAGAGATCGAAGACGCGAAAACACAGCTTGCTCTGTTAAAGACTGCCCGTCTGCTGGGCTGACACATACTTCTCGTAAGCGTCGATTATCTCGTGCTCTATCTCACCGCGCGCCTCGGGACTTATGGGGTGGATTATATCACGGAAAATGCCCGTCTCGTCGCGGCGGCTCGGCATTGCCACGAACACACGTTCGTCACCCTGAACTATCTTTATATCGTGAACTGCTATGGCATTGTCAACTGTCATCGAGACCACTGCTTTCAGCCTTCCGTCCTGCATTATCTTCCGTATCCGTATATCGCTTATGTTCATACCGTATTCTCCTTTCGCGGGTCGGTATTAGTATAAGCAGGCAGACTGAAAATATACGGCGGAAAGCATAATGATCCATGTACGGTGAATAATCTTTATAAATATATATCGCAAAGGACACTTTCATCAATGGAAAATTTTCTCACAGGTAAAAAACATATTCATTTTATAGGCATAGGCGGAAGCGGAATGTATCCCCTTGCCCAGATACTCCATAAGCAGGGGTATTACCTTACAGGATCGGACAACAATGAGACCGAGACTCTGAAGGCAGTGCGGAATATGGGGATTCCGGTATATCTCGGACAGAGAGCGGAAAATATCGAGGGAGCCGATCTTATAGTGCATACCGCGGCAATAATGGCAGACAATCCTGAACTTATCGCGGCAAAGGCAAGCGGCGTACCGGTGATCGAACGCTCGGTGCTGCTGGGACTTATAACAAGTATGTATGACAACGCGGTCTGTGTCTGCGGGACACACGGAAAGACCACTACCACCTCCATGCTCACACACATCTTCCTCGCGGACGGAAACGATCTGTCGGCGGTGATAGGCGGCAAGCTGAAAGCGATCGGCGGCAGCGGACTGTGCGGCACAAGCGATACAATGGTGTGCGAAGCCTGCGAATTTGTGGATACGTTCCTTAAACTGTACCCCGATACCGCAGTCGTGCTGAATATCGACTGCGATCACCTCGATTATTTCAAGACCATGGAGAATATGAAGCGGTCATTCACGAGGTTCTGCGAAATGACCACCAAGACCATAGTATATAACGGTGACGATGCGAATACCGTGGAGGCAGTGAACGCTGCCGATGTGAAAGCAAGGCTTGTGACATTCGGCTGGGAGAGCAGTAATGATTACTACCCTGCCGGAATAAACAAGATCAGCGATTTCAACACGGAGTTTGATGTGTTCAGAAACGGCGAAAAACTGGGGACCGCGGCAATAAAGGTACCCGGAAGACACAATGTACTGAACGCTGTGGCCGCTATAGCCGCAGCTGTCGAAAACGGCTGCGCGTTCTCCTCCGCCGTAAAGGGACTGGCTGAATTCCACGGCGCTGTAAGACGTTTCGAGAAGCTTTCCGAGGTGAACGGGATAACTTTCGTGGACGATTACGCACATCACCCAACCGAAGTAAAGTCGCTGCTCGAAACAGCAAAAGGAATGGACTTCAGGCGGGTGTGGGCGGTGCATCAGCCGTTCACCTACTCCCGTACCGCAACTCTGATAAACGAATTCGCAGACGCCCTGAAGATCGCCGACAAGGTAGTGCTTACCGAGATCATGGGAAGCCGTGAGAAGAATACCTATAACATCTACTCCGCCGACCTCGCTGCCAAAATAGACGGCGCGGTGTGGTTCCCCACGTTTGAGGAAGTAGCCGACTACGTGGTAAAGAATGCCGAGAGCGGCGATCTTGTCATCACATTCGGCTGCGGAGATGTATATAAGGTAGGATACCTGATGATAGAAAAACTCGGCGGGAAACTGCTGTAATATCACTTAACGAAAGGAAGTAACAACAATGTCTGAGATCAGAATAATAACATTTGAAGAACTGCCGAAAAACCTGGAAGAATTACGGGCTATGCCACAGATGTCACAGAAGGATCCGTTTGAAGTAGCGGCGCTGGTAGCAGCCGTATTATGCAGATATGAGGAGAGCGCACAGGATACGATAGATATGCTGAATGTACTTCGCGGGTCGAGACACATGTCTCCCTATGACCTCCAGTTCCTGCGTGACAGACTTACGGGCAAGGGTTATATCCCGCGTTCGTATTTTGCCGGTGCGACACCCGACAACAACTATACTCCAACTGTTCCCTACACTATCGAAGTATCGGATAACCTTTATTCATATACGGATTCCCTTGAGGGATATGTAAAGCTCGACCTTCGTTCGAGCGGCGCGGACAATCCACGCCAGGTACAGCTGCGTTCAAAGGGCGAACAGTGGTTCCTGTGGGAGAACTTTCTCATGGCGGATATACGCGCTCCGAAGTCTGACAGTGAATGGTAAGTCATAATGAAGATCAGACAGGACGCCCTCTCAAAGGACATCAAAGCCGGAAAGACAGGTAATCTGTACTTCATTTACGGCAAAGAACCGATGCTCATTTCGGGTTACGCGGACAGACTTGTGGAAAAGACGGTAGGTGCCGACGCGGACGATTTCAATTTGCAGAGGCTCGGTGATCTGCCGGACCCGGATATACTTACGGACTATGTTGAGGCGCTGCCTGTATTTGCCGACCTGAAAGCGGTGCTGGTAAAGGATTTCGACCCGGAAAAAGCTGATGCGGAGCTGTCGAAGCGGTATCTCGGTATCGTTTCGGATGTGCCGGAGACTACCGTGCTTATCTTTTACAGCCCTTCCCTCGATATTGAGGAAAAGGGCATGAAAGCCAAGACAAAGAAGTTCATCGAAACTGTTGACAAGCATGGGATCGTCTGCGCGGTGGAACAGCTGAAACCGCCGCAGATCGCAAAACTCTGCGTTGATAAGGCAGCGAAAGAGGGAATAGTGATATCCCCCGACGACGCACTGTTTCTCGCGGAGCGTACCGGAGGGCAGATGATACCCGCGAGCGACGAGATGTCCAAGCTGATGAGCTATGTCGGAAAAGGCGGGAAGATCACGCGCGGCGAGATAGAGATGCTTGTGCCGAAACAGCTCTCGGCAGGCGTGTTCGAGCTTGCGGACGCCATAAACTCCGGACGCAGAGCCGACGCGTTCCGCATCATAGACGAGCTTTTCTTACAGCAGCTTGAAGCGATAAGCATAATGGGCGCCCTGTCGGGGACATTCCTCGATATGTACTGTGCAAAGCTCGCGAAAAATGACGGTATAAGCGCACAGAAAGCCGCCCCGATGTTCGGGTGCTTCGGCGGAAAGGCATGGGTATTCTCAAACAAGATATACCCCGCGGCGGCAAACCTGCCGGTCGGATATCTCCGGCAGACGGTAGCGGCATTGTCGGAAGCCGATATAACGCTCAAATCCCGCCCGGTCGATCAGCAGACCGTCATAGAAGAGACTGTTGTAAAGCTGTTCGCTCTGAGAGACAGGAGAAATGTATGAGCGGCGGAGAAAAGATAAAAATCGGTATGCCGGTGATCGTCGAGGGAAAATATGACAAGATAAAACTTGACAGCATAATTGACGGCATTATTATCACGACCGACGGTTTCGCGATCTACGGAAACAAACAGAAAATGGCACTTATCCGCAGATACGCGAATACCACCGGTATTATTATTTTAACGGACAGCGACGGCGCGGGATTTCAGCTCCGGAATATGCTTAAAAGCAGACTCGGAGAAAAAGCCCGTATCGTGAATGTGTTCATACCCGATGTGGAGGGCAAGGAGCGCCGCAAGGACAAACCTTCAAAAGAAGGCAAGCTCGGAGTTGAGGGAATAGACAAGGATATACTGCTGAAAGCGTTCACCGATGCGGGTGTTGTCGGAAACGGTTTTTCCCGGCAGAAATGGATAGACAAACAGCGTCTCGCGGAGGACGGGCTGTCCGGCGGGGAAAACAGTTCACTGCTGCGGAAAAGGCTGTGTAAAAAGCTGAAACTGCCGGAGCGTATATCGGCAAAAGGGCTGATCGAAGCGCTGAACACTCTTTACACCGAAGAAGAATATTCCGCGGCACTCAAAGCCGCGGCGGAAGGAGATACAGATGGTTGAGTCGAAAGCATGGAACTGGGAAAAAATGCAGCGGGAATCATGGATGAAACCCTCGGAAGAAAGCTTCTACTATGCCGAGAAATGGCGTGCGGAAGGCAGGAAAAGAATGCTCGACCTCGGCTGCGGTCTTGGAAGACATTCGATACTGTTTGATTCAAAGGGTTTTACAGTTACCGCGATAGACCTTTCCGAATACGGTGTGAACCACCTGCGTGAATGGCAGAAAAAAAACGGCACGGATTTCCGCACCGTAGTGGGAGATATGACTGAACTGCCGTTCGCCGACAATGCCTTTGACTGCATTTATTCTTATCATGTGCTTTCCCACACGGACAGCGAGGGAATAAAGCGGATAATCAGTGAAATACACCGTGTACTGCGCCCCGGCGGAGAGATATATTTCGATCTCTGTTCAAAGAACGCGTGGCATTTCAGACAGTGCATAGGGGACCGGCTCGACGAGAACACCATACGTTTTGTGGGCGGTCCGGAAGACGGGATACCGCATTTCTTCGCCGACGAAGAGATCATGCGCTCGCTGCTCAAAGATTTCAGGCTGAATGTTCTGCGGCACGTTGACACCCTTGCGACCCCTCTGTACAACGCGACCGGCTCACACTGGTTCGCGGAGGCGGACGCTGAAAAGGAAGACGTGAAGCCCGATTATTCCGATATTATCGGCATGACGGTGAGCGGGACCATTGACCGCCCTCTCGGAAGCACTCACCCGCGCATACCCGGTCTTACCTACACGGTGAATTACGGATACGTTGACGGAGTCTTTGCGAAAGACGGCTCTGAACAGGATATCTACCTGCTGGGGGAGGATAAACCTGTAGGTACATTCACCGGCAGAGTCATCGCTGTATGGCATCGCTTCAACGACGTTGAAGATAAATGGATCGTCTCAGCCGACGGGAGAGACTTCTCCGACGAGGAGATCACGGACAGTATAGCATTTCAGGAAAAGTTCTTCGACGGGGAGCTTTTCAGATGAAAAAGATACTTCTGATAACCACCGGCGGAACGATAGCAAGCGGAAACTCAAACGGAGGCGGACTTGCTCCGGAAAAACACGGTGCCGAAATGCTCACGGGAACGGAGAGCATAAACACCGATGTTCTTGACCTTTTTGCCATCGACAGCACCGACATTACGCCGGCACACTGGAGACTGCTGTACAGCACGGTCACAGAAAATCTACCGCTGTACGACGGGATAGTTATTCTACACGGCACGGACACAATGGCATACACCGGCGCGGTCCTCGCGTTTACCGTAAATACAGACAAACCTGTTATACTGACAGGTTCCATGCTGCCTTTCGGAGCAGAGGACAGTGATGCGCGGGATAATATAATGCTTGCGCTGCAAACGGCGTCACGCGGCACATACCGCGGCGTATTCCTTGCCTTTGCGGGACGCATCATAGGCGGCGCGGACATAGTAAAAGTGAACAGCACCGAAAAAGATGCTTTCCGCAGCTACGCCGGATTTGAACCGGCACGGACATACAAGTTTCCGGAACACAGCGGGATCTTCCCTGCGGTTGTGAAGCTGACACCATTCTCCGACGGCGCGGATATAAAAAGACTTGCCGGAAACAAGTCAGGAATAGTGATCGAAACATACGGCGCGGGAGGTTTACCCGCCGGCGAAATAACGCTTGCGGCTGGGGAACTTGCAAAAACGATCCCTGTGGTCATCACGACCCCTTGTCTCGGCGGTTCCGATCTCGGAAGGTACGAAGTCGGCAGACGCGCACTTGACGCAGGAGCCTCAGATGCGGGCAAACGCTCGGCGGAATGTGCTGCGGTTGAGATGTGGCTGAAACAAAATCAATAAAGTTATGCAATTTTGACAGTTTGTACTTGCAGAAACGGGAAAAAGGCTTTAAAATGCCGATTTTCCCGTTATTTTGTTGACAAAAGCATTTTACGGTAATATAATAAAGCTATCACACATAGAAACGGAGAAGAATCATGTCCGATATTAAACTCAGCAACAAGAGCAATCTGCTCGAACGCGATCCCTATATGTATGAGCTCCAGAACGTGGAGGAACCGGAGCTTTTCAGGGAGTTGTTCCCATATACGGAAGTACCGAAAATAGCATACAACTACCGGCGCGTACCTATGAATATGCCCGAAAATATCTACATAACCGACACATCATTCCGCGACGGTCAGCAGTCCCGTGCGCCCTATACCACAGAGCAGATGGTGCATATCTATAAACTGCTCCATAAGCTCGGCGGCAAGAACGGCATAATCCGCCAGACCGAGTTCTTCGTATATTCGGAAAAGGACAGAAAAGCCCTTGAACAGTGCATGGAGCTGGGATATGAATTTCCGGAGATCACAACATGGATTCGCGCAACAAAGTCGGATTTCGCTCTTGTACGTGATATCGGCATCAAGGAAACGGGTATCCTTGTAAGCTGCTCTGATTATCATATTTTCAACAAAATGGGGCTTACCCGTAAACAGGCACTCGACAAATACATCGGCATAGTTTCCGATGCCATAGAAGCAGGACTCAGACCCCGCTGCCACTTTGAGGATATAACAAGAGCCGATTTCTACGGTTTTGTAGTCCCCTTTGCCATGGAACTGATGAATCTGTCAAGACAAAGCGGAGTTCCCATAAAGATCAGGGCTTGTGACACTATGGGATACGGCGTACCCTACCCCGGAGTTGCACTGCCGAGAAGCGTATCCGGTATTATCTACGGCTTGCAGCACTACGCAGATGTTCCCTGCGAGATGCTGGAATGGCACGGACATAACGATTTCTACAAGGGCGTGGTGAATGCTTCCACTGCATGGCTGTACGGCGCACAGGCAGTGAACTGCTCACTGCTCGGCATTGGTGAGAGAACGGGCAATGTACCGCTGGAAGCAATGGTGTTCGAATACGCACAGCTCCGCGGTGACTTCGGAGGTATGGAACCGCAGGTCATCACAGAGATCGCTGACTATATAGTCAAGGAGACAAATTACGATCTGCCGCCCATGACACCGTTTGTAGGCAGGAGCTTCAACCTTACACGTGCCGGCATACATGCGGACGGTCTCCTTAAAGATCCCGAGATATACAATATCTTTGATACAGAGAAGATACTGAACAGACCTCCGCTCGTCGCGGTAAGCAACGTCTCCGGTCTTGCCGGTATTGCGTGCTGGATAAACAATTATTACCGTCTCTCCCCCGAACAGGCTGTAAGCAAGAAAGAACCCTTTATCGAAGAGATCAAGAAATGGATCGACGCAGAGTACGACGCGGGGCGTGTAACCGTCATCAGTGACGATGAGATGCTCGAACAGCTCAGGATCCACGGTTCGGAGTTCCTGAAGAGGATCGGAAAATGACCGGGATCAGTAACATTGAATTTTAAAAGAAAAAGACCGTAGGATCCGTTGATCCCACGGTCTTGATTTTTCTGATAAAAAACCGACATTCATAAGAATGCCGGTTTTTGTTATTAACCCTTAACGGAGCCTAATGTTACGCCGCCGATGATGAACTTAGAGAGGAAGAGGTAAACGATAACGACCGGCACGATAGCCAGAAGGATTATCATGTAAACCTCACCCATATCGCCCGCCTGCGAATTGATACGCGAACGAACGATGGAGAGCATGATCGGGAGTGTGTAGAGTTCCTTCTTGTCGAGAATGAGGGCAGGAGTAAAGAAGTTATTCCACGATGCAACGAATGCGAAGATCATCTGTACCGCAAGCGCAGGCTTGAGGATAGGCATACAGATGAAGTTGTAGGTCCTGAACTCATTGGAACCGTCAACACGAGCCGCTTCAACGATCTCCAGAGGAAGTGTACTGTCGATGTACTGCTTCATGTAGAAGTAAGTCGAGGGGGCTGCGATAGCCGGTATAATGAGAGGCCAGTATGTGTTTGTAAGACCGAGGCTGTTTACGAGCTGTACGAAACCAAGTGCGGAAACCTGTGTCGGGATCATCATGATGAGAATGATGAACTTGTGAGCAAGTGTTCTGCCTTTGAAGTCATATACGCAGACGCCGTACGCGGTCATGGCGGAGAAGTACGAGGTAAGTATGCACGTGAATGCTGCAACGATAAAGCTGTTCAGCATACCCTGCGGGAGGAAGAAGATGCTCGTGTCATTCCATGCGGTAACGAGGTTATCAATGAAATGCTCTCTCGGGAGCAGTGTGAAACCGGCCTGCAGCTGTGCGTTGCTTCTTGATGCGTTGATTATCAGCAGGTAGAAAGAGAACAAGCTGAGAATTGTTACGAATACAAGAAATATGTAAGAAACGATCCTTGAGATAAGAAGTGTCGTACGATTTCCCTTATCCACGAAATCCATATTTTCTCTTGCCATTACTTCTTCTTACCCTCCTTTTTCGGTTCTGTCGATCTGAATACGATGAAGCTCAGTATGCCTGTGATCACGAAGAGCACGAAGGATACAGCACCCGCCATACCGTAGTTCTTACTTGTTCCGATATAGCTGTTGAGCGCCATGACGAGCGTTTTCGTCGTATTATTCGGGTTTCCCTTACCGGATGTAATGATCTGAGGAACATCGAACATCTGGAGACCGCCTATGAGGGCAGTGATGACAACATAGATTATGATAGGCATGAGCAGCGGTATTGTGATCCTGAAGAATACCTGAGTTGAAGTCGCGCCGTCTATGGAAGCAGCTTCAAAGAGGCTCTGATCTATACCCATGATACCTGCCATAAGGAGGATAGTGGTATTACCGAACCACATGAGGAAGTTGATGAATGCAATTATAGCCTTCGCAGACCATTCCTTGTCAAAGAACAGGAATGTTTCGCCGCCGTTGGCAGTGATTATCTGATTGATAGGACCAACAGAGGAGAAGATCTGGAAGAACAGCATTGCGAATGCCGAAGCCATTATCAGGTTAGGCATATAGATTACTGTCTTGAAGAATGTCTGACCCTTTATCTTCATTCTCTCGCTCGTGAAGATTACAGCAAGCAGGAGAGCGAAAACGATCTGCGGAACAGCACCCATGATCCACATTACCATGGTATTTGCAGTGTAATTGAGGATCTCGAGACGTCCGTCGGAACGGGGAGTAAAGAGCTTGACAAAGTTATCGATACCTACAAAATTAGGTCCGATATGATTCAGACCATCCATGTAGTTTTCAAACAAACTGTTATAGAATGTAGAAAGCAGCGGTATGAGCGAACAAGTGATATAAATAATGAAAAACGGCGCGATAAAAAGATAGCCCCATTTTGCATAGCTTATAGACTTGTGCTTCACCGGTGCAGTGGTGGTAGTAGAACTCATAAAGCCGTTATCCTCTCATAATTTTGAATTAGTTTTCTCTGATAATTATTGAAGAGGCGGGGCAAGAAACTTGCCTCGCCTCCCAATCAGCAATTATTTATTTTTTCTGTAAGATAACTTACGGAGTTACAACTGCCGGATACTTCTCGTTGATGTAGCCGTAGAAGTTTGCAAGAGCTGTAGCCTTGTCAACTTCGCCGTTGATGTACTGCTTGATGTAGTTCTGATAACCTTCGTTGCAGAGCTGATCGTAGATCGTAGCGTTCTCCCACTTGATGTTATCTGTCATCTCGCTGAACAGAGCAACGTCGTTCTGACCGCCGAGGAATGCATTACCGAAGTCAGGATCGGTAGCGAACTTAGCGTTTACAGTCTTGTTGTTGGAGAACTGACCTTCGTTCTTAACGAGGTTTGTGCAGACTTCTTCATTCTCTGTGAATGCCTTCATAACCTCAGCAACGAGTGTCGGGTTGTCTGTGCCTGTTGCAGCAAGGATCCATGTACCGCCCCAGAAATGAGCCTGCGGACCCTGGCAGATAGCCCAGTCGCCGTAGCAGCCCTTATCGGGATCCTGAGCATTGCCCATGCAGAAGTTGAAGTACCAAGCAGGACCGAAGAAGCACATTGTCTTACCGTCTGCGAACATCTGAGCTGTCTTACCGTCATCCCAAACGCCGGGGAGATCGCTGAGGATATAGCCCTTGTCATAGTAGGACTTAGCCTGCTCTGTCCACTGATCAACAACTGCCGGGATAGCGAGTTCGCCGTTGTTTACCCAAGCGTTTGTAGCGTTGTTGGAGAATACACGGTATGTCTCAGCGAAAGAAGCATGCATGTAGTAACCGAGGTCCTTAGCCTTAGCAGCTACTTCGTCATACTTATCCCAAGAAGAGAGAGCAGCCTGTACGTCTGCGGGATCATCGGAACCGATAACTTCCTTAGCTATAGAACGTCTGTAGATAAGAGCAGACGGGCAGCACTGGAAGGAAACGCCCTTGATCTTGCCGTTGGAATCGGAAGCAGCCTGTACTGTGTAGTTGTACTCTGTGTCAACCTGAGAAAGGCCGAGAGTGGAGATATCCATTGTGTAATCGGAATCTGTGTACTTGAGGATGTAGTCAGCTTCTGCAAGGAACATATCTACCTTGTCATCAGCTGCTGCGGAAGCCTGAGCCTGGAGAGCCTGGTCGAGCTTATCCTGATATACGCCGTCATCGGAAGGATTGATGATCCAGTTTACAGCAACACCGTTGAGTGTCTTTGTGCTGTCATCATAACCGGGCATATACTTTTCAAAGAAGCCCTTGAATTCTTCGTTCCAAGCATAGATGTTGAACTTGGTGCCTTCGTCAGCTGTTGCTGCGGGAGCTGCTTCTGTGCTGCCGTTGTCAGCAGGAGCTGCTGTTGTTGTTGTTGTGTCTGCTGCTGCCGCGCCGCCGTTATCAGCTGCTGTGGTTGCTGCAGTGGTTGTGGTAGAATTGCTCGAGCCGGAACCCGAGTTGCTGCATCCTGCAACCGCTACTACGCTGGCAGCAGCAAGAAGAACAGCCATTATTCTTTTCTTCATAGTTCTTTCCTCCAAAAATTGCGGTTCATTTTTTGAACCAATGTTAGATTTTCTGAGATCACCGGAGCACTTAAAAGTGTTTCCCGTGATTTCATTTGTAACTATATCACAATTTTTTGATTTTTGCAAGTCCTTTTTTGAAAATTTTTTTGGTGTGTTTTCGGGAAACGATTTCAGCACACCTGTCTGTTTGATATTTTTGTGCTTTTTGCCGAGAAGGAGTTTTTTCATTGTATTAAGATACTTTGTCTAATTTTTAACTCTCCGATTCACCGATTTTTCAAGGCTTTTTCATATTTGTCACATTTTTAACACACGATGTTCGTTGTGTGGTTTTATTAATTGTTACCAATTTGTAACCTTTTATTTGTGCGATTAGCCGAAAAATTTTATTTCGTTTCTGTAATCGTTTACAAGCTCTTTTGTCACTAAATTGTAATAACTTTGTTACCGGTTTTTACTTTGTTTTTAGCTTAGACATTCCAATGAGATGTTTATATTTTACCTAATTTACAGCTTAATTTTGTCGTTCCGATAGTTTTCAACAGCAGTATATTGTGCAATATCACTGTAATAGTATGCGGGGCTTTACAAAAAAATGTTAAAAATATTTTCAGAAAAAGCTTGAATTTAGCCACAAAATATAGTAAAATATATTTGTAGTTTTTTCAAAAACTTTCTTTTTCCGTTCTGATGCGGAAAAAATTATTTTCTATTATATAATGGTATATTCCGGATCGGAGTGAGATCTATGTGCGGTATGCGCATCACAGGTTCAAGAGCATATCACGCAATAAGTGCAACCAATTTTAAGCTGTACTGAAAGAGCACGGCTTTTTTGTTTTATGAAAGGAGATAATGAATGAAAAAAGTCGCTATTATCATGGGAAGCGACAGCGATCTTCCCGTAGTCAGAAAAGCCGCGGAGGCTCTGAAGGAATTCGGTGTTCCGTTTGAGATGCACGTTTTCTCCGCCCACCGCTCCCCCGCCGAGGCGGCAGCATTCGCCGGAAGCGCCCGCGAGAACGGATTCGGCGTGCTTATCGGCGCAGCCGGTATGGCAGCACACCTTGCCGGAGCGCTTGCGGCAAACACCACTCTGCCGGTCATTGCTCTTCCGGTGAAGGCGAAAGCCCTCGAAGGCATCGACTCTCTCCTCTCCTCCGTTATGATGCCCCCCGGAGTTCCGGTGGCCACAGTAGGTATAGACTGTGCGGCAAATGCGGGATATCTCGCAGTACAGATCCTCGCGGTATCCGATGACGAACTTGCAGCAAAATACGCGGAATTCAAAGAAAAACAGCACCGGAAGAACCTCGACGCCGACAGGAAAATGCAGGAAACTGTTAAGGAAATATAATCAATAAAGGAAGGACATTGATCATGGAAAAGAAAGAACAGCTCTACGAAGGAAAAGCAAAGAAGGTATTCGCTACCGACGACCCCGATCTCGTAATCGTATCGTACAAGGACGACGCCACAGCGTTCAACGGACTCAAGAAAGGCACTATCGAAGGCAAAGGCGTTATCAACAACAAGATGACGAACTATATGTTCGGTCTTCTTGAAAAGGAAGGAGTTCCTACCCACCTCGTAAAGGAACTCAGCGACCGCGAGACGCTCGTAAAGAAAGTTGAGATCGTACAGCTCGAAGTCATCATCAGAAATGTTGCCGCCGGCAGCTTCTCCAAGAGAATGGGCGTCGAAGAGGGCAAGGCTCTGCTCACACCTATCCTTGAATACAGCTACAAGAACGACGATCTCGGCGATCCTTTCATCAACGACTACTACGCCCTCGCACTCGGCATCGCGACAAAGGAAGAACTTGACACCATCGCAAAGTACGCGTTCAAGGTAAATGAGTTCATGCTGAAATATTTCAAGGAGATCGGCATCGACCTCATCGACTTCAAGATCGAATTCGGTCGTTTCAAAGGTCAGATACTCCTCGCAGATGAGATCTCTCCCGACACCTGCCGTTTCTGGGATTCCAAGACCCATGAAAAGCTGGACAAGGACAGATTCCGCAGAGATATGGGCGGCGTAGAGGACGCATACAAAGAGATCAGAAGAAGAATATTCGGAGAATAACTGACATTCATTTTACGAAAGGTTTGATACACAATGGGAGGATTTTTCGGAGCAATATCCCATAAGGACTGCATTTCCGATGTTTTCTTCGGCACGGATTACCACTCGCACCTCGGAACAAGGCGCGGAGGTATGGCGGCTTACGACCCGGAGCTCGGATTCCAGAGAAGTATCCACAGCATAGAGAATTCACCGTTCAGGACAAAGTTCGAGAACGACGCGGCAGGAATGCGCGGAAAGCTCTGCATCGGCTGCATAAGCGATACCGACCCGCAGCCCATACTCGTCAGGTCGAAGCTCGGTCTGTATGCTATCTGCAACGTCGGCATCATCAATAATGCGGAAAAGCTTTATGAAGAACTGCTGAGCGAGGGCTGCGCGAATTTCGAGGCAATGAGCAGCGGAAGCATCAATTCCAGCGCTCTTATCGGAGCTCTCATAGCTCAGAAAAGCAGCTTCACAGAAGGCATAAAGTATGCGCAGGATAAGATCGACGGCACAATGTCACTGGTAATAATGACAAAGGACAGCATAATAGCCGCCCGCGACAAAAAAGGCAGACTTCCTATAATAATTGGTAAGAGCGACGAGGGATATTGTCTCTCGTTCGAGTCCTTCGCCTACCAGAAACTCGGCTACACCACATACAAGGAACTGGCGGCGGGTGAGATTGCAAAAGTCACTGCGGACGGTTGTGAGACGCTCGAAAAGGGATCCTCCTCAATGAGCATCTGCACGTTCCTGTGGACATACTACGGTTATCCGAATGCCGTTTATGAGGGCGTGAACGTCGAGGCTATGCGCGCCCGCAACGGCAGGATAATGGCGGAAAACGACATTAAGAACGGACGTCTGCCGGACGTTGACTATGTATGCGGCGTTCCGGATTCAGGCATCCCACACGCCATAGGTTACGCAAACCGCAGCGGTATCCCGTTTGCAAGACCGTTCATAAAATATACTCCCACATGGCCGCGCAGCTTCATGCCCCAGACACAGGCAATGCGCAACAAGGTGGCTAAGATGAAGCTTATACCCGTTCACGAGCTTATCGAGGGAAAGAAACTGCTGTTCGTTGACGACAGCATAGTGCGCGGCACACAGATGCGTGAGACCGTGGAATTCCTTTACGAGAACGGCGCCAAAGAAGTACACATGAGATCGGCCTGTCCTCCTATAATGTTCGGCTGCCGTTATCTGAATTTCTCCCGCAGCAATTCCGAGCTTGATCTTATCGCAAGACAGATCATACAGGAAAAGGAAGGGGACGACGGTGTCCGGTACATAGCAGAGTACAGTGACGGCTCCACCGAGCGCGGAAAGCATCTGCGCGCCGAGATCTGCCGCCGCCTGAAGCTCACCTCGCTTGAGTTCCAGACTCTCGAAGGAACTATCCGGGCTGTGGGACTGCCGGCAGACAACCTCTGCACCTACTGCTGGGACGGACGGAAGTAACTTTTCCGTACAACATATCATAAAAGACTATCTTACTATAATTTTTAAAGAATTCTGAAAGGGGGTCCGCGGGAGATCCTATGTTTCCGGAGATCTTCCCGCGGGACTTACGCACATGAAAGACAGTCATTCCGAAAGCTACAAAGCCGCGGGCGTTGACGTTACCGCGGGATATGAGGCAGTGCGCCTTATGAAGGAGCATGTCGAGCGCACACGTATAAAAGGCGCTATCGACAGCATAGGAGGGTTCGGCGGACTTTTCGAGCTTGACCCGAAAGAATACGACGATCCGGTACTCGTTTCGGGGACCGACGGCGTCGGAACAAAGATAAAACTCGCTTTCCTGCTTGACAAGCACGACACGATCGGCATCGACGCGGTTGCCATGTGCGTGAACGATATAATCTGCTGCGGCGCAAAGCCCCTGTTCTTCCTTGATTATATCGCCTGCGGAAAGAATGAACCCACGAAGATAGCCTCCATAGTAAAGGGCATCGCGGACGGCTGCGTCGAATCGGGCTGCGCGCTCATCGGCGGAGAGACAGCGGAGCATCCCGGACTTATGCCGGAGGACGAATATGACGTGGGCGGCTTCTCTGTCGGTATCGTAAGCAAGAAGAAAATAATCGACGGCACCAAGGTAAAAGAGGGTGACGCGATCATCGGTCTCGCTTCCTCGGGCGTTCACTCCAACGGTTTCTCACTGGTGCGCAAGGTATTCGGCATAGACAAGCGTGAAGTGCTGGACGAGAAGCTCCCCGACGGGCGTACTCTCGGAGAGACTCTGCTTACTCCCACAAAGCTGTATGTAAAGCCCGTTCTCGAACTTATGAGCAAGGTGGAAGTCAAGGCTGTGAGCCACATCACCGGCGGCGGTTTCTATGAAAATATCCCGCGTTCCATTCCGGACGGCTTCACAGCTCTCATAAATAAGGGCAGCTGGGAGATACCGTACATCTTCAGACTGCTTCAGGAGCGCGGCGGCATAAGCGAACACGATATGTTCAATACCTTCAATATGGGTATCGGTATGTCCATAGTAGTTCCCGCAGATGACGCGGCAAAAGCAGTGGAGACTCTGAAAGCCTGCGGCACCGACGCTTATGTGATCGGAAAGATCGGCAAAGCGGATAAGGCTATAATAATAGAATAAAAAAGGTATCAGACGGAGGAATAAAGCAGGCTATGAAAAATATAGCGGTACTCGTTTCCGGCGGCGGGACTAACCTGCAAGCCCTGATAGACGCGGAAAAACGAGGTGAACTGGGCAGCGGGAAGATCACCTGTGTGATCTCGTCGAAAGCCGACGCTTACGCGCTCAGACGGGCAAAGAACGCGTTCATACGGACGAAAGTGCTTGAGAGAAAAGAATACCCGGACATAGCCTCTTACAGCAAAGCTATGTGCGACGCGCTGAAAGAAGCGGAAGCCGATCTTGTCGTTTATGCGGGATTTATGACGATACTCGACGAACAGGTCTGCAATGCGTTCCCGTACAAGATGATAAACGTACACCCCGCACTGATACCGTCCTTCTGCGGAAAGGGCTACTATGGGCTCCGGGTGCATGAGGAAGCTCTGAAAAAGGGTGTGAAGGTAACAGGCGCCACAGTGCATTTTGTGACCGAGGAATGTGACGGAGGTCCGATAATCCTGCAAAAAGCGGTAGCCGTAAAGAACGGCGACACTCCCGAAATTTTGCAGAAGCGGGTAATGGAAGAAGCAGAATGGAAGATACTGCCCGAGGCGGTAAGACTGTTCTGCGAGGATAAAATAACGGTAAAAGACGGCATTGCTGTCGTTGAGGAATGAAAAGGAGAAGCTATGGAACCGATAACACTTGAAAAAGAACTCAACAGCCTTGAATATCACGGCAGAGGTATCATACTCGGCAAATCGCCCGACGGCACAAAAGCCGTTATAGCATACTTCATAATGGGAAGAAGCGAAAACAGCCGCAACAGAGTTTTCGTCGAGGACGGCACAGGTATCCGCACACAGGCGTTCGATCCGTCCAGAATGGTTGATCCGCACCTCATCATCTACGCCCCGGTAAAGGTGCTCGGCACAAAGACGATAGTTACCAACGGCGACCAGACCGATACCATTTATGAGCAGATGGACAAGCAGATGACATTCGAGCAGTCCCTGCGGTTCCGTGAGTTCGAGGACGACAAGCCCAACTATACTCCCCGCATCTCCGGTATCGTACACGCGGACGGCGGCAATATGAACTACGCGATGCACATAATCAAGAGCCTTGACGGAGACCCCTCATGCACTGTCCGCAACACATACGCGTACAGCTGCCCCAAGTCCGGCGAAGGCCGCTTTATCCATACATACAAGGGCGCCGGCGACCCGCTCCCGAGCTATGAGGGCGAGCCTAAGCGCGTAGTCATTCCGGATATGGATATAGACAGCTTCACAAAGCTCGTATGGGAAAATCTCAACAAAGACAACAAGGTTTCTCTCTTCACCCGCTATATCGACATCGAAACGGGTAAGTACGAGAGCAGGATAGTTAATAAAAATCAGTGATAACGGGAGGAAACGGATATGACAGAACTTGAACTCAAATACGGCTGCAACCCCAATCAGAAGCCGTCGAGAATATTTATGGAAAACGGCGAGCTGCCTATTGAAGTCCTGAACGGCAAGCCCGGCTACATCAATTTCATGGACGCGTTCAACGGCTGGCAGCTTGTAAAGGAACTGAAAAAGGCAACGGGACTTCCCGCCGCGACTTCCTTCAAGCATGTGTCCCCTGCCGGCGCGGCAGTGGGTCTCCCGCTTACCGATACTCTTAAAAAGATATACTGGGTGGACGATCTCGGTGAGCTGTCTCCCCTTGCCTGCGCATACGCGAGAGCGAGAGGCGCGGACAGAATGTCCTCCTACGGCGATTTCATTGCGCTTTCCGATGTATGCGACGCTTCCACCGCAAAGATGATACAGCGCGAAGTGTCCGACGGTGTCATAGCTCCCGGTTACGACGACGACGCGCTTGAAATACTCAAGTCCAAGAGAAAAGGCACATACAACATTATAAAGATAGACCCCGACTATGTTCCCGCTCCTGTCGAGCGCAAGCAGGTGTTCGGCATCACTTTTGAGCAGGGACGCAACGAGCTTGTCATCAACGACGAACTGTTTGCAAACATAGTGACCGAGAACAAGAACCTCCCCGAGGACGCAAAGCGTGATCTCGCTATCGCAATGATAACACTCAAATATACACAGTCCAACTCCGTAGCTTATGCCTGCGGCGGTCAGGCTATCGGTATAGGCGCGGGACAGCAGTCGAGAATACACTGCACACGTCTCGCCGGACAGAAGGCGGATAACTGGTATCTCCGTCAGTCCCCGCAGGTGCTGGGCTTGCAGTTCGTTGACACTATCAGGCGCGCAGACCGCGACAACGCGATAGACCTGTATATCGGCGAGGAATATATGGACGTACTTGCCGATGGCGCATGGCAGAACATATTCAAGGTAAAGCCTGAGGTATTCACCGTCGAGGAAAAGAAAAAATGGCTCAGCACCATGAAGGGCGTTTCCCTCGGTTCGGACGCGTTCTTCCCCTTCGGCGACAACATCGAGAGAGCACACCGCAGCGGTGTTGAGTATATCGCACAGCCCGGCGGCTCGATCCGCGACGACAATGTCATAGAGACCTGCAACAAGTACGGCATCGCTATGGCGTTCACGGGAATAAGACTGTTCCACCATTAAGGTACCGGATATGAGTTTCTGCAAGGATATTTACCCCGAACTGTACGAATATCTCCGCAACAAGAAGGGTGTGGAGATCGACTATCAGGAACAGTGGGGCTGGACAAGATTCATGCTCCGCGGAAAGATGTTCGCGGCTATCTGTGCCGACGGGACGGACGACGCACTGCTGAATATAAAAGCACAGCCCGACTATAACGAAACTATCCGCAGGCTTCACGAGGATATCAACGAGGGTTACTACATGAACAAAGTCCACTGGAACAGCGTGAAGCTGACCGGGACTGTTCCCTATGAAGTAGTACGCGATATGTGCGACAGGGGATACAACGAGGTGCTTAGGCATTTCCCTAAAAAGGTGCAGCATGAGATATTGGAAGATATCTGGGCATAGAACAGAAAGGAATACGGAATGAAGATACTTGTAGTAGGCGGCGGCGGACGTGAACACGCTGTGATAAAGGCGCTCTCCGCTTCCCCGAAAGTTGATAAGATATACTGCGCTCCCGGAAACGGCGGCATTTCGGCACTTGCGGAGTGCTGTCCGGTAAAGGCTACCGACATTGACGGAATGGTTTCTCTCGCGGAGCAGCTCAGACCCGATTTTGTGTTCGTCACCCCCGATGATCCGCTGGTACTCGGTATGGTTGACAGACTGAACGAAAAAGGATTCAGGACTTTCGGCCCACGTGCCGACGCGGCGATACTTGAAGGCAGCAAGGTCTTTTCAAAGGGACTTATGAAGAAGTACGGCATTCCTACCGCGGCATACGAAACATTTACAGACGCGGACAAGGCGATAGCCTATATAAAGTCGCAGAATTCCTATCCGGCAGTAATAAAGTGTGACGGACTTGCTCTCGGTAAGGGCGTTATAATCGCGCAGAACGAACAGGAAGCTGTTGACGCGGTAAACTCGATGCTTCTGGACGGAAAGTTCGGCAAGAGCGGCAGTGAGATCGTTATAGAGGAATTCATGACCGGTCCGGAAGGTACCGTACTCGCATTCACAGACGGCAGGACAGTAAAGCCCATGGTCTCCTCAATGGATCATAAACGCGCCAATGACGGCGATGAAGGTCTCAACACCGGCGGCATGGGAACTATCGCGCCCAATCCTCTCTATACAAAGGAATACGCGGACGAGTGCATGGAAAAGATATTCAGGCCTACCATTGAAGCAATGCAGAAGGAGGGCAGACCGTTCAAGGGCTGCCTGTACTTCGGACTTATGCTCACACCAAACGGTGCAAAAGTGGTAGAGTACAACTGCCGTTTCGGAGATCCCGAGGCGCAGGTGGTACTGCCGCTGCTGAAGACCGATCTTGTTGAGATAATGGAAGCTGTCTGGGAAGAGAGACTTGACAAGCTCGATATAGAGTGGTATGACGGTTCATGCGCATGTGTGGTTATGGCAAGCGGCGGTTATCCGCAGAAATATGAGACCGGCAAGCCGATAAGCGGACTTAACACACAGGGACAGCCCGACGACGGCAAGGCATACGTTTACCATGCGGGTACAAAACTCGAAAACGGCACATATCTCACTGCGGGCGGACGCGTCCTCGGTGTGACCGCAACGGCGGATACTCTTCAGGGTGCGCTGGATAAGGCATACTCCGCTGTTTCGAAAATATCTTTCGAGAAAGCGCATTTCCGTAAAGATATCGGACATCGAGCGCTCGGAAAATAATAACGTAAGTTTCTGCAACCTTTTCACTTTCCGCAAAGTGTTGTATATGAAAGCGCTTCAGAGACAAATACAACACATAAAGGAAGGTAATATCATGAAAAGGATCATAGCCGCAATGGCGGCTTTTACAGCGATCATCGCAATATCCGCGTGCTCCGCGCAGGCTGCGGAGAAAGTCCCCGGAACGACCGCTGAGGTCACAGCTTCCGCGGCCGCCGCCGTGACAGCTCTGGAAACCACCGAGGACAGCCATGCAGAACAAACGGAGGAACCTGTCACGGAAGAAACCGTGGAGGTATATAACTCCAACGGGATAATGGCGGTAGATATGAATGAAGACGATACCGTATCCTTCGGCTGCGGAGACAGTTCTTCCGCCGGATACAGAAACAGCGTATTCATCATTTCCACAGAGCCAGGCACTACAGATGAAACTATGTCGGAATTCTTTGAAAAAAATGAGCTTTCTGTCGTTTATGATTATGAGAATTTCAATATGTATGCCGTTTCGGTGAAAGAGCCGCTGGATGCGGAACAGACCGCGGAATTCATTGAGTCGCTGGAGAAGAACGACTTTATACTTATGGTTGAACCCGACAGCATTGTCACGATCGACGGAGCTGAGGTGCAATAAATAAAAGGCGAGTTCGCAAAATCCTCGCCGCGGGCTTATCCCCGCAAATCAAAACTACGAAAGGAAAAAGGGGCGTATCATGCTTTTATGCCCCCGGAAAAAAACATGAAAAGCAAAGCATTATTCATCACACATGGTGCTGTGATCGCGGCACTGTACACAGTGCTGACCGTCTTTATAGCGGCATTCAACCTGGCGAGCGGAGCAATACAGATCCGTATCTCCGAAGCCCTTACCATTCTCCCGTATTTCACTCCGGCAGCTATCCCCGGTCTGTTCATCGGCTGTCTGCTGTCCAATATCATCACCGGAGCAGCGATATGGGACGTTATTTTCGGAAGTCTAGCAACTCTCATAGGAGCGATCGGCACATACTTCCTCAGCAGAAAGGTGAACAAATGGCTCGCACCCGTTCCGCCCATACTTGCAAACACACTCATTATCCCGTTTGTACTCACATTCGCTTACGGGATCCCGGACGGCATACCGTTCCTTATGCTCACAGTCGGCGCAGGAGAAGTCCTTTCCTGCGGAGTGCTGGGTCTCATACTGATGTTGGCAATAGATCCTGTCAGACATAAGGTCTTCATGCCGCAGGAATAAACAACGGTCATCACCGCCCGTACCGACGAGCGGTGATTATTTTCGTTTCTTTTTTGCAAAAATCTCCCGAAAACTATTGACAAACAGCGTTTTATATGGTAAAATGATTTATCCGCTTGTGAAAGGCTTTTTTAAGTCTGTCATAGAGTTGACGGCGCCTGTCACAGCGAGATCGGAAACGAGGTAATAAAATGTACGCAATTATTGAAACAGGCGGAAAGCAGTATCAGGTTAAAGAAGGCGATGAGATCTTCGTAGAGAAGCTCGGCGTCGAAGAGGGCGAAGTTACATTCGACAAGGTACTCCTTATCGGAAACGACGCAGGTATCACAGCAGGCGCTCCCTATGTATCGGGCGCTGCCGTAAAGGCTACCCTCCTCAAGAACGGCAAGGGCAAGAAGATCAGCGTGTTCACCTACAAACCCAAGAAGGGCGAAAAAGTAGCTAAGGGTCACAGACAGCCCTACAGCAAGGTTAAGATCGAAGCTATCAATTCATAAAAATGATAGAAGCAGAGTTTCTCCGCTATGACGGAAGCCTTGTGGGCTTCTCGGTATCGGGTCACGCAGGCGCGGGACCGTTCGGCAAGGACATAGTCTGTGCCGCAGTCTCCTCCGCTACCATGCTGACCGCAAATACGATAACGGATTATCTGTTCGCCAAGGCAGAGGTCAAAGACAAGGGCAACCGGATAATGCTGGTGCTCAGAGATCCCGAATCGGCAATGTCGATCGCCGCGAAACAGACTATCGCGTCATTCTGCAAGCACCTCGAAATGCTGGCGGAGGACAATAAGGGCAAGATCAGGATCACCGTAAGAGATTTGAAAGGAAGATAGAAATGTTAAAGATCAGTATGCAGTATTTCGCCCATAAAAAAGGTATGGGCTCCACCAAGAACGGCAGAGATTCCAACGCACAGCGTCTCGGCGCTAAGCGTGCCGACGGTCAGTTCGTTCTCGCAGGCAATATCCTGTACAGACAGAGAGGCACACATATCCACCCCGGTAAGAATGTCGGCAAGGGCTCCGATGATACATTGTTCGCAATGATCGACGGCAAAGTAAAATATGAGCGTCTCGGTAAAGACCGCAAGCAGGTAAGCGTTTACCCTGCCGAATAATCAACAGGTAAGATCAGGACGGGAGAAATTCCGTCCTGCTTTCGTATTAAGGTACTTTGCGGGAAAGGAAACGAAATGTACACCTCCTTCGGAAAAGCAAATGACCGGTTCGGGTTTGAGGATAAGGGAGAATTTTACTGTGCCTTCAAAACCGACAGCCTTATTATTACGATCTCGGCGGCTGTCATGCTGGTCTGGATCGTACTGATAATAATCAATTTCGTAACATTCGCCGTTCAGATGTCAAATACCGGAGCCTATATCTCGCAGTCAATGAATGAGATGATCTATGGCAGTGAGGAAGCCACAGCGGACAGCGTCAAGATGACAACATGGGGTGCAGCTATACAGGCGGGCGCAACAATGACGACCACTGTCCTGGGTCTGATCATTCTTGCCTTTATGGGCATCATATTCATCGTCATCGAGATGAGACTGCACAGAGGGGTAAAGCACACCTTCAAAGCCGATGACCGGAGTTTTACGATCTCGTTTCCTCCCAAAATGAATAAAGAAGATCTGGTGCTTGAATATGACGACATACTCGGGATCACATGGGAGAGAAGAAAATTCCCGCTCGCACCGGAATGTTTTGATTTTACAATAAAGACCCGTACCCACGGAATTGTGGAGATCAGAGTGATACTCCACAAACTTGCCAGAGTGAACGGAGTTACAGAAACCCCGTTCAACTATATCCGCGAAAAGATAGGCACGGCAAACGCAGACGAACGCTACCTGATAAACAGAGGAATAAAATAAACGGAAAATGTTTGTAGATATAGTTAAAATTTCGATAAAAGCAGGCGACGGCGGCAACGGAGCTGTCTCATTCCACCGCGAGAAATATGTCGCGGCGGGAGGTCCGGACGGCGGCAACGGCGGTAAGGGCGGAGATATAGTATTCCAGGCCGACGACAGCCTTTCAACGCTGATAGATTTCAGATACAAGAAAAAATATACCGCGGAAAACGGCGCTCCCGGCGGTTCTAAGAGAAGTTCGGGAAAATCCGCGCCCGATACGATAATAAAGGTACCACGCGGCACCGTCATAAAAGACAGCGAAACAGGCAGAATACTCGCGGATATCTCCGACAATGAGCCGGTAGTCGTTGCAAAGGGCGGCCGCGGCGGCAAAGGAAATATGAACTTTGCCACCCCCACAAGACAGATACCGCGGTTCGCAAAGCCCGGATACCCGGGTGAAAGCTTTGATGTGACCCTTGAACTGAAATTGCTGGCAGATGTGGGACTTGTGGGATTTCCGAATGTGGGAAAATCAAGTCTCATAAGCGTGGTGAGCGCCGCGAAGCCTGAGATCGCAAACTACCACTTCACCACTATAACACCGGTCCTCGGCGTGGTGAAATATGACGAGAGATCCTTCGTTATGGCGGATATCCCCGGTCTTATAGAAGGAGCAAGCGAAGGCGTGGGACTTGGTCACGCGTTCCTGCGGCATGTCGAAAGATGCAGGCTGATCGTCCATGTGGTGGATGTGTCAGGGTCGGAAGGCAGAGACCCTATCGACGATTTTCAGAAGATAAACAAGGAGCTTGCCAATTTCTCCGAGGAACTCTCCGAACGTCCGCAGATAGTTGCGGCAAACAAGTCTGATATAGCATCGGAAGAGCAGATCGAAACTTTCCGCGGCTACATTGAGAAGCAGGGACTTCCCTTCTTCGTTATCTCGGCTGCTTCCGCAAAAGGAACGAAAGAACTGGTCGCCGCGATAGCCGGAGAACTGGAAAAGCTGCCGCCGATAGTACGATACGAAGCCAGACCGCTCACATTCGAGGAACTGGAAAAACAGGCTGCCGAAAAGCGCTCTTTTAGAATAAAGAAAGAAGATGCCCACTTCTACTCGGTAGAAGCGGAGTGGCTCGCGCCGATACTCTCTACCGTAAATATGGACGACTACTCAAGTCTGCAATATTTCCAGCGGGTACTGAGGTACAGCGGTATTATAGACGCGCTGAAAGATGCCGGTATCGAAGAGGACGACACTGTTTCTATTTTCGACTTTGAATTCAGCTTCGTGAATTAAGGCGAAGGCGTCACAAAATCAGAGAAATTATCGTTATTATATACGGAAAGGTATTATGGACACGATCACACACACCGAAGCAAAGCGGCTCAGTCCGGGTCTGCTGGCATTCTACGGCGACAGCGTTTATGAGATATTTGTAAGGCGATATGTAGTGAGCCGCGGCGACAAGCCCGCAGGTAAGCTGCACGAGGAGTCCGTGAAACTTGCAAGAGCAGGGTATCAGGCTGAAGCCTACGAAACGATCCTGCCTATGCTGAACGAGAGGGAAGCCGATATACTGCGAAGAGGAAGAAACGCTACCGGACTTACCGCACCGAAGTCCAGCAATCAGGCAGAATACCACAAGGCTACGGCAGTGGAAGCACTGTTCGGATATCTTTCCCTGACCGGTGAAGAAGAGCGTCTCGAAGAACTTTTTGACGCGATCATCGGCGGGAAACGATAAAAGGGGAAGTATAAATGGGATTGAAAAGGATCATTGCCGCGGCACTTACGGCGGCGATCACGATAGGAACTGTCATGACCGCTCGGGCGGAGGCAGCCGTGCTGCGTGAACGGCTGTACGAACAGAAATTCACAGCTCTTACGCAGGCTCTGCGCAATGACAGTGACACCATCGGTGCGGTGGAAGATCTCGGAAACGCTGTGGTATTCTTCTCGGTATCGGACGGAAACAGACAGGCAAAGGTAATGGAATCTCATTCCGAGGATCTTGATGCCGCACTGAGATCAGCATACAACAAGGTGAAGAATTCCGGTGTGAATCCGAAGTGGCTGAAACTCGATGTTGCGGTAACACAAAAAGATTACACATACAGGGATTTCAGGAGTGAATTCACAAATGCCCTGCAAGGCTCGTTCAGATACGGGGTGGCATTCGGCGGAAACTACGGAACAGCGCTTCTCGAAGCACAGATAAACAGCTGCGGAGTACTCGACTATTCCAACGGACAGTTCGACTGGAACCTCGTAAACAAGGAACTCCAGAGAAACGGGACGGAAAAGCTCACATTTATTCCCACCAGACTGAGTATATTCAAGACACAGGGATATTTTTCCGAAAACAGCGGGCCGGTTTACAAGCTTACCAACGGGCAGTATAATGATACAGGCAAACGTGCTGCCGGGGCCGACAGGAATACGCTCGAAAGAATAGCGGCAAAAAGCTCGGAATATCTTTCTTCTATATGCGATACCAACGGGAAATTCAGATACGGCTGGTACCCTATAAACGATGAGGAAATGGAGGACTACAATATCCTCCGTCACGCGGGGACCTGCTGGAACCTGATAATGCAGTATGAAATGACCGGTGATGAGCGGCTCAGACCTGTGATCGAAGCATCGCTCGGATACATACGCGACTTCGTGGTGTATAAAGATCACGACATCGCCTTCATTCAGGACAATTTCGCACTTAATATCGGAGGCAACGGACTGGCACTGCTGGCGTACTGCAATTACGCTCTCACATTCGGCTCGACAAAGTACAATGCGCTTATCCGCGCCCTCGCAAACGGAATACTGTTCATGCAGAAGCCGGACGGCAGCTACGTACATCTGATCTACCCCGATACATTTGAGGTCGCAAGGGATTACGTCATAGTTTACTACGACGGAGAAGCATCTTACGGACTGCTGAAAGCTTACGAGGTGCTCGGAGCACCGTCTTATCTCAATGCGGCAAGAAGAGCCGCAGACTGCTTTATCTCAAATCACTATGAGACTCTCAACAGCCATTGGATAGCTTATATGTTCAATGAACTTACCAGATATCTCCCGGAGGAAAAATATTTTGAATTCGGGCTGAAAAACCTCACAACGAACAACTGGCTGCGCAAGCTGAACATTTCAAGATCCGGAAAGAACTCTTCCAATGAGACTGCGAACGCGGCATTTGAAATGTATGACCGGCTGGTGAGCGGAGGATATAAATGCGCTTATCTGAGCCAGTTCAATGAGGAACTGCTGATAGATACCCTCAACAAGCGCATGGAATACGGGCTGAACTACTTTATGTTCCCGGAGTATTCCATGTACTTCAAAAATCCCTCAACAGTCACAAACAGTTTCGCTGTGCGCGAAGACTTCTTCAGAATACGCATAGATGATGTGCAGCACTTTATGGACGGCTATTACCTGTACTGGAAGAATTACGACAGGATAATGCAATATACAGAAAAAACAGAACAGAACGAAAACAATACAGCGGCATAACGGAGGATAATAATATGTCAGGACATTCCAAATGGAGCACGATCAAGAGAAAAAAAGGAGAGAAGGACGGCGCAAGAGCAAAGGTATTCACCAAGATCAGCCGTGAGATAATAGTGGCAGTACGTGAGGGCGGCGGAGACCCGAACAGCAACTCCAAGCTCGCACAGCTCGTACAGAAGGCCAAATCCAACAATATCCCCAACGACAACATAGACCGCCTTATAAAGAAGGCAAGCGGTGACGGTGAAAAGACCGATTACGAAGAGTGCGTTTATGAGGGATACGGTCCCAACGGCGTGGCTGTGATCGTTGAGTGCCTTACAGACAACCGCAACCGTACAGCCGGCGAAGTACGCCATTATTTCGACAAGTTCGGCGGCAATCTCGGCACCTCGGGCTGTGTATCATTCATGTTCTCCACAAAGGGTATCGTGGTACTCGACAACGAGGACGAAGAGATAGACGAAGACAAGGCTATGGAGGATATCCTCGAAGCCGGCGGCGACGATTTCACATTTGAGGACGGCTGCGTTGAGATCACAACGGATCCGAATACAGTTACCGAAGTCGGCAAAGCTCTCGAAGATATGGGGTATAAGGTGCTCTCCGCAGAGCCCGCAAAAATACCCTCGACTTATACAACCCTCACCGACGAAGACCATATCAAGAAAATGGGACTTCTTCTCGACGCGCTCGATGACAACGATGATGTCCAGAACGTATGGCACAACTGGGAAGATGCGGAATAAAGAAGCAGCTTTCACATAATTAACGTTCAGATACAGCGATAATCAGGTATTATCGTACAAGCCCGCACATATAATACTATAAAAAAGTCAAGGGCAGTGATAAATATAGATCTTTTATTCATATCAAACAGCATACTGCTCGGTGTGGGGCTTGCAATGGACGCCTTTTCGGTATCCGTCGCCAACGGGCTGAATGAGCCGGGAATGAGAAAACGGAAAGTCTGTCTTATTGCCGGTACATTTGCGGTTTTTCAGGCACTGATGCCAATGCTCGGCTGGATATGCGTGCATACTATTGTCGAGCTTTTCAGCGCCTTCGACGCCTTTGTCCCGTGGATCGCGCTGATATTGCTTGCATTTATCGGCGGGAAGATGATATGGGACGGAATAAGGAAGAGATCCGATGACGCGGAAGTGCTCGGAGTAGGCTTCGGAGCGCTGATGATACAGGGTGTCGCAACATCTATAGATGCGCTGTCGGTGGGATTTACCATTGCCGACTACGATCTTCTGCACGCGGTCTCCGCATCCCTCATTATAGCGGCAGTAACATTTATTATATGTGTAGGCGGGCTTATCGCAGGCAGAAAGATCGGTACAAAACTCTCGGACAAGGCACAGATATTCGGCGGAGTGATACTTATCGGAATAGGGCTTGAGATATTCATAAGCTCATTCTTTTAAAGATGTACAAAAAGAAAGGAATTCAAATGGCAGAACAGGAGAAACTGCACCGGACGACAATAGGCGGTCAGGCACTTATAGAGGGCATAATGATGAAAGGCCCCGAAAAGACCGCTATGGCAGTGCGGACCAAAAGCGGTGAGATCGTTATAGAGGAAAAGGAAAACAAACAGAAAAAATGGTATAACAAGGCTCCGTTCATTCGCGGTTCGGTCAACTTCGTGTCACAGCTCGCGGACGGCTATCACTACCTCTCACGTTCGGCAGATCTCTCCGGTATGGCTGATGACGATGACAACGGCGAGGAAATGTCGAAATTCGAGAAATGGCTGGACGAAAAACTCGGCGATAAGCTTATGAACGTGGTCATGAGTATAGCAATGGTACTCGGGATAGCACTGGCAGTGGTACTGTTCGTTTTTGTTCCCACATGGCTGTTCATGCTTTTGCAGTATATCGCAGGAGATACCGACCTTTCGGCATTCCAGTCACTGTTCGAGGGGATCCTGAAAATAATAATCTTCATCACATATATGTGGCTTGTCTCAAAGACCGAAGCCATAAGACGCACATACGAATACCACGGCGCGGAGCACAAGACCATATTCTGCTATGAAAAAGGGCTTCCGCTCACTGTCGAAAATATCAAGCCGCAGACACGCTTCCACCCCCGCTGCGGTACAAGCTTCATTTTCCTTGTACTGCTGATAAGCATACTCATTTATTCGATATTCCCGATCACCAATCAGATGTTTATTGACGCATTCGGCGTCAATGACATGATGGCAATGATACTTCGTGTAGCGAGCAAGATAATACTGCTTCCTGTTATAGTGGGAATATCATACGAAGTTATCCGACTCGCGGGAAGGTATGACAATGTATGCACACGGATAATATCGGCTCCGGGACTTGCACTCCAGCGTCTCACGACCAAAGAGCCGGACGCGTCCGAGATAGAAGCGGCGATCGCGGCTATGAAGGCGGTAATTCCGGAGGACAAGGAGAGCGACAAATGGTAAGCGCTTCCGTAAAATTCAGAGAAATAAGACAAGCCCTCGCAGCAGCGGGGGCTTTTGACGCTGATTTTGAAGCGCGTGAAATAATCAGGGAATATACCGGCAGGACCTTGCCTCTCACAGGAGACATCTCCCCGCAAGAAGAACGGAAAATAAACGAGACTGTTCTGCGCCGGAAAACCGGAGAACCGCTCCAGTACATCTTCGGGCAATGGGAATTCTACGGTCTGCCGTTCTATGTGGGTGAAGGAGTGCTTATACCCCGTCCGGAAACGGAACTGCTGGTGGATATCGCGGCAAAGCGGCTGCACCCCGGCAGCACCGCGCTCGACCTGTTCAGCGGGAGCGGGTGCATACCGATAAGCATATCAAAGAAAACCGGCGCAGAATGTTACGCTGTGGAACTGCATGATGCGGCATTCGGATACCTGAAGCGAAATATCACGCTGAACTCCGCAAACGTGACCGCATTGCAGGCGGACGCCTGTGACGGGGCACTGTTCGGAGATATCAGATTTGACCTTATCACCGCCAATCCTCCGTATATAACCGGAGAGGAAATGCGGGAACTGCCGGAGAATGTGCGGTTTGAACCGGAAACGGCACTTTACGGCGGGACGGACGGTCTCGATTTTTACAGGGCGTTCATACCGGCATGGACTGGGCGTCTCAAAGAAGGCGGCGCTATGGCTGCTGAAATCGGCGAAACGCAGGGCGCGGCAGTGTCCGGAATAATGAGGAACTGCGGACTTGAACCGGAAATAATAAAGGACTACGCGGGTCTTGACAGAGTGGTTTTAGGCAAATGACCCCGTTATGCCCAAAAATCGGTCAGTTTATACTTATCTGTACAATATTTGTACAGACCGGCATAAACTGACCGTTTTCTTTTTGTAAGACCGGTGATATAATGACATTGTAAACAGAAAAAGGTCCACAGTATGAGAAAGGAGAAAGAAATGAAATTTGCAAACGCGGTAGTGAAGTTCCGTGTGCCGATACTCATAGTGACACTTGTGCTCATGGTACCGTCGCTTCTCGGAATAGCCGCTACAAGGATCAACTATGATATGCTCACCTACCTGCCGGAAGATATGGAGACCGTACAGGGACAGAACGAGCTGCTCAGCGAATTCGGAAAGGGCGCGTTCTCATTTATAGTTGTGGAGGATATGCCGGGCAGGGACATAGCGGATCTGGCAGATAAGATAAAGGAAGTCGATCACGTAGATACGGTACTTTGCTGGGAAAGTCTCGCAGATGTATCTGTACCGAAGGAGATACTTCCCGACAAGATCTACAGTGCATTCAACAATGGCAATGCTGAGATGATCGCAGTATTCTTCGACAGTTCCACATCGGCAGATGTGACAATGGATGCTATCAGAGAGATACGCGGTATCGCAGGAAAACAGGCATTCGTTGCGGGTATGTCCGCACTGGTGACAGACCTCAAGGATCTGTGTGAGAGAGAAGAGCCCATATATGTCGGCATAGCGGTAATTCTCGCGTGTGCGGCAATGATAATATTCCTCGACAGCTGGATAGTTCCGTTCGTATTTCTCGCAAGCATAGGAATGATGATCATGCTCAATCTCGGTTCAAACTTCTTCATTGGCGAGATAAGCTACATCACAAAGGCGCTTTCGGCGGTATTGCAGCTGGCAGTGACAATGGACTACTCAATATTCCTCTGGCACAGCTACAATGAAAAACTCCGCACCATTAACGATCACAAAGACGCAATGGCGGAAGCTATACACGAGACTCTCACAAGCGTACTCGGAAGCTCGGTAACAACGATAGCAGGATTCATAGCGCTGTGCTTTATGTCATTCACCCTCGGCGCAGACCTCGGTATAGTAATGGCTAAGGGCGTTCTGCTGGGTGTAGTCGGCTGTGTGACAGTACTTCCGGCTATGATACTACTGCTTGACAAGCCTCTTCAGGCTACAAAGCACCGCTCGCTGATACCGGATATGAGCCGATTCGCAAAGGGGATCGCAAAAGTATTCCCCGTATTCATCGCAGTATTCGCGGTACTGGTATTTCCGGCTTACTACGGATATTCAAAGACCAACGACGAAGTATATTACGATCTCGGACAATGTCTGCCGGAAGATATCGACTATGTTATAGCAAACAGCAAACTGTCCGAAAAATTCGATGTTTCTTCCACACATATGCTTCTGGTGGACGCGGACACCGATAACACTGCTGTCCGCTCAATGATAAAGGAAATGGAAGATGTGGACGGCGTTAAGTATGTGCTGGGACTTGAAAGCGTTGTCGGACCGCTGGTACCGGAAGAGATAATTCCGGAAAGGCTGACGGAAACGCTGAAAAGCAACAAGTGGGAGCTTATCCTGATAAACTCCGAATATAAAGTTGCAAGCGATGCCGTAAATCACCAGCTCGACAGGCTGAACACGATACTCAAGAAGTACGACGAGGGCGGTATGCTGATAGGAGAAGCTCCCTGCACAAAGGATATGATCGAGACGACCGGACATGATTTCCGGGTGGTGAGCGCAGTTTCGATACTGGCGATATTCATTATAATAGCGGTGGTCGAAAAGTCGATATCCCTGCCGTTCATACTGATAGCGGTCATAGAGCTTGCAACGTTCATCAATCTCGGACTTCCGCACTACATGGGAACTTCCCTTCCCTTCATCGCACCTATCTGCATCAGCACCATACAGCTTGGCGCGACAGTGGATTACGCGATACTGATGACTACCCGATACAAGGCGGAGCGCATGGGCGGTGCCGACAAGCATGAGGCGGTAGTCACGGCTCTGAAGACCTCGATACCTTCCATTATAGTGAGCGGTATGGGGCTGTTTGCCGCAACATTCGGAGTGGCGGTGTACTCGGATATAGACATTATCAGCTCAATGTGCATGTTAATGGCACGCGGAGCGGTGATAAGCATGGTATGCGTCATCTTCATACTTCCCGCACTGCTGATGCTGTGTGACGGAGTAATAAAACACACCACCATAGGAATGGGACACCTGAACGACAGAAAAGATACACGAGCTGCCGACAGCGACACGTTCGCACACAGTCATTGAACATAAACCAAGGAAAGGAACATACATCATGAAACAGAATAAAGCAAGAAGAACGGCATATATAGCCTGCTGTGCAATGCTTGCAGGCGCACTCGGAACAACAGCGGCATACGCCGCAAATGACGGTATCGGACATACAGAAGGACCGCAGGAAAGCCCTGCCTCCGAAGAAGTGGTCTCCGCCGACAGTGAACAGCCAGTCAAGAATGAAACTGTATATGTGCTTGCAGACGCGAACGGCAGCACAAACAAGGTGATCGTAAGCGACTGGCTCCGGAATGTGAACGGCGCAGGCACCATTTCCGAAGAGTCCGTTCTCCGTAACATTGAGAATGTCGGAGGCAGTGAGACGTTCACAGAGAACGGAGATATCCGGACATGGAACGCCTCCGGCAGCGACATTTACTATCAGGGAACAACAAATGCCGATCTTCCGCTTAAAATAAAGGTAACATATTATCTGAACGGCAGCGAGATCTCCGCGGCGGATATCCTCGGCAAAAGCGGCAGAGTAACGGTACGGTTTGACTATGAGAACCTGCAGAAAACAGTGAAAGAGATAAATGGGGAGGAAGTTGACATATATGTTCCGTTTGCCGCTATAACCGGTATGATGCTGGATAACGACATATTCCGCAACGTTGAGGTCACCAACGGCAGACTGGTGAACGACGGGAACCGGACCTTCATAGTCGGAACTGCGTTCCCAGGTCTTCCGGAAAGCCTCGGAATACAGGACAGCGATAAGCTGAATATACCCGAATATTTCGAGATCACCGCTGACGCTGACGGATTCAGTATCGGAAACACAATGACGATAGCAACAAACGAGCTGTTCAGCGACATTGATATTGACCTCGGCGATGAGGAAAGCGCCATGCTGGAAGATGTTGACAAGCTGAAAGATGCTATGGATCAGATAATCTACGGTTCCGGACAGCTCTATGACGGACTGAGTGAGCTGCTGGAAAAGTCTTCCGCACTTACAGACGGTGTGGGAGCGCTTTACGACGGTGCCGCACAGCTGAACAACGGGACAGCTGCCCTGTATGACGGAGCAGCCCGGTTAAGTGAAGGCGCATACAAGGCAAACGACGGCGCTGCACAGCTTTACGGCGGCTCCTTGAAACTCACCGAAGGTCTCGGTGAACTTACAGCCAGCAATGCAACACTTACGGCAGGCTCGGAGCAGGTGTTCAATTCTCTGCTGGACATGGCAAATACCCAGCTTGAAGATGCAGGTATCACAGGTCATATACTCACGATAGAAAACTACCGGGAAACCCTTGATGAGATAATCTCGTCATTGGAAAACGGCGGTCTTCGCAAAATCGCGGAAGAGAACGCAAGAAAACAGGTCACCGAAGCTGTCGAAGCAAAGCGTGATATGGTCAGAACGGAAGTTGAGAAAGCTGTAAAAGCACAGGCAGAAGCAGGGACAAGTACGCAGATGCCGCCCGACGAGATCCGGAAGATCATCGAAGATACCACCGACGCCAGGATAGCGGAACTCATTGAGGAAAATCTCAGTTCAGAAGAGGTGCAGAAAAAGATAGAAGCAGGCACGGAGAGCGCAAAAAAAAGCGTAACAAAGCTTTATGCCCTGAAAGAAAGCCTTGACAGCTACAACACATTCTATACAGGACTTGCGGCATATACCGACGGAGTTGCACAGGCAGCCGACGGCGCCGCACAGATAAAGGACGGACTCAGCGAACTCGGCAGCGGCACTGCGGCACTTGCGGACGGAGCGGGTAAACTGACGGACGGAGCGAAAGCACTGTCCGACGGCAGCGAAGATCTTTATAACGGCATCGGTGAGCTTGACAGCAAGATCCCCGCACTGATCGACGGCATCACCCGGCTTAAAGACGGCTCCGGCAAGCTCAGTGAAGGCTGCGTTGAATTCAATGAACAAGGCATAACAAAGATCACAGACCTTGCCGACGGAGAACTCGGCAGTATCGCCGACAGACTGAAAGCGCTGAAGGCAGCCTCCGACGACTATGAGACATTCACCGGCGGCACAGGCAGTGCGAAGTTTGTTTACAGAACAGAAGCTATAGAATGATCCCGGACTATGTATGATCCTTTCTTTTAAATTACAGGCTGCCGTTTTCGATAAGGAGACGGCAGCCTGAATTTTTGCACAGAAATTGTGATATACAAAGCGGATCTATGCAAAAATATCATAATAATATGAAAAAAACATTGACATAAGGCGATTTTTAGGGTATATTGTATAGTATATGTGATATCATATTCAAAAAGAAAGGAAACAGAAGATATGAAAAAAATTAACGCGCTGTTACTCTGCGTGCTGATGCTGCTTCCGGCAGCCGGCTGCGGAAACCAGAACAGCGACAGCGGAAGCGCAGCAACGACGAGCAGCACGGAAAAAGAAGTATCAAAGGTAGCGACAGAAGCTGTGGATACCTCCGACGATGCCCTTGAACACCTTGAGATCTGCTCGCCTAAATTCAAGAAATATATCGTACAGCGGCGCACAGTTCCGATCACCCTTGAGACCACTATTGACAATACAGACGGAAAATGGGAGTCCAATATCTACATCAAGGACAATACCCACGGCATAATTTACAGTAAGGACCCTGCCGGCAATGAGACTACCGTTATCTATTCCGGTTCTATGGTACACCAGATAGAATCCGCTACCAGAACTGTGTATTCACAGGAACTTGGCGAGGATTTCGTGACAAGCACGATCGCCACATATATGGTGCCTCTGCGTTACTCCGAAGTCTTAAACGCTGTGTACTCAAACGGTACGGGAAAGGTAGAAGGAGTAGAATACAACTGTGAAGCTATCGACACCCATGGCAAGGATGCCGACGGCAACGACACCGTCACTTCCCATACAGTTTATTATTTTGATAAGGATACCGACCGCCTCGTTTATATCGATGCCAATAATGTCCTCACAACGATAAACGTTCTTGAAAATAAATTCGACAGGGACGACCTTTTTGAAGTACCCTCCGACTATAAGACCGATACGATAGACAACCTTATGCAGCAGTATATGGACGAGGAAGCCGCAAATAACAGCAGCAACTGACAGATACAAAAACTCCGTATTGCGTTTCCGCAATACGGAGTTTTTTCATTTTACGTTCATTCGGCTCTTGAAAGCCATACATTCGCAATATCCAGTGCATCGAACAGGCTCTCGCGGCTGCTGGTCTTGACCACCATATCCTGCGGGTCAATGTCCTTCGCTGTGCGCATCAGAACGACCATTATCCTGTCGGCTATCTGAAGTCCGTTATCCTCGTGCGAGGACTGGATATTCAGGTTCGCCACCATTTCATCACTCATGTTTCCGTAGTATATTGTATTTCCGTTACGTACAAGCGGGAACCCCTTGTAGGTAATGAATTTCGTCTCTTCTGCCATAGTTCCGTCTTCCTCCTGATAATGAATGTGAATATGATCGTACCGATTACTGCGCCCCGTTCTCCTTCTTCAGATCCTGCGGACGCTGACGTACCTTTATGTGGACTTCGCGCAGCTGCTGTTCAGTCACTTCCGTGGGTGCGCCGAGCAGAAGATCCTGGGCATTGGAGTTGAGCGGGAACGCGATGACTTCACGTATGCTCTCCTCGTCAAGCAGCAGCATGATCATTCTGTCTATACCGAACGCCATACCTGCATGAGGCGGTGCGCCGAACTTGAAAGCACTGTACAGTGCGCCGAATTTTTCCTTTACGTCTTCCTCGGTGTAGCCGGCGATCTCGAAAGCCTTCACCATTACGTCTATATCGTGATTGCGGACAGCGCCCGAAGCAAGCTCCACGCCGTTGCATACCACATCATACTGGTAAGCGAGCACATCACAGGGGTTCTTGGTGTTGAGCGCTTCAAGCTCGCCCTGCGGCATTGAGAAGGGATTGTGTGTGAAAATGGGCTTGCCGGTCTCTTCATCTTCCTCGTACATCGGGAAATCAACTATCCAGCATATCTCAAAGCGGTCGTTGTCGATAAGACCCATTCTGTCCGCAACTTCGTTGCGGATAAGTCCCGCAAACTTCTCGGCATTCTTTTTATTATCCGCAATGAAGTAAAGCACATCTCCTACTTCAAGTGCGGCACGCTTTGCAAGCTCTTCCCTGTCGCCCTCGCGGAGGAATTTGTCGATAGGACCGTTGAATTTGAGACCCTCTTCCACCTTGAAGTAGCCGAGGCCCTTCATACCGATAGACAGAGCGTACTCTTCCATTTTCTCGAAGAAGCTCTTGGACTTCTCCGCCATTTTCGGAACACGTATCGCACGGACGGTCTTGTTTGAGAACGGCTTGAAAGAACTGTCAACGAACAGGTCGGACACGTCGATAATAAACAGCGGGTTGCGCAGATCGGGCTTGTCGGAGCCGTATTTCAGCATTGCTTCCTCATAGGTTATGCGCGGGAAAGGCGCATGGGTGTACTGCTTCTTGCCGAATTTTTCGAGGATCGCCGGGAATACCTGCTCAGCCGCAGCAAATACGTCTTCCTGTGTAGCAAAGCACATCTCAAGATCGAGCTGGTAGAACTCACCGGGAGTTCTGTCCGCTCTGGCGTCCTCGTCACGGAAGCATGGTGCAAGCTGGAAGTACTTGTCAAATCCCGACACCATATACAGCTGCTTGAAGATCTGGGGAGCCTGCGGAAGCGCGTAAAATCTTCCGTGGTGCTTTCTGCTTGGTATCAGGTAGTCTCTTGCGCCTTCGGGAGAGGAAGTGGAGAGGATAGGAGTCTGGAGTTCGAGAAAACCCAGTTCGGTCATCTTCTCGCGCATGAAGCTCATTACCTGCGAGCGGAATACGATATTGTCATGTACCTTGCGGTTTCTCATATCGAGGAACCGGTAACGAAGTCTTATATCCTCGTTGCTGTTGTGAGACTCCGGTATCTCGAACGGCAGCTGTGTGGAAACTTTTCCGAGAATATCAACGCTCTCCGCTGCCAGCTCTATGGTGCCGGTAGCGATCTTCGGATTGTAGGTGCTCTCGTCGCGCTTGATGATCTTACCCGAGATCGACACCGCGCATTCCTTGGTAATGCCCTCAAGGAGCTTTTCATTATTCTGGAATGTTATCTGGAGCATCCCGTAATGGTCGCGCAGGTCGATGAATTCGATACCGCCGTGGTCACGGATATTCTCGACCCAGCCCGATACTCTCACGGTCTGTCCGATATCCGATTCGGAGAGCATCGTTGTGTTGTGGTCACGATACTTGTTTGCTGTGAACATTGTCTTATGTCCCTTTCTTTATCCTTTTAATTTCTGTTCAAGAATTGCCTTGATAGTATTGGGGGTAGCCTGACCCTTCAGAGCCTTGTTCGCCTGCCCCATAAAGAAGCCGAACACTTTCTGCTCCCCTGCCCTGTACTGCTCGACGGGCTTGGGATTGTCGGCTATAAGCTTGTCGATCACTGCTTCGACTGCGGAGGTGTCGTCCTTTACCCACAGATCCAACTCGTCGCATACGGCATCCGGAGTCCTGCCGGTATTTATCATCTCAACAAAGATCGTCTTGTAGTTGTTCTTGTTGATCTTGTCCGTATCACCAAGCTCTATGAGCCTTGCGAGGTCTTTCGGCGTAAATTTCAGGCTGTCCATGCTCATCTCACCGAGATTTATACGGCGCATGAACTCACCGAGAATGAAGTTCGCCACGGTTTTCGGCTTATCATAAGCTTTTATGGCGTCCTCAAAGAAATCACAGATATCCTTGTCGTTTATGATGTTATCCGCGTCGGTCTCATTCATACCGTACTGCGAGATATAGCGTTCCTTACGCTGCTGCGGCATTTCCGGAAGAGCGTCCTTTATCGCCGCCAGTTCTTCCTCTGTAAAGATTATGGGCGGGATATCCGGATCCGGGAAATATCTGTAATCGTGAGCGTCCTCTTTTGAGCGGAGAGCGGTAGTCTCGCCGGTAGTATCCGAGAAGCGTCTTGTTTCCTGCAATACTTTCTGCCCTGACTCTATGATCTCGGTCTGGCGGTAGATCTCATACTCTATCGCGCGCGCTATAGCCTTTGTGGAGTTGAGATTTTTAAGTTCCGCACGGGTCCCCAGTTCCTTTGCGTCCTTCGGTGCAAGGGAGATATTGACATCGCATCTGAGAGAGCCCTGTTCCATTTTGCAGTCGCATATCCCGGCATACTTATAGAGCAGCTTTATCTTCTCCACATACGCAATGACTTCCTCTGCACTGTGGAAATCAGGCTCGGTGACCATTTCGATCAGCGGGATACCGCAGCGGTTATAATCCGCAAGGCTGGAACGTGTCGCTTCGTCGTGTACGAGCTTTCCCGCGTCCTCCTCAAGATGTATGCGGTTTACTCTGATGCGCTTTTCGGTACCGCCGACGTTGATGTCAACATAACCGTTCAGGCATACGGGGCGCGGCATCTGCGATATCTGGTATGCTTTCGGAAGATCGGGATAGAAGTAGTTGGTGACATATCCCGCTCTTATGATGTACTCAACGGCTGTGTGGTTCAGCACCGGGAGAGTGCCGGGCATACCGGAGCATACCGGGCAGCAGCGGGAATTGGGTTCTCCGCCGAATTCAGCCGAGCAGGTGCAGAACACCTTTGACTTTGTAAGGAGCTCGGCGTGTATCTCAAGTCCTATGGTAGGGTAAAGATCGGACATTTCTACCGTTCTCCTTTCTTATAATGTGCAGCGGACAGGCGAGAATGTTCTCTCGAACGCGTCCGCGGTCTGTATTATCGTTGCTTCATCGAAGCGTCTTCCGACTATCGACATACCTATCGGCATACCGTCCTTATCGTAGCCGCAGGTGGTATTGATCGCAGGCAGTCCTGCTATATTCACGGTAACGGTGCAGATATCGGCGGTGTACATCTTAACGGGGTCGTTGTCCTGTACGCCGATCTTGTATGCCACGCTCGGAGCCGTGGGAGTGAGGATAACATCGGCATTTTCAAATACTGCGTTATATTCCTCTATTATCTTCTGTTTGAGTGCGAGAGCCTTGCGGTAATACGCATCGTAGTAGCCGCTGGAGAGTGCATAGTTGCCCAGCAGTATGCGGCGCTTTACTTCCGCGCCGAAACCGCGGTTGCGGCTGTCGCGTATCATCTCGTCAAAGCTGTGGCCTTCGCCGCGAAGTCCGTACTTAATGCCGTCGTAACGGGAAAGGTTTGATGCCGCTTCCGCGGAGGAGATGAGGTAGTATGCCTGTACCGCGTATTTAAGGGTACTGATCGAGCAGTCAACGAGCTTCGCACCCATTTTCTCATACTCATGAGCCGCATTCGTTACAGCTGTGCGGACTTCCTCATCTACCGCATCGCCGTAGAATTCCTTCGGAATGGCTATCTTCATGCCGGAAACGCTCTGTCCGAGCTTCTCGTTGAAATCGCTGAATGAAACGTTCTTGCTTGTCGCGTCCTTCGGGTCAACGCCCGCTATCGCGTTCAGTATAATGCCGCAGTCCTCTGCTGTACGGGCGATCGGTCCTATCTGATCAAGGGAGCTTGCGAAAGCCACAAGACCATATCTCGATACTCTGCCGTAAGTAGGCTTCAGACCTGTAACTCCACAGAATGACGACGGCTGACGTATCGAACCGCCGGTATCGCTGCCGAGCGCTGCCGCGCAGAAGCCTGCTGCCACCGCGGCAGCCGAGCCGCCGGAGGAACCTCCGGGGACGCGCTCCGTATCATAAGGGTTCTTTGTCTTTGCAAAAGCGCTGGTCTGCGTTGAACCGCCCATAGCGAACTCGTCCATGGAGACCTTGCCGAGTATGACATAATCCTGCTCATTCAGCTTCTCTATCGCCGTAGCGTTATAGGGCGGAACGAAATCCCCGAGCATTTTCGAGGAGCAGGTAGTGCGTATGCCGTCGGTGCAGAGGTTGTCCTTTATCGCAAGCGGTATGCCGGTGAGGGGAGCGGGATTGCCTGCGTCGATGCGCTTCTGTGCGGCTTCGGCATTCTTTTTTGCCTCGTCCTCGGTAACAGTGATGTAAGACAGCACCTTACCGTCATTCTTCTTTATCTCCGCGAAGAATTCCGACGCTGCTTCCGCCGCGCTTATTTCCTTATTGTCGAGCTTCGTGCGGAGCTCTTTTACTGTTATATTCTTCAGATCCATGATACCCTCCGTCATTCCATCATCTTCGGCACAACATAGCAGTTGTCACGCGGAGAGGTATTCTGCTGGAGCTTCTCGGTTGGGAACGACGGGGCGGGGATATCCCTGCGCAGATCGTCATACCGGATCTCATTATGGTCTTTGGTGTCGTCGTAGGTTATGTCGTACTCTTTGATCGTGTCCATGAGCGCGATGATGTCGGACATCTCCGCGAGAGCCTTCTGCTGCTCTTCCTCGGTGAAGTTGAGCTTGGACAGACGGCAGATATGGTCAAGTGTAGCTATATCCATTCTTCTGTTCCTTTCATAGGGTAATATTAATCATTATCCAATCTATTATACTATAAAATATATAATATTGCAAGTGTTTTTTTGAAATTTCGGGAAAATTCCCGTTCTATTCCGTCTTATCCACCAGATAATCCTGCCAGTCATCGGGAAATCCGATGCGGTAAAGCTCGATATGAGGAGCATATTCCGCTATCAGCAGGGAGAGCTTGCCTGCAAACGAGGTATTCCATATCTCATTGCGCGGAAAGAGCTGTTTGAGTACAAGGACATAGTCAAAGAGAGTGTTGTTCATCGGTCTTTCAAGACCGGGTATCTGTTTCGGGACAGTGCCGAAGGGGTCATCGTACAGTCTGGTGTAGTGGGCGCAGCGGTTCCGGAGCTCGGACAGGCATTGCAGCCAGCTCTCAACGCAACGGTAAGGCAGTCCGAAGGCAGAATCCGCAATTGCGCGCTTATCCTCCACCTTCATATCGCTGTAAAATGTGTTAAGAGAACCGAAGCTGAAAAGCTCCATTATTACCCATAGCGGGAACGCGCCGCCGTACTTCTTCATGTGGTGAGTTACAAGCTGTTCTCCGGTATTGTTCTCGATCATGCGGTCGATGCGCTTCAGAAATGCCTTGTGGTTATGATGATTGTCGAAGCTCGCCTCGTTGAGATAGCCGAGCGCCCCATATTTCAGCGCATGGTAGTTGGAGACATTGGCACGCATGGTTATCTCGACTTCCTCCAGCGCGGTCAGCAGCAGCGAGCGCATCAGACGGTCAAAATCGTAGATGTGCATTACCGTCTCGAAACTCGTACCCTCGCGGTAGCGGTTCTTCGTTTCAAGGAATACCGCAAAGTAATGGGCAAGCCGGTAGTAATTTATATTCGACAGCGCACAGACTGCGTGTTCGTAGTCCTCGACCACACAGCCGCGGCTTTTCAGTTTTTCTATCTGGTCTTCGACGGTAGCCGGGCTTTTTACCCGCTGGAACTTCTGTTCGGTCTTTGCCATAGAACCCGATCCTTTCCGGTGCATATATAAGTGATTATACTACTTTTCCGGTTTTATGTCAATCATACGGACATAATTTGCGTCGTTTTATAACTTTTTTATTCAAAACAGGTGACAAAACGTAAGTTTTGTGATATAATGTTATCAACAGAAGTATGCACGCACATACTTACCCATTATATGAAAGGATTGAGCCGATGAATTACGAAAAGTCATGCGGCGCCGTTGTTTACCGAAAGTACCATGGAAATACCGAGATCCTTCTGATACGGCATATAAAGTCCGGCTGCTGGTCATTCCCGAAAGGCCATGTAGAAAAGGGCGAGACCGAGACCCAGACTGCCGCCAGGGAGATCAAGGAGGAAACGAATATCGATGTGCTGATAGATGACGGCTTCCGTGAGACTGTCACCTTCAGCCCCCGCCGCGATACCAGCAAGACGGTCGTCTATTTCGTGGGAAAGGCGATCAGCCGCGACGCGAAGCCGCAGCTCGACGAGATCTCCGAAATGAGATGGATGGAGATAGGACAGGCGGTGTCCTACCTTACATATGACAACGACAAGATGATAGCAACAAAAGCCAAGGCTTTCATCTCGCTGATGAAATGACAGAAAAGCCCCATATATTGGGGTTTTTTCTTTTTAATGCAATATATTTTGAAATTTTTTGAAAAAATCCTTGCAAAACAGGTGACAAATCACAAAAAATGTGATATAATATATTGTGTGTAATTTTGTTTCGAATAACAATATGCGATGAAAGGAGGAACTGCTATGGCAAATGCCGCTGCAACGAGTTCGATGAAAATAAAAGTCGAGGAGCTCGAATCGGGAATGGTCACATCGGAAGATGTCATCGAGCCGGGGACCGACCGTGTTCTGCTCCTTAAAGGCACCACTCTCGACAGCGTTATGATCTTCAATCTCAAAGAACGCTACAATGTAGGCGAAGTGTTCATCAGGAAAGCCTTCAGCGCGGCAAGCATTTCGGAAGAGATGCGTGCCGAGATAAATATACACGAATCCCTTACCACCCTGAAAGATGTTTTCGGCTCAGATGAACAGAAGCCGATAACCGAACTGAGCAAAGAAGCGTCAAAGCAGATCTCCAATGTCACGAACGAGCTGATCACCAGCCTGTACGCCGATGACAATATCCTGCTGAAAATGCACCAGCTCCAGTCTTATGACGATTATACATACAAGCACTGCCTTCGCGTTGCAATGATGTCGGTCACAATAGGCAAAAGTCTTGACCTGCCGAGAAAACAGATGCGTGATCTATGTGAGGCAGCCCTGCTCCACGATATCGGGAAACGTACCATAGATGTCGATATCATACGCAAACCCGGCAGACTTACCGACGACGAGTTCATGGCTATAAAAAAGCACCCTCAGAACGGCTATCTGCTTCTCAGAAAGAACGGCAGCTACTCCGAAGAGATACTCAACGCGGTGCTCATGCACCATGAAAAATACGACGGCACCGGCTACCCACTCGGACTGAAAGGAAATCAGATAACCTATCTTGCCCGCATCATCACAGTAGCGGACGTTTATGACGCGCTTACCTCGAACCGCCCCTACCGCCAGCCGTGGAGCGTCGCGGAAGCCGAGGAATTCATGATGGGCGGTGCAAACACCCACTTTGACTATGACATAATCACCGCGTTCCTCGCGGCATTCGCGCCGTTCCCCGTCGGCAGCAAGGTGATACTCAGCGACGGCAGAGTCGGGACCGTGATGAGCAACAATACAAACGTTCTTCGCCCGGTCATCAGAGTCGGCAGCTTTATGGGCGGCGAGGAGATAATCGACCTGTACAATGATTTCAGATATCTCACTCTGTCGATCAAATCACTCGACAAGCGTGGTATGGAAATGGTAGAAGCAAAATAAATCAGACAATATATAAAGAAAGGAAACACAGACAATGGCAAAGGTAGTAAAGTTCGGAGGCAGTTCTCTCGCCGACGCAAATCAGTTCCGCAAGGTAGCGGATATCATCAGGAGCGACAAGGAGCGCAGATACGTTGTACCAAGCGCACCCGGCAAGCGCTTCTCAGACGACACGAAAGTCACGGATATGCTGTACAAGTGCTATGACGATGTATGCGGCGGCGCAAACGCAGTGGCGGCATTTCTCCCCATAGCAGAGAGATACAACGGGATAATCAGCGATCTCGGACTCACGATCTCGCTTGACCGCGAATTTGAAGAGATAACCGACAACTTCACCAAACGTGCCGGAAGAGACTATGCAGCAAGCCGCGGTGAATACCTCAACGGCATTATCCTCGCCAATTACCTCGGCTTTGCTTTCGTTGACGCAGCAAAGGGCATCTTCTTCAAGGCAAACGGCGAATTCGACGCGGATCTCACCGATGCCACACTCGCCTCTATCCTCGAAGGCTATGACTGCGCTGTAATACCGGGCTTCTACGGAGCAAATCCCGACGGTTCGATACGCACCTTCTCCCGCGGCGGAAGCGACTTCACAGGTTCCGTTGTAGCAAAGGCTATCGGCGCGGAACTGTATGAGAACTGGACGGACGTTCCCGGCTTCGCCGTGGCGGATCCAAGAATAGTAGATAACCCCGAATTCATCGACATTATCACATACAGAGAACTCCGCGAGCTTTCCTATATGGGTGCCACCGTGCTTCATCAGGACGCTATCTTCCCCGTAAGAAACGCGAAAATACCGATCAACATCAAGAATACCAACGACCCCTCCGCAAAAGGAACAATGATCGTCCCCGAAGCTCCGGAGGGCAGCTCAAAGCATATAATCACCGGTATCGCCGGCAAGAAGAATTTCAGCGCCGTAGCTATAGAAAAGGACGAGATGAACGGCGAGATAGGCTTCCTCCGCCGCATACTCACCCTCATGGACGTAGAGAAGATCAATTTTGAGCATATCCCAACCGGCATCGACACCATGACCCTCATCATCGACAGCGACGATATCAAGGCTCACCCCAATTTTGTGGAGCGTGTGAATGAGGTGTGCCACCCCAACCACATAGAAGTGGAGCATGATCTTGCGCTCATCGCGGTCGTAGGACGCGGAATGAAGGCTACAAAAGGTACCGCTACCCGCATATTCGCCGCTCTGTCCCACGCAAATATCAATATCAAGATGATAGATCAGGGCTCCTCCGAGCTGAATATCATCATCGGTATCCGCGAGGAGGATTTCAACGAGGCTATCCGCGTTATATACAATATGTTTATGTTACAGGAATAACAGGGAGAACGCAGAATGAAATTAGAAAATATCAAGGTCTATGACCTCGAAGAATGTATAAAAGCGTGCAAGTATTCCTATGCCGTGGATACAAGCGCAGTGGACGGCGAGATCACAAATACGATCATAAAGCTCGCACAGTCCGGCAAGGGCGAGGGACATGACCAGTTCATGACAGGCATACGCGTGGCATTTGACCTCACATTCACCGTAAAGGCATGGACAGAGGCTGAACGCTACCGCTTTCTGGAGTTCGTGTCCAGCCAGTCCACAATGCACCGCATAGCGAAATTCGATCTCTCGAAGCAGTACAACAAGTATGTCGATCCGAGAATGATCGAGATAATGAACGAACTCAAAGACCGCTACAACGAAACGCAGGATCCCGAGGATTATCTGCGTCTGCTGTACAGCAATCCCTGCGGCTTTGAGCTTACAGCGCGGCTCACCACAAACTACCGCGCACTCAAAACTATCTATTCCCAGCGAAAGAACCACCGTCTTCCCGAGTGGCGGGAATTCTGCAAGGAAATAGAAAAGCTACCCTACGCGAAGGAACTGATCGTTGGCAAAACAGATACAGCCGAATAATACAGAACTCCCGGAAGCATGAAACTTCCGGGAGTTTTTTTATTTTGGTATGACGAATGCCCGCATGAACAGTCCGACGGCGCATACTGGGGACAAGAGGGTAAGTATGATACCGGAAATGAGCATTGCATTTCCTTTCCGCAGCCCCCGCTTTTCAGCTCTGCTGCGGCGAACGAGCGCAGCGATGAACAACACCGCGCCCGCAGCGCCGATCGTACCGATGATAAGAAGCGGTACAAAATATTTTATTATGAACGCAGCCACTATTCCCAGCATAAGAACGGTCAGAATACCTACAAACGCCATTAAATCAGCCCTTTACAACCTTTGTGAATGCTTCGGCATACTTTGCCTGAAGCGCAGCGGCTTCCTCGTTGGTCTTGCCTATGGTGGTGTAGTAGATCTTGATCTTGGGTTCTGTGCCGGAGGGACGGATGACCAGTGACGCGCCGTCCTCAAGATACAGCGTGATGACATTGGACTTCGGGAGCTCGATCTTGGTCTTTGCTCCGGTGGTGAGATCGGTCTTTTCACTTGCATCATAATCCGCAACAGCGGTCACCTTTGTACCCGCGATATCCTTCGGAACATCTGTGCGAATAGAGTTCATTATCTCCTGCATCTTAGCCATACCACTCTCGCCCTCGAACGCGAAGTTGTCGAGCTTGTTGCAGTATGAGCCGTATTCTGCGTACATTCTCTTTCTCGCCTCGATGAGAGATATACCCTGAGCGCGGTAGAACGCCGCCATTTCACAGATGAGCATTGAAGCCACAACAGCGTCCTTATCGCGTACATAGCCGCCGGCGAGATAGCCGTAGCTCTCTTCAAAGCCGAAGATATAGCGGTCTGTCTCACCCTTTGCCTCAAGGAATCCTATCTGCTCACCGATGAATTTGAAACCGGTGAGGACTTCGATAAGCTCGATGCCGTATTTCTTGGCGATAGCGCGTGTGAGATCGGTGGTAACTATGGTCTTGACCGCAACGGGATTTTCCGGCAGAGTGCCGAGAGCCTTTCTTTCCCTTGCGATATATTCAAGCAGCAGTGCGCCGACTTCATTTCCGGTAAACAGCGCATAGTCATCGCCGTCCGGTACCGCGATGCCGACACGGTCACAGTCGGGGTCGGTCGCAAGCAGAAGGTCGGGTTTTTCTTTGCGGCAGAGTTCAAGCCCCTTCTGGAGAGCCTCCTTGAATTCGGGGTTCGGATACGGACAGGTGGTGAAGTTTCCGTCGGGGTTCTCCTGCTCCGGAACTACGATGACTTCCTTTATGCCTGTTTCCTTGAGGATACGGCGGACGGGCTTGTTGCCTGTGCCGTTGAGGGGAGTATAGACTACTTTCAGACCCGCCCCGGCGCATACCTCGGGGTGAACTGCCTGCTTCTTCACTTCCGCCATATAAGCGTCTATGCACTTGTCGTCAATATACTTTATAAGTCCGCTCTTGATACCTTCTTCAAGAGAAATGGATCTGATGCCCTCAAATACATCGGTCTTGTTGATCTCGGCGAGAACTGCGTTCGCGGCGTCAATGGTCAGCTGGCAGCCGTCGGAGCCATATACCTTGTATCCGTTGTATTTTGCGGGATTATGGGAAGCTGTCACCATAACACCCGCATCACAGCCGTAATAACGCACTGCCCATGAGAGCATGGGGGTAGGCATGAGTTCTTTGTAAATGAATACTCTTATCCCGTTTGCGGAAAGGACCTGTGCAACGGACTCCGCAAAATAGGTGGATTTGATGCGGCTGTCGTATGATACCGCTACAGAAGCGCCCTCGGGCTTTATCTTCATCAGGTAGGACGCAAGACCCTGTGTAGCCTTGCATACGGTATAGTAGTTCATTCTGTTTGTTCCCGCGCCGATAACTCCGCGCAGTCCGCCTGTACCGAATTCGAGTTCACGGTAGAAACGGTCGCTTATTTCTTCGGTCTTGCCCTCCACGGACTTCAGTTCGGTCTGAAGGTCGGGATCAACGGTAGCTTTTTCGAGCCAGAGCTTATAAAGTGCATTGATGTCCATAAATAATCGTCCTTTCCGGTTTATTGTAAGCGCGAGCTTACTATTGAATATTATTATACCATATATGGCACAAAAATGCAATAAATAATACAGATTTTTTTAATAAATAATTCGACCCCGGCGGAAATATTTCCGTCGGAGCCGACAGATAACAGCTATATTTCTTGAGTTACAGGAATACCGTTGCCTGACCTGTGAACTTGTGGAAAAGGTCGAGTACCAGCATCAGGACCGGCTGATGCAGCATATAGATCAGGAGTCCGTGACGTCCGATGAACGAAAGTCCGCCGAAACGGGACATATAGAAGCCCTTTGCGGCTCTGCCGGACTTGAACCACACTCCAAGGGAAGCTCCTGCCATAAAAAGAAAGAAATAAGGGATAAGAGGAAAATAATCTGCGCTGTAGAATGTTCCGGAAGGAAATCCCAGCGGGTAGAGCCAGTAATGTCCGTACAGGATATCAGGCATAGGGGCGGTAAACAGCCCGTCAAAGCCTATATACCCGCGGGGGATATTCAGCGTCACCGCATACAGCAGTGCGAACAGCACTGTCCCGATAATGGCCGGTATGCGCTCGGTGAATTTCCCGATAAATCCGTATATCATAGCCGCTATCGCATAAAAATGCAGTACACCGAAAAGTATGATCTCAGAGGGCATGAATACAGCGGTCACAAATGTAAGCAGCATGGCACAGAAAAAATATTCCACACCGCGCCTGAAATTATTCTGCGAATAGTTTGAAGAGATGCCGGCTATGACGATGAATGTCCCTGCAATGAGCGGCTGGAGCACCCTCATGAACATATCCACAGCGTTCGGCAGGTCGTGACAGTACACGAACGCGATATCATAATAGGCATGATATATTATCATGGCGATGTACGCTATACCGCGCACCTCGTCAAGCATACCCACTCGTTTTCCCATATATTCTCCTTATACCCGCTCAACCGCTGCGGGGAGTTCTGTTATATCCGCTATGCGGGCATCGAAAACATCGGGCTTTCCGAAGCCGTAACCGGCGTGTATAAAAGGAATGCCCGCCTTGCGCGCAGACTCGCCGTCAAGCCCGGTGTCACCAAGATAAACGCACTTGTCAAGCTTGTTGCGCTCAATGACAAGCCTGATATTGCCCGCCTTGTCAAGTCCGGTCTTTCCGGCACTCTCGAAATCATCGAACAGCTCCGCGAAACCGCACTGTTCAAGGAAACGCTGTATATATCCGTCCTGACAATTGCTGACTATCGCAAGGAAATACTCACCGTGAAGTTTTTCGAGTGTCTCACGCTCGCCCGGGAAAATGTATGCCTTATGGTCGGCAAGATACTCGTTCTCGTGGTCGGCGCAGAGCTTCATCAGCCGCTGTCTTTCCTCCGCCGGCAGCATCGGGAACATCATATCCGCGATCTTGTCAAGAGTTTTTCCCATGTAGCTTTTCATCTGTTCCTGCGTGAATTTCAGTCCGAGGTCTGAATTTTTCGCTATACAGTCGTTCCACGACTCTATGACTACAGCGGAGGAATCCCACAGCGTGCCGTCGAGGTCAAACAATATCCCTTTTTTCATTATGTTGTCTCCGTTTATTTTTCTTTTTCATACATGAAGTCTCTGAAGGACTTTTCATCAATGCCGAATTTATACCCGATCTGTGCCGATACCGCGGAAAGGACAAGGTACAGCGCCATAAGTATCATCGGGTAGAAAACCGGCATATTCTGCGTGTCGATCATAAAGAGTGTAGGGGCGAAAGCTCCGATCACGAAGTACGAACCCAGCAGTATCTCGCCTGTCATCGTGAACGCACCCAGCGCTACGCCCAGCAGAGCCGCGCACGGCACGCACATTACCCCGCCTATGCCGAGGCCGAGATATATCCAGCGTGCCTTCGGCGTACTTTCCACACGATGGCTGCGAAGGAGCTTAGCCTCTTTCTGACCGTCTTTCAGCCCTGCCGTGACCAGCAGCGAAGCATAGATGAACGCTGTGAACAGTATAGCCATATACGGAATGAACCATTCCGCAAGAAACGGTGCCAATGATACGGTCATAATACCGCCGAGGACATTCCCGAACACTCCGAGTCCAAGCCCCCTCACCCATATCAGCAGTATGCTGTCGCGTTTCATGAACTGCTCACGTCCTTTCCGCTGATACCGAATATCCTGCCCTGATCGTCTATCCAGCCCGCGTAGCGATCATTGATTATGTTGTCGATGATCTCCAGAGCCTTTTTCTTTGCGGGAAGACTGCGGAAGCTGTTCTCGTCGCTTTCGGAGGCATTCCGCACCGCAAGATAAAGGTCGTCCGGGCAGGCTTCATAATACTGCGCGTTCGCGGCAAACCCGCTGTCTCTGATCTTCAGGAATACGCCGTTTATACATTCTTCCTCCGGGTACAGCTTTCCGAGATCAACGAACTGGGAAAGATTGTCGTTCGTCACAGCCTGCGCCCCGAGAGAGTCCACAAGAAACAGCTGCGCTTCACCGTACATTATCTCACTCGTTATCTTCGTAACCGCGGCGAGAGAATACTGCGGGTCGGGATTTTCGCTGAGATCGACGTTATACACGTCAACATGGATATACCCGTTATCATCGTAATCCGGGCAGTACAGCTCGAACGCTTTTTCGAGATCGCCGGTCTTGTACATTATCTCAGCCGCGATCTGCGGATCCTTTGTCACCACCATAACCCGAAGGTCGCCCTGTTTCTTCTGTACGAGGGAAACAATAAGGAACGCCGCCACCGCCGCAAAGAATAGTCCCGCCGCGACATACCATTTATTATGGTAGAAGAAGTTTTCGACCTTCTTCCAGCCGTGCAGTTCATAGACCGGCTTTTCTTCCTCGTGTATCTCTTCGCTTTCTTCTATCAGTCCCTGCTTTAATTTCAGCAGTTCACGCTTGTCGTCCTGGTAAGACATCTCTATCACCTTAGCAAAATGTTGTTAAAGTATTATTATACTATAAATAATGAAATGTTACAAGGCGGAGAGTAAAATTTTCACAAATCTTTCACATTCGGAGCCGAAAATTTTTTTCTCGGCAGATATTGACAAGCGGGGCAAAAACTGCTATAATGTCATAGTCGGCTTTTATCGCCGGCTCATCCTTGCTCGCACAGAAAGTGCGGGCCGATAGTCTGTAAGGAGGTTAATATGGCTAAAACAGGTGAAAAGTACGAGGCAGTCGTTGTATTCTCGTTAAAGAACGGGGAAGAAGCTGTCAAGACTCTCGTGGCAAAGTTCTCCGACCTTATCAAGGAGCACGCCGAGCTTGTTGATGTTGACGAATGGGGCAAGAGAAAGCTCGCTTATGACATCAACTACGAGTCCGAAGGTTACTATGTGGTTTACCATTTCGACGGCAAACCCGAATTCCCCGATGAGTTTGAGCGCGTCATCAATATTACCGACGGCGTACTCCGCTCCATGGTAGTATTACGCAAGTAAGACAGCAACAAAGAGAATCAGACAGGGGGAACAGCGATGTATAACAAGGTAATAATGCTTGGCCGCATAACTCAGGATCTTGAACTCAAGACAACACCTACGGGCGTTTCCGTTCTCTCATTCAGCATAGCTGTTGACAGACGGTTCCAGAACAAGGGCGAAGAGAAAAAATCCGACTTCTTCAACTGCGTCGCATGGCGCAATGAGGCGGAATTCATTTCGAGATTCTGGACAAAAGGCAGACCGATCCTTATCGAGGGCGAACTCCAGAACAGGAGCTACGTGGATAAGAACGGCAATACAAGATACATTACCGAGATAATCGTTGACCGCGCAACTTTCACGGGCGACAAGAAGCCCGAGGGTACAGGCGGCGGTTATCGTCAGGACGCAGGATACCCCGAACCGCCTCCGGCACATCCCGCT
>CAMVGH010000003.1 GCA_947166945.1 uncultured Clostridia bacterium
CTTTTTATTTCTTTTAGTTTTTCTTCTTCCTCTTTTTGTCTATCGATTTCCTTTTACGCTGACGTTGCTCATTATAACACATCCTTTCTTTTTTCGTACAGAGTCTTATGCCCGTAGGATATCTTTTCGATATTTTCAAAACCAATACCGTCATCGTCAAAGCCATAGGCTAAACAGAAGCCCGATAATAATTCCCTGTCTGCTTTAGACAAGGTGTATCGGGACAGAGTGCGATCCATTTCCATTATTATCCCTTTGATCTCCCCGCTTGGGACAGATATGGCGTCCATTTTCGCATGATTGATGCCGATCTTAACTCTATACTTTTCTCCTTCTGTATTTCTCAGCTTTTCATATATTGATTTTCTTAGCATCATATTGCTGTCTGCTTTCATTTTATCTACCGCATCTGACAGCATCTTGTCCTTTTTTTTGCGGAAATTGATCTCTACCGCTCTACGAAGTATGTCTTCCTCTATGTAATGCCTCAGATAGTCTTCATCATATAAAAGATATTTCATAAACGGTTCCACATAGTTCTCATCAAACATACTGAAGAAATCTGTGTATATTCCGCAGAAGAATATTTGGCTGGCTTCATACTGAAGATCGTTTTGCACAAAATTATCCAGATTTTCTTTTTCTTCCTCCGGATCATATTCACCGGCAGCGGTTGTTACAGGAACAAGATTATCAACAGAAAATGTACTTAAGAGTTTTTTATACTCCGCAATATATCTCTCCTTGAAGGCAGCCAATTCATTTGAAAACACCTTATTGATATCCTTGTAGTTGTAATTTGTTGCGTAGAACACATTTTTGATTATCAAGCCGATCATTATGGCGTCGCAATAGTAAATATGACAAGGGTTGAGGTTGGCATATTGGGGCTCGAATACATATTTTATCCCGTTGCGCTCCAACATCATAAAATCATCGTTAAGAACATATCCGCCGTCGATAAAACTTCTGAGCTTTTCTTCTTTCGTCATTTTTCCTCCTATCCGACCATACGCAAATCGCTGCTACTCGTCTTACCTGACATTTTGAGACTATTCAGCTCCTCTTTTTGCCTAAGAAGCTGTTCTATCGCTTCGGCAGCCTCACGAAGTATATTTGCGTGAACCTGCGGTATGCTTGTACGATGTGAAAGCTCCATAGCTCTTTCCTGTATCTTTTCCAGATACTTATCGCTGTAGTTCATATTCATTCCTCCGTTATATTTCAAATTATTTTATTCACAGAATCAAAACCTCCGTTCATCTTCTGTGTTTCATTCTTATTATGGTAGCGGTATGGGAATAATAATGCGGGGTCAAGCGAATACCGAAAAATAGCCGTATGCGGTCTTTGCCAATTCACTGTATTCCTCCGGTGACAAGCATTCTTTGTTGACCTTTGATATCCATTCTATTCCCGTTTCAGAAACTTCCATCCTGTCTGTATTATCCAGCCAATAGATGAATTCAAGGCATGATCTGTCAAGTACCCCTACTGCCGGATTTATTACCGTCAATTCCAGCTTGTCATAAGCGTCCTCATAATACTCTGATTCCACAAACCTGATCTTACATATATAATTTCCGACAGAAAACAAGGCGGAGCTGCCTTGAAATGCAGCTTTCCCTTTGCACACAGGTATCAGATCACATATCTTTTTAAGTTCATTAACAATACCGTGCATTAACCATCACCTCCCTCTATGATATTATGATAGCGGTTTTGTCCGAATAAAGAAAACTGCTCCCGTATTCAGGAAGCAGTTTCGGAAAGGCAATGACTTCTTATATCATTATATCCTTCTACACTTCGGTTATAGTCTTCTTCATCGTTACCACATCTCTGGCTACATAACCGTAATCGTATTTACCGCCAAATACGGCATAAGAACCGTTTTTAAGCACATAAACGGAATACATTCCCTTGTAAATAACATCCGCATATTCAAACGCTCCTCTAAACCCTGCACATATACATTCATATACTTTGCTGGCAATACAAAGCGCATACTGATGACCGTTGCTGATAAACGGATTGGTTCGCTTTCCGTGATTGGTTTTACCGGGTTCTGAAACGCTTATCTCAACAAGGTTATTACAGTCGGTAAGCGCGGATACAGATATCTGGGTCAGTTTATCGGCGATTAACTTATTCAGCTGATAGCATTTCTTGAATGAGCTTCCGCCGCACTTAGCGCCGTATACATTGATCTCGGTTATCTTTGTGCGTAAAAAGGCACGATTCCCGATACTGACAATGTTTTTACCAAGTGTCACTATTTCAAGCCCACTCATCTCAAATGCTGTATGATCTATACATTTTACCGAGGGAAGATCTATTACCTTAAGACTGTTGCATTTATAAAACGCATTTCTTCCGATGTGTTCCACATTAGGGAGATATACGGAATATAGCTTTTTACATTCGCTCAAGTTAAGGTTCATGTCAACAAGACTGGCAGCGCTAAATGTCTCAAGGTTGGGAAAATAACATGATATACCGTAGATCTCTCGTCCGTCGATATAAAATCTTATTGACACGGCTTTCTCCGCAATAATATTTCTTACGATCTCCAGTGTTTCTTTGATCTCGCTGACATCCGCTTCTACCGATTTAACCGTATCTGGGAATATAAGTACGCCGTTTACTATATCGCCGCATTCCAAAGCCTCCGCAATTCCGTTATTGATTATCATAATGTCTTCCTCCTGAATTTAGATCAGATTATATCACGCCGCAAACCTTTCGCATTTTTCTTCGATGTCTTTTATTTCTTTATATCTTTGTACGGCAGCCTCAATTGCCCGTTTCACGGACAAAAGACTTATTTCGCCGGTCGCCCTGTTGGGAGTAATAAAAGTACCCATAATTACATCATCAAACGCTCTGAGCTGGACATCAAGGACAATTCTGCCGTATTTGTCTGTTTTAAGTATAATGCACATATTATACTTTTCATCGAACTGCTTTATTGCCGCGATCTTCCATTCCTTGTGCTCCATTGCTTCCTTTTTGAACACATCGGTCATAGTCATATCTTTTCCTCCTTAATACATTTTTGATCATTCATGCCTTTCATAAGACTCCGTTCGTCATAGAAATGCTATTTATATTATGATAACAAGCAATAAGCCGTAAGCTGATACACAAACCTTATATTATTAAATAGTATATTGCCGACATTTTTCGACATAACCATTGTACGAAAAATACAACCTTTTGCTGTTACCGTAATCATAATATACATGAACCCGTATGGGAACCAACAGAAAGGATGAAAGAAAATGGATGTACGCAATTACAGGACAAAAACAATAATGAAAGAGGTATGTAATCCTTATTTCCCGGATAAGTGGACTATAGGCATAGATGTCGGTTACTCGGCAGTAAAAGTGTATGCGCCAAACAAGGTGTTCTCGTTTCCAACATTCGCCTTAGAGTCGGAAATTCGTGATATTTCTCTCATAACACGCAATTCCGGCGCAATCAGGTACAGGAATGCACATGACATAGTCTATGAAGTCGGAGGCAGAGCCATAAGTATAGCTAACGACAACGAAGTTTACGAAAACGAGGCTATAATGTATGGCAGACAATGGTATAGCAACACAACATATCAGGTTTGCCTTGAAGCCGCACTTGCATTAGCCATAATGAGCAATAATGTACGAGCTTATAAAGGTGAACCGATCTATGTCGCCAGCGGTCTCCCCAGTAAATTCATTTCCGACCAGGAAGTTCTAAAAGCTCTGATCGAAGGTCATCATTCGTTTGATATTGTTCCGCCCGGAGAAACTGAATGGAAACATTTTGATTTTGATATTGTTTCCGCTTCAATAATGGAACAGCCTTTAGGGGCATTATGGTCGGCGTTATATGATGATTCCGCACACCTGACATCAGATGCCAACGACCTGATCAACAGCAACATTCTCATATTTGACGCAGGCTTTGGAACGCTTGATTTGTTTGGGATAGTAGATTGCGGAAACAAATTTACCTCGACCCACGCAAATTGCGGTATGAAAGAGGTCTATAAGCTCACCGTAAACGACATAAAAAAGCAGTGCGGGAAGGAGATCCCTATCCCGCTTCTGTATAAATATCTTAACGACGGCAAGATTACATTTCTTAAACTGAAAAACAACGGCAAGGGTATAAAGAATATAAATGACCATAACAACTTGGTGTCTACTGTTCAAGAGTTCTCTGACATTCTGGAACGGAACAGCAGATTCATAGCGGAGAGAGCTGTATCTATAGCAAGCTCTGAAACAGATCAGCTTTCCAATTACAAGTATGTTTTACTTGCCGGAGGCAGTACAGCGGCGTGGAATCAGTTTCTTCAGACAACTTTCAAGGAATTTGGCAAGCATGTGATCCATGCAGGAAGAAATAACAGAAATCTTGATGCCATTTTTTCGATAGTCAGGGGATATTATATGAACCTGCTCGCACTTATCAAGCTTGAAACGGAGGCAGATAAATGAGGATATTGCTCACTCCGAATGCTGATTATGACCTTGTTGTTCTCTCCCTCGCTGTAAAAAACAGAATGAGGACTGAAATAATAAATTCTGTCAGCGCTTGTGCGAAAATGACTCCTTATAAGATACAGTTCGACATTACCGATACGATCAAACCGTCAGACATCAGAATAAGAGACTATAAACTCTCAATGCGGATGATAAGGGATCCGGACGCTATAAAACTCCTTGAATGTGCGATAAATCCGAAAATACTCATAAAGTATCTGCTCCGCTGCTACGCTTTTGGTATCGGGAAGCCCCATTATGGGATGATCAACAGTTTTTTTCTTTATAAGCCCATATTTGATGAAGAATATGATGAACAGCCATTACCGCAGTCATCTGTATATTTTCAGACAGATAAGCAATCTGATAAGAGTAAAGCGCTCTCTGTCGATGATAACAAGAACACCATATTGAAACTTATGGGATTGGGAGGTAAACTTAAATGAATGATACCGATAAAAAAGCTCAACAGTTCGCTGCGCTCATTAATCAAACAATAGGCGACCTGAAAAAATTGTGCCTGAATAACAAAGCCCCTATGTTCGTAACTGTTTATTTGCCGGAACAGAAAAAATATGTTTCAGATATGGTTTCACCCAAAGTTCTGGGTATAGAGATAACACCTAATCATATCGCCGGGCATCTGAATGTCGCAAACGGGTTCCATACAGTACTTCCTATCGAGTCCATTCATCAGATTGCAGATAACAAAGGAGATGTTTCGGAGCTCGATTTTTCGGAAATGATTACAGATTGTGATTTTGATGATCCCGAATAAGACATTGAATGAAAAATTTCTGTACACTTAACTGTATTCCAAATATATTGGCTGTTTTCGTAGGAAAATCCGATAATTCCCATTATTTATGACTGTTTTGCTATACACGGTCGTCTTATATAGGAAAACAGCCATAAATATTGCAACATTCTAAAAAATATCCAATATATATGGATAATGTGTTATTATCCGGCTTCATATTTCTGTCCGTTTTTTATTATTTTCAAGCGTTCGGGGCGAAAAACATCGCCAATGGTCGTTGATGAAAAACTATCTTAATGTATTTCATAACATACATCACCCGCCAGCGGGAATGTGGTATGAGCAAGTGTAATAGAGCCATTTATAGGTTTGTGCTGTTTGTAAATCCGCTGTATGTCGGGATTTCGTGTGTTTTCTACCTGCCTTTTTTGCAGATGGAGCAACAATGTACAACGTTGTAGAGTTTCAGTTTTTTTAAATACCCTTTAATACGCCTTATCACGGTATTGATGTATTCTTAATGTGTCCATATAAAAATCAGCGAGCAACTGTAACTATGAACCGTTCGCCGCTATCATAATACTCGTGAAAGGATGTGTTACTATGAAGTATATCTATTCAAATGACATAAGCTTTGCCCTCAGAAGCCGAAGATCTCTTGAAGAAAAGAACAAGGTATGTATTGTACACAAATGTAAACAGCGCGAATATATAGAAAAAGAAACATGGGTCAGGCATTGCCTTAACGAAAAAATACTTGTCAGCTCCTGGGGACATATAGATCGTCAGAAGAATAGTGGGGAGATAATGCCCGTTTGCGGATACAACAGAGATGATCCGATATTGTCAGTATTTATCAATGGTCGTAAATATCAGGCGAAACACTTGGTAGCAGAATGCTTTAATGCTTACGGGAATGGCGAATATGTTATCAACATTAATCGCGATCCGTATGACAATATGATAGATAATCTTAGATTTGTGCCTAAAACGCAGGTTCGGCGACACAGGATCAGCAGAGAACTGACGGCGACCCTTCCATTGACACAATTCACATTAGGTGGAAGTATTGTACAGAAGTGGAACAATGCCGATGAAGCGGCTTCTGTTCTTGGGTTTAGAAAAGGAGATATACTGATGTGCGCCGAAGGCGAGGTTTTGACTGCTCACGACTTTATATGGATCTTCGGCGACGACATTCACATAAGCCGCTTACAATCGCTGCAGGAAAAAATTAGGCTTTTAGAGCCTTTTATAATAGTCGGCACCAACCGATACTGTGAATATGTGTTTTCAACTGTCTCTGAAGCCGGTAGATTTACAGGGCTTACAGAGTACGAGGTTATGAAGCGCTGTATCATAATGGATGATTACCCGGATTGGACATTTACTTATACGGGCAAGACATACAAAGGGAGTGAAATAATTTGGAAGGATTAAAGTTTAAACGGTGTTCGGGATATCTTGGCTACGAAGCTGCACTTAATGGGACGATTCGTTATGTTTCCCGCGGAAAGGCGACCGTGCTTAAAACCATTCATCCGTTTAATGATGATACAAACTATGTTCGTGTCAAGTTATTCAGCAAATTTAAGCAGGTTAAAGTGTCGTATATGATCGCACTTGCATTCCTGCCAAAGAAAAAAGGCGATATTCTTAAGTGTATAAACGGTAACTGGAACGATTACGATATAAGCAACTACAAGTGGGAAAACCCCAGAGAACTGTCGCAAAACACGAATAAAGAATGGAGAAGTGTCAGAGGCTTCGGAAACAAATATGAAGTTTCGGAGGACGGGGAAATAAGAAACTATAGAACTTGTACAATACTTAAGCCATACATACATCGAGGGCATCTGTATGTCAGATTATATGATGAAAAAAGAATAAATCGTCCAATTGCTCTGCTTGTAGCCGAGGCATTTACCGACATTCCCGAAAAGGTGCTGAAAAAAGAAAAAAGAGCTGTTGTCGGTCATAAAGACGGAAATGTGCTTAATAACCATTATACAAATCTAATATGGGGGAAAAAAGACATATCACATTCCTCGCCGCCTCCAAAAAAAGCTATAAAAGTCCATGAATATACGCCGGACGGGAAATTCGTCCAAGAGTGGTCATCTCTTTCAAAAGCGTCATTCGCTTATAATATCGGCATTCAGGATATATGCAACTGCTGTAAAGGTAGAGCGTATTCCGCTGCTGGGAGAGTATGGCGCTGGTCTGACGAGAGCTTCAATTCGCACAAAACCCCGGATATACCTCAGTTGCTTCCCGATGAATATTTTAAGCCAATAAAAGGAACTTATGCCGAGGTCTCCAATTACGGAAGAGTAAGAAATATGAGGAGATGCGGCAGGCTTTACAAGGTTCGGAGCGATGATACTGTACAAATAACGACCGAGGGAAAAACTATAGCCAAAAAGGTGTACACGATGGTTGCCGAAGCGTTCCTGCCCAATCCTAACGGATATAAAAGAGTAGGCTTTAAGGACGGCAACAGAAAAAATTGGCACATAGACAATCTGGTATGGCTCAGAGATATGGAATAGATGAACACAATTCTCAATTGGATTCATAAAACAGAAAGGCTCCATTTCGGAGCCTTTCTTTATGTGCAGCGATGATCATACATTTTCCAAACAGTACCTCTTCATCATTTCTTCATAGGATATGAGCTTACAAGGTTCCTGCGCCTCAACAACATCCATCTGATCGTACATACGGTTCTCATCAATAACATACTTGAGATTGAATATATTGCCGAAATTAAATCCAATATCAAGATAGGAGCTGTATTCTATCTTTCGGACAAGTTCAACAAACATCTTATGGTTTTTCACAGACATTATTCCACGACAATCCTGATTCCAGGGTTTCTCTATAAGAACCGGAAACGGAGTATTTACAGATCTTTCTCCTTGAAGATTATGTATTGCATCATCCAGCATAACATCAACAGAGAAAAAGTCCTTTCTTGGAACAATAAAGATGTTATCAGGATTTATCCGCGGAAAGTCTTCTGATATCCTTCTTGTCCTTATACTACGGAATTTGCTGTCCAAACTGGATATAATTACTATCTCGTGACCCATATCAAGAAGCTTGTTAACACACTCGACCGCGCCTTCCATTAAAGGCTGGTACTCGTAGAATGCGGCAGTCTTGAAATAATTAAATCTTACATCAAATTCCCCGCCTGTTGCGTCGTAGGAAGTAAGCTCCCGTATATCAAGCAAGTCCCTTCCCTCGGCTCTTCTTTTCATATTCTCAAGATCAACCACATAACTATTGCACTTATAAAGCACATCATCACAGTCAAAACCTATTTTGAGCTTTCGCATACACATACTTATAACCTCCGTTCATCATATTATTGCTTGTAATCCTATTATGATAGCGAAGAAATTACAAAATGTGTGTCAGTTGATGGCAGTTAGCCTCTGATATTTGTTATCATAATATGGTCGGTGATGAAAATGGAAGGAAACAGTCTGGCTTTTAACGAGCGGGTTCAAGGTTTTATTGCAGAATATGAAGCTGTTTTATTAGGCAGGAAAAGTCATTTGTCGTATTGGTATTGCTCCGGCATTCCTTTATATGATGAAAAACTGGCTCTTGAAGTCATACGGTACGCCTTCGAAGAACTGCTCAAATGGACTCCGGAAATGATATATGAATGTAAGGATACAGCTTTGCTTGACAGGATGCGTCTGCATCAGATCTACAAAACCAAAATTATCCACGCAAAGGATCGTTATTGCACTTGTTTTCAGCTTATCGCGGCAAAACTGTATCCGTCAAAATTTAAGATCGATACTGTCACTTCCGTTATAGAGATATATAAAAGAGTTCTGGACGGAGAGCTTGAAAGGCTTCCCAGAAATATCTTTAATACAGAAGACGGAATAATGAAGCTCGGATACTGCGTAAGGTATATTCTGACAGAAAAAATAATGTATTCGTCTGTAAGAGAGCTTTACGACAGGTTCAGCTCAATAGGCATTAACACAGAGCTTGATAGTTTCAAACTGCTGAAGATCTATCCTCTGTTTTTTGAAACTCCTGTTGATATGCTTCATTATTGCCTTCCTAAAAGCCTTCGAGATGATGAATATTATCAAAAATCGAAAAAGAAATATATTTCGATAAAACTCTCAATGGGTGCCAAGAGAATATACATCCGAGAATACAGAGCTTTTCTTTATTGCAAAACCGATATAGAACCGATGAGAGATGATGCCGGGAATTATAAGGTCGAACATATAAGATTGGTTTTTTATTATGTCATTAACACACTTTTGCCAAAGGATCCTATTATTGTTCAGGATGAATATGATTTTAATGACAGAAACACTCTTTATATGATCTTTACAAGAGACGATATAGACTTTATTCTTGACAAGTATCGCATTCTTGAAATGGTACGCGCGGTATCTGATAACTATGTTGATGCTGCTGATATGCTCTTATCGGGCGATGAACGTGATGAGGATTGCTACAGATATGCGTCAAGGATATTCGAGACAAATCACAGAACAGACTATGTTCCTTTGCCAATGATAGTCCGGCAATACATTGCGGTTCTCAACAAACAAGGGAAAGCCTCCGATGTTATAAAAAACAAGGAAGACCTTGATACCTGTCTGTACTATTTGTCCCGTCATGTCCTTCCATATAATGAGAAGTATAAAGACAGACCATTATCAGACCTGCTTAACGACAGTTCATTTGTCGAGAATTACTGTCTTAATGATGTAATCCACCATATTAGATAATACATACGCGGAAGAATACTGTATTCTTCCGCGTATTTTATTTTACATAGATAACGGCAGCAGTCATATTATCGTTATATTCCAGCATTTTGGCTGCGTCGATAAGATTATCGGCGGCTGCACGGCAATTGTCTGAGGCTATTACTATGTCAAGCATTGCTTCTTGCCGCACCGCGTAATGTATTCCGTCTGTTGTTAAGAGCAATATGTCATTCTGCTTTAATGTCGTGCTCATCACCTGTATTTCAGGTTCGAAAACATAACCGAGAGCGCTTGTCAATCTGTTCCGTTCGTGATGTGTGTAGTATTCCTCGGCTGTTATGCGGTTACGATCAAGTAATTCACGAGCTGCCGTATGGTCGGTAGTAAGCTGGCGTATGCCGGAAATCCCGCTTTTATTACGAATAAGGTATAATCGTGAGTTTCCGATATGAGCAAGAAACATTCTGCGTTCCGGAGTTAACAGGCAGCAAGTAAGAGTTGACCCTATTCCGGAATAAATCTCCTCGTTTGCTGTTTTAAATGCTCCAAGCACTTCGTTTGGGCAGCGTATTATTATTGGCAGTATCTGTTCGGCGTTCTCAAAAATCAAAGTCGGATCATCTTTATAAATACGCAATATTTCTTGGCAGATAAGCCTGCAAGATACCTGAGCAGGCTGTATTCCTGTTTCTCTGGATCCCATTCCGTCGGCAATAACTATAAACAAGCATTTATCAGACAGCTTGACCGCATCAACATAGTCTTCATTCAGCTTTCTCTTAAAGCCTGCGTCGGTACTTCCGGCATAGTAGTATTCAGCCATTGTTTTCTTCCTTCCTTGTTTTAAGCATAACTCTTGCTGCGTCTGGGCTTATCTCACGAAGTATGTCAGCTCCGGTAATATACATTACTGCGACAGTTGTAAGATACATTGAAAGCTTCCCATGTGAAACGGCGCTGTCTTTGATCGAAGCCAAAAACGAATTTACCAGTTTTTGAGCTATTTCAACCTCTTTGCAGTCAAGTGTAATGCCTTTTCCTTTGATTTTGATCTCCATAGTATTCACCTCGTCCTTTTCCTTTCGTTCTATACCTATTATGATAGCCAAAACAGCCATGCTTCCTTTTTCTGAACCTTCTTACAATCATAATATATATGCTACTGTTTTGACGAAGGGAGGATACTGTTTGTTATGATATAGTCAAATAATGTGTCGGAAAAGTATTTTTTTGAAGGAATCTGAAAACAACAGGAATTTGAAAGGAAAAAACTATGTCTGAAATTAAACATTGTGACATTTGCGGGTGTGATCTGAAAGATAATAAAACGTTCGAATTTGACGGGGAATATCTATGTTCTGACTGTCTTGAGGAGCATACAAGCATCTGCGACAGCTGCGGAGACCGCATCTGGAATGATAATGACTGTGGAGATGAGAACACATGCCTTTGCAAGTCATGCTTTGACGACTATTATGTCAGATGCACGGATTGTGATTGCGTAATCAATAACGACTATGCCTATTATCTTGATGAAGATGAAGATTGCCCATACTGCCAACGCTGCTACAACCGACACCCGTGTTCCTTACACTACTACAGTTACAAGCCTACGCCGATCTTTTATGGAAATGATAAGAGATATATAGGAGTAGAGCTTGAAATAGACGGAGGCGGACAGGATTCCGAGAATGCTAAAAAAATTCTAAATGTTGTAAACACAAAGAATGAGCTGATATATACAAAAACAGACGGATCCCTTGATGACGGTATGGAGATCGTTACGCATCCAATGACACTTGATTACCACAGATTTGAAATGCCGTGGGGCGAACTATCCGATGAAGCTGTCACTTTAGGCTACTTAAGCCACAAAACATCAACCTGCGGGCTTCATTGCCATGTAAACAGGAACTCTTTCGGTGATGATATTGATGATCAGGAGGCGTGTATATCCCGCGTACTCTATTTTGTTGAGCATCACTGGGACGAACTGCTCAAATTCAGCCGAAGGTCAGAGTCACAGATCAACCGGTGGGCAGCGAGATACGGGTTTAAATCCACTCCAAAGGAAATAATGGACCACGCAAAGAAAAATGGAAACATCGGTAGATATGCCTGTGTTAATCTCACGAATACCGATACAATCGAATTCAGAATGTTCCGTGGCACACTAAAGGTCAATACTATATTGGCTACACTGGAGCTTGTTGACCTGATATGCCAGAAAGCCGAAACAATGGACGATGAACAGATGAAGGGATTGAGCTGGACTGATTTTGTCCTGGAAATATCCGAGAAAGACTATCCCGAGCTGATAACTTACCTGAAAGAACGGCGGATATATGTAAATGAACCTGTAAACAGTACTGAGGAAGTTTGAAAGGAGGAACGATATGTGTGCGGTATTCGGATTGATAGATTATGGTCATATTTTAACAGCAAGGGCAAAGGAAAAAATTCTGAAAGTCTTGTCGAAAGAATGCGAGATTAGAGGCACAGACGCGACCGGATTTGCGTATAATCATAATGATTGCATCAATATTTATAAGCGCCCGCTGCCAGCTCACAAAATGAAGCTGCATCTCCCTGATAATGCAAATGTTATTATGGGTCATACAAGAATGACAACACAAGGTAATCAGAAACACAACTACAATAATCATCCGTTTTGGGGAGATCTCGGCGATTCATCATTTGCGTTGGCGCATAATGGAATTATCAGAAATGATGCCAAACTAAGAGCTGAAAGAGCGCTGCCTATGACAACTATAGAAACTGACAGCTATATAGCTGTGCAGCTGATAGAAAGCGCAGGAAAACTTGATTTCGATTCTCTGAAGAGTACAGCGGAAGACCTTGTTGGCTCTTTTGTGCTTACTTTGCTCGACAACAAGGATAATATGTATTTTGTTGTAGGTGATAACCCGCTTACTATATATGATTTTCCTCAGTATGGCTTTTATCTTTATGCCAGCACTAAGAGCATTCTGGGAGACACGCTTAAAATAATAGGCTTATCAAAAGCCGAAAAGACAGAAGTCGGGGCTTCGATGGGTGATCTTATTAAAATCTCGCCGACCGGTGAAATAGAACGCTCCGAATTCCAATGCTTTGAAGACTTTGGCTATATGAGAGGCGCTTATTGGTCGGATTGGTATTACGGCAATATGGATCTTGATGAATTAAAGGAATATGCTGATATTATGGGAATAGACCCGCTTTACATAGAAACACTCTATAATAACGGGTATCCTCTCGAATGTATAGAAGAATTGCTTGAATATCCCGATGAACTGCTTATGGAAGCAGAGCTCATGATGGAAGGCTGCTATTGATCTGTATCATAAATAAACAGTAATTGAACAAAAGAGAAAAGCCCGCAAGCGCGAGCTTTTCTTTTTTATGGGATCATATTTCCTGTTTTACTATCTTCCTCAGCTTAGACGAAATGTTTAAGAACAGCTCTGAGAGATCATTTACCGTTAAGAGTCCATTACCGTATATCATTTTCAGAGATTCCGCAATACAAGAGCCTCCTATTGAAACGCCAAGAACAGTTGAGCTTCTCCGCGCTTCATTAACAGCAGATCGAGTATCGGCAATTCCAATACCATCCTCATCATATCTGAATGATGCCGGACATCCATCGCTAATGACAATGAGTATCTTATTAGGCTCTTTTCTTTTTTTTAGGATATTGTAGGCATATCTGACAGAATAACCGTCAAAATTGTTTGAATGGTGTGATATTGTCAACAGGCTCAGACGAGTTTTCCTGTTATTGACCCACTTTAAATAATGATGATGAATAACATCATATCCGGTATCATTAACATACCCATCGGCTGTAAATCCCATTACATAAAGGGGTATCTCTAATTTCTCAAACATTTCGGCAAGACCTACTGCGGCCAGCTTTGCATATTTATACCTAAAGTCCCAGCTCATAGAACCGCTTTCATCTATAAGGAGAAAAACGGCAAAATCAGACGCTTTGTGACGAACTACATTCTTATCGAACATTCTTGCGCTTACATTACCGGAATAATGACGCTCAATATTCAGCTTACCGCTTGTTCGGTGGCATTTCTCATCCGGATCGGTTCTGAACAATCTTTGGAAAGACTTCATACCGGTCTTTATATACGGTCGCATTGCAGCAACGACCTCATCATATATTTCATACGAAGAATAAACATCTATATTTTGTTCTGTTTCTGATGTTACTGTATTATCAGCATCGTCAGAAACTACCCTGACATTCCTGTTCAGAACAGTAACATCCTCTATCTCGCCGCACTTTATATCAAGGTATTCGGGGACAGAATCGTCTTTAAGCTGCACGCTCTCTTTATCAGACCTATGTATCAGTTCCTCAAGCTCATCAACTATTGAATCAAGCTCTTCGTCCGGCACTTTATAATCCTCTATACCATCGATCTCTAACTCATTTTCTTCATAATCCGGCATTGTTTCTGTAGGTGATGCTGCGAAATTGGAATTGATAGCATCATTATCCGACATGATTCCAGGTGAATTGCTATCAGCAACTTCCTGTTCGATGTTGGGTGATCCACTTGCAGTATGTTCAGGCAGTCTGCTTGAGTTTTCAGAATTACAGTCCGAATTCTCCGGTTCATCACAATTATCGGGTTCTTCTTTGTAATCGGGATCGGTAAAATCATCATCGGATGAGGTACTTTGTATAGGTGTCTCTGTTTGCCCTGTATCATCTGATTGTTCGGCATTATCTACATTTTCACTGTCAGAGGAGAAGTTTGGCGCATTTTCCGCATTATCATCGCTTATGTCATTGCTTTCGCTGTCATTCTCATCTTCATTATCGTATTCCTGTCCCGCTTTTTCTTCGGATGTATTGTCCAAAACGGACTCACCGTTGATTTCGGACTCGTTCTCCTCATCGTTGTTTGAAAGATCGTTCTCAACATTGTCGGCTTGCTCCGATGCAGAGCTTTCCGCAGGAGCAGACGATTGGTTATACTCATTCGAGCCGTCATTTTCGGGCTCTTCGTTAATGGTATTTTCTGCCGAACCATCTATTTCTTCGAGCTGTTCACTGTTTTCTTTATTATTGTCATCATCCTTTGTGTTTTCGGGCTCATCGGTACAGCTTTCGGTGTCTGTAGTACTGCCCGAACCGTCGGATCCTTCCTGCCCATCGCCGTCGGAAGCCTCATCTTCCTCAGAAGCGGCTTTTGAGCGTCCGGCGCTTTCTATTCGCTGGGTAGTTGAGCGCCTGTTGACAGAAGGAATGTTATCCTCGCTACAGTCAGAGGCTGATATTCCAACTATAATGATATTTCCTTCCGTACTGTGGTCTCCGCCTTTTAGTTTTTTGAGCTCATCGGTAACGATTGTAACGACGACCTTATTATTTTCCCACAAGGGCTTTAAGATCTCAGCTATCTGTATGCTCTTGCCTATGACCGTTCGGCAGTTTCGTTCCTCCACACATTCGTTATAAATCGGCAATATCTTCTTGAACAGTTCATTAGCCTCTTCCGAAATGAATTTTCCTTTTATAAGCCCGCTGTCTCCATAATGTATCATAGCTCTTGTTATCTGCTGAAACGGACTGGGTAATTCCCCAAAAGGATCGGGAGTATCTATGCCGGGACTTCGTTTATACATTTCGCGTTTAGAAAAGGTAAGATCGGACATCTGCGTTATCTTTCCGTGCCTGTCATATTTATCTTCTGTATATATTCCACCGATATGTACGGGCGCAAAGTTTTCAATGCGGGCATCCTCGACAATGTTGAAAATGTCCCTGTACACCATTGTTCTGATTACATCATTGCTTATCAGTACTTTCATTGCATTGAAGTCCGTGAGGATCTGGTGCATTGTTTCATGCACCCAGATCCCCCTTACAAATTTCAGTTTCTCACCGAGAGGAAGATCGTCAATAAACGGATTGTCCACGGAGAGGTGGATCACATTATCTTCCGAAGTATATCCGATCTCGCCCTCGCTTCTCGGTATTTCAGTTATCCGTATCCTTCGTTTGAGAAGCATACGGGAGATACCGGACAGTTTACGGAATAAAGCACGTTTCATGCGTGCGGGTATCTTTGTCATATAACCTCCTGATTATGCACTTTTTAACACCATAGGCTCGATTATTGTTTCGTAAATTTCCTTTGCAAGCTCCAGATCCTTAATCCCTATCGCATTAACGATAGTCTTCTGCACAGCTTTTTTGAACGGAACTCCGCGTTTGATTGCCTTTAGAGCTGCAAAGCAATGCCTCATCGTGAGCGACATCGCAATATCGTCACACGCCTTGTCTTCAAGCTGCATCTGCACCTGACTGTAAACGCTGTAAACATTTCTGCAGTCGGTTTCTTCGTTTCCGTCACTTCTCAGTATCCTTATGAAATCGCTTTCTTTAGGATCGTTGAGAATATACACCTCGGGCAGTCGTGACACAAACGCTTCCGAAGGCTCTTTGCTGCCAGATGTTCCGACATTCATAGTAGCAAGTATTACACATAGCGGATGACGTCTTACTTCCTTATAGCCATCCTCGTACAAAATAAACGGAGCTTCAACAGCCTGGCCGAGCGCTCCCATTATTACATCTGGAGCGGGGAGATTGACTTCTTCAAGGATAACTATGCCGCCGTTTTTATAAGCCTCCAGGAACGGAGTGGAACAAAATGTGATTTTTCCGTCTATGACTTTGTTTTTTCCCTCAAAATTGTCCTCCTCGGTATTTTTACTGTTTACCACAGTATAAACAGGTATCTGAAGCGCCGCTCCGAGGGCGTATGCTATTGATGTTTTTCCTGTACCGGGCTTTCCGAGAAGCATTGCGTTTACATAATGCGATTTTAACACATCAAGTGCTGACGCTCCGTTAGACAGTTCTTCGGAGGCAGCATTAAGATTGCCATATACCATATCACAAAGATCCACATATTCCGCTGTGGGTACAAATCTATCAAGGAAAGACATATCGGGTATTTTTTCCTGCTGCTGTTCTTCCCATTGATATCCGATGATCCTTTCTCCTGCCTTTATCCGATCAAGATAATCATTCAAAAGCTCCGGAGAGCTGTCTTCGTCGGGCAATATCCTTATGTATTTTGAAGGCATTCCTTCATTGTACAACGATTCTGCGCTCCTGACGCGATTTATCTGGTCGATCTCGTTCTGGGCAAGATGCTCCGTATCGTCAATGATGTCGTTGCCGGTCGCCGTTTTATCGGCGACATACTCGTAATAAAACGAATCACATACCAGATACATCTTATCTGCCGGTACGGTTTTGGAAGGATTAAGCTCCAAAAGCGTGCATATTTCCTCGTGCAGCTTATATGTATGCGACTTCTGACCGATAACATAAGCGAATATAGGGGCAAGCATCGCGCTCCACCCGTTAGGCTTTTCGCCGTTAAGCCAGCGAAGACGGGAGCCGTCATATACGCCGGCACAAACAGTTCCGTCGTCTCGCATAAATTCGGCATATCCGCATTCGCCATTGTTGATGTTTGCTATATATAAAGTTTTATCAACAATGAGCTTATCATACATACGCGCTATTCTGCTGATTTTAGCTCTTTCACGCTCCTTGTTCCTTGGGCGTGCAGCAGAGCTGTACTCTCCCGGTTCTGATGACATATTGAGAAACATATCATCTCCGCTTGAATTGCTTACACACTCGATCTTCGGGGTCTTCTTTGACAAAAACAGCATTTCGGTTAATTTCATTACAGTTCCTCCTTATACTTATCCCATAATTGCATATACTCCATTCATCAAAAATGGCTCTATCCCTATTATGATAACAAATAAATGACAAAAAGAATACAGCTTGATTTTTCGACAAAGATGTGATATAATATCCATAAGGAAATGCAAAAAGGCGGAAACACAAGAATTATGGAACACATTGAGATACATATCTCCGGCGGCGAACTGTCAGAAGCGGAGCTTGAAGCATACATAGTACATGGCAGAGAAAAAAACAGTGATTATGAGCTGCTGGGTATGAACATTCTTTTAAACGGCGAATATGCGGATATTGAATACAGATACAGTCCGATCCCTAATGAACAGAGAGTTTGTATCGGCGGTATGATAGCTAAATTCGGAGCTTTCAACCACGCAAAGCAGGCTGAATACTTAGACCGGACAATAAACAGCATATGATTTTTATATAAGCATAAAAAACGCCGATCTTATAGACCGACGCTTTTCTGTAATAAATACTTGTAGGGGGTATTTTTACTTCTAACGATACATACTATAATAACCCATATAGTCATCATACTCTTCGGAAATATCCGCACAGAAATGGTCTGCAAAACCTTCGACATTGGTGCAGTCGTCAAGCAGCCATTTTCCGTCAGTGTATTTCAGAGTTATAGTAAACGGCTGATCCTCCAGACCTTCCCACGCTAAACGCTTACAGTTATATGTGATACTGTCGCCGTTCTGCTCATAATCAACGATGATACTGCCGTCCCAACCGGCATTTCCTCCCTCTTGTCCGGAAAAATACAGCTTTCCGTCTTTTTCGCAATAGCTTGACGGTGAGGTCTCGCACAGTTTATCGAAGCATTGTTCGGTAATGTGCAGCTTTCCGATAATATATGCTCTTCCTTCGTCATAGCTTATCGGAGTTGTGAACAGCATATCAGATTCGGGAACTGCTCCGACACCGTCTTTTGTGTTAAAGGGGAATGTATCATCCCAACGGTGCGCAACGCACAGATAATAATGCCTGTTGCGTTCCGCGTCCTTGAAGAAGCCGTTACTCTCCTGTGTCCATTCGTATTGTGCGGAAAATCCGAAATACCAAAATACCCTCCGGCTGATAAAATTGCCGTATTTCTTTCCGAAATCGAGCGGGTCGGCAATTTCGCGCGAGGTTATGTCCACGTCGGGAAATATGTCCGCGTCGTCGGCTTCGGAATATGTAAGCTTTTCAACATAGACCTGCGTCGGTTCTGTTTCCTCGGCGGTCGTTTCCGCTGTCGTGACATATGTTGTCGCTTCAGTTGTTGTGACTTCCGCTTCTGTCGCTGATGTTGTTGTGCTTTCTGCTGGAGCAGCAGTCCCAGTTTTCGTTTCGCTGCAAGAGCCAAGTATAGAGCAGAATAATAATGTAAAAACAATAGGTTTATATTTCGTCATAAATAGCTCCTAACTTTTTATGATATTACGGATTAAATGTAAATACCTGATATCCCCCAGTGCTAGTGTTTAACCATTGCCCCGATGTTGCAACTGATGCATTTTTTCCAAGATCATCTGTTTCTTGTTCGTTTCCCCATTTGTTGGGATACGGATCAATTCCAGACAGTCCAGTAATGTAATCATGATTATTTTCTGTAGTTAATTTTATGTTTCCGGTAGAATCCAACTTATATCCCGTTACAGTTACCCAATGTTCACCATTTTTGTATGATGTGTGTAGTTCGACTGAACGGCCATGGTCTATTTCTGATGCTATTATATTCGATAATTCCTCTTTTGTCAAGCCTTTATAGTTGAAATATCCTTTCTTATTCGGGTTATAATCTGATGCTTTAGCATCATCTTTACGAGTGTATCCTCCAAGGCTCATTATGTTACCAGAATAGCCATACTGCCCTTTTGAGTTTATTTTCGCCATCATTTCGCAACTGGTTCTTGCGCAATTTCCATAATAAGATGTATTGGGTGTTAGCTGATTAACAACATAAGATTTATTATAATTTATCTTCTTAGGGGAGCATAATTCTGCCAAATACTTATTAGCATTTATTGCATCTGTTTGACCGTTTACTATAGGTTGTCTTGAACCATTAAGTCTAACATGGTACTTCTGTGCAATGGATTTTTGTTTTTGTGCAATATAGCTGTTTGATCCACTCGTCAAATTGGTATTGCCTGCACCTTTTGCCTGAACCTTTGAAGCAGCAGGAGCAGCCTCAGCACTGTTGTTCTTCATTGCTATTGTTTTTGAATAAGCGCCATATTTAGCGCTTCCTCCACCGTGGACAAAAGAATCGACATTAGGAACCGAATTTTCAGCATTTTCCTCTACAGGAATGCTGACAGACTTGCTTTCAGCCGCCTTAACTGATTTTGCAGTTGCCGCTGTTGTTGTGCGATAAGAGTTATTGTTGTTGAGAATTTCAAGTGATACTGACATAATTATTATCCTTACCTTTCTTATTATTGATTTTGACCTTTGTTTTGAGTTACTTTACAGTTCTTTCGGCACTGTAAACCGTGATCGTTTCGGATTTACCGTTTGCATAGCTGACTGTAAAGACAGTTTTCAAACGATATACACCACTTGACAAATTTTCTTTTGTATTCGTCACCCCAAGTCTGTTGGACTGCACACTTTGAGTCCAACGTGCTCCATGAACGGCGCTGAATGATTTTGAATTTGTCTTTTTTTCAAGCACTTGAGTTACGAATACCTTGCTTACCTCACCATACCTTAAATAGTATGTGCTTGTGCATGTAGCATTCTTTCCGTCGATAGAAAGCATTGAATCTTTTTGTGCAGAGCCTATATCGTTTACTATTATAATACCCCGCTGAGAATAATCAGCGGCCACGTTTATACTCATAGCAGTAAATGATACGATTACAGCCAACAAAACGGTAACTATATGTTTCATTATATCACCTCCTCCGTTTTTATTGCTTTCATTATATAAGACTGAAAAATACAAAAAAATAATACAGTCAAATTGCACAAAAAACGACTGTATTATTGTAAAATATTAACAATTATTGTTCGGCGATTGTTGTCGCAATAACCATTGCAAGACTATCTTCGATACTGTAGTGAAGTTCAAAAATGTATTCTCCGTTGTCCCAAATCAAACACTTTGTTTTTTCGTCTAATTGGAAATAAAGAGCATCATAGTTGTTAACTTTTTTGATTTCAATTTCTGTTCCCTCAGTATTTAATCTGGAATTTTGGAACATTTCTTTTGTTGAGCATGTAAAATCTATAAAATCATAGCCTTTTGTATATGCCTCCCAATAATAATTATCTATATTAATTATTATTTCTTTTGTATAATCACTTAAATCATAAGTTATTCGGTATGATTTCTCAAGAGTAAGAGGAGCATTTTCCCAATCCATAGCAAATGCGTCCGTATGCGTTGACTGTTGTTCGGCTCGTATTCCGCCGATATAATACGTTACAACAACTCCGGCTCCAGTCAGAAGAGCTGCTGTAACAGCAACTAAAATTGCAAGACGAAGCCGCTGGCGAAAGCTTATCTTCCTATATCTGCTCTCAAATTCCTGCGGTCGGTTCAATGACTGTTGATAGGCTTTTATAATAGCTCTCTTTCGCCGCTTGTATCTCCAAGAGAAACGATGAAGAACATACTCATTCTCATCATAGGTGCTATTCATATCATTAACGCTCATTTCAAGAGCGTTTCGCAGTTTTATGCTTTTTAACATGATATCACCTCCGATAACTTGGATAATAAGCTTTGTTCTGCTCTGTGAAGCCTTTTATTTGTGCCGTCATAGGTCATACCGACAATATGAGATATATCATCTATCGTCATATCATATAAATAACGCATAGTTAAAATATCTCTGTATTCATCTTTAAGGCTGTTTATAGTATTATGTATAACATCAGCATCATATTTTTCTATAAAGTCTTCCTCAACATTTCCGCCGCTTATATCATAAGCTTCATCAATATCAAGATGTTCGTCCTGTTTACGCTTATTATACATATCAATGGAAACATTCTTTATAACAATTATAACAAATCCCTTGCATTTTCCGCTGCCTACATCGGAAACCTTATCAAGATTCTTTATAAGCCTAATAAAAGCTTCGGATACGGCATCTTCAGCATCATGGGGATTTTTCAATACTCCGAGCGCGATCTTATACATCATACGCTCATAGGTATAATACAGCCGAGTAACAAGATCACGTTCCTCATCGGTTTCCACCATTGAGAGATAAAACGATAGCATAGTTCCTACCTCTTTCGTACAGATAAGCCGTATTCATGCTATGCTTTTATGTCTCTCTATAATATAAGACTTAAAAGCTTCCATAAATAAGACACGAAAATTTAAAACATTCTAGATTAACAATATTTTTGTCAATTATTCATAAAATATCAGTTTGCAATTTGTCGAAGATTTATGTACTATTATATATTATATCATTTATAAATTATATTTTCAAGTATTATTCATAAAAACAAAAAGATCACCTCGAACCCAGGCTTTAAGTAAAATAAAGCCCTACGGAATATCTGATAATATTCCGTAGGGTACAAGCTAAAAATGATTATGTGTTGAAATTACCATTCGATTCTCTCTTTGCGTCTGGCTATGATGCCTTTAGCAAGCGCTGCTACGAAGATTATCCCCGAAAGTACAGCAAGAGCCGCAAAAGCCATAACATCAAGCTGTACGCCTGTGTCAGGGTTGTCAGGAGGAGTAGGATTATCCGGAGTATCAGGATAATCCGGCGTTTCCTCCGTAGTTGTGGTCGTCGTGGTAGTCGTAGTATCAGGCGGAGTTGTTGTATCGGGAGGTGTCTCTTCCGTTACAGTTGTCTCTGATTCCGTTGTAGTAGTGGTTTCCTCATCGGTAGTTTCAGAGGTCGTTGTGATGTTCTCGGTAGATATGGGAGTTGTCGGAGTTGTACCTATTGATGATGTGCAGGTTATAATGGTTGTTACGCAGGTCGTAGTTACCTCAGAAGTCGGAGTGGTCGTGGGAGTAGTCGTAGGAGTTGTTGTAACTGTAGTTGTGACCGTTGTTTCAGACTTTTTCTTGTTCACACATTCAGGGAATGTGGAAGACCGCGCATTTGAACCTACTATACCGCACATAACCTTACCCGAAGCGGATACTTCCGCTACATAGACAGTATCGGATATTACATACTGCTCACTCGGAGCCGATATTTCCTTGATATAGTATGTCTTGCCAATCTCGGCGTCAAACTTGACCACAGCCTTGCCATAAGTATCAGAAGAAGCGTTAATGTCGATTTTTGACACATTCTGTCCGAGCTTTACTGTACATTTCGAGTCTTCATACAGTCCGAAGGTAGCGCCCTCAAGCGGGTTCTTGCCGTCGGTCTTGATGATCTTGGCAGTCCTGTTCTCAACGCCCTTTGTGTTCACGCAGGTCGGGACAGTAGCCGAGAAGTCTGCATCAGTGCCATATACACGGTATGTCGTCTTTCCGTCAGCGTCTATTTTGCACTCCCAGACAGTCTTGTTAAGGACATACTCTCCGGAAGGAACTTCTGTTTCGCGCAGATAATAGGTTTTATCTGCCGATAAGCCTTCGGAGAATTTGACCATAGCCTTGTCATCAACCGGTGCGGTTTTAGCAGAGGCGATAAACTGAGTACAGCCGCCATCTGCGTAAAGTGAGAATGTCGCACCGACCAGCGGTTTGTTTGACTCATCGACCTTAATTAGCTCAACTTCTGAATTGATCGTTACGGGAGTGTTGTGGAACTCGACAGGGATCACAGCGTCCTTATACAGAGCACCTATCTCCACGGGAGCCAGCTCCACATACCCGACAACGGGTACTTCTGTAACCGTATAGGATATTGCGGCTATTGCCGTACCGACTTCTTCATATATCGGAAGATAATCGAGCTGCGCGATACCCGCTTTATCGGTCGTCATTGTGTAGACATCTCCGGTCGAAGCGATTACTTTGAAAGTAAGTCCGTCGATCTTGCCGTCCTCGCAGGTCTTGATGATCTTTATAGAGCCTACTTCGTTCTTTTTGAGCTTATTCTTGAAATTCAGCGTTACGGTGTCGTTCTCCCTGAGTTCGGCAGTCTGAGCAGGACAAGCAAGATATTTGGTTCCTGTCTGCTTTTCTGTAACAGTATATGTTATGAGCTGACCGTCCTTGTCATAAAGCGGGAGATGCCTGAACAGGATCTTTCCGCTATCATCGGTTATTCCGGAGTATTTCTCTCCGCCGCCGACTGCTTCAAATATAAGTCCCTTTACCTCGTTGTCCTCGGAGGTCTTGATTATCTCCAGGTCGCCGTATTTCTTCTCGACATCCTTGGAGTTTACCCATGTTATTTCGAGAGTATCACCCTTGCGAGGTCCGCCGACTGTTCCGTCAACTGTACCCATAAGGTCAGTCACACAGGAAGGAGCGTCGGTAAATCTGATATGAGCATTATCGTCAACCGTAAAGTCAAAGCTGTCGGTTATCTGCTTGTAGCCCTCGGGAGCCTTTGTTTCAAAGATACGGTATGATCTGCCGCACTCGATCTCCTTGAAAGCAACTCTGCCGTCATCACTGACTGCTTTAGGACCCGCAGCGACCTTACCGTTGTCGTAATAGAGCGTGAATTCCGCGCCTTTAAGTATCTCGCCGGTCTTTGCGTCCTTCTTCACCACATATACTTCGGGAGAAGTGCTGCCGGGTGAGTTGGGAACAATTGCGCTGTACGGGATATTCTCGGTCACATCAACATCGAAACTTATTGCGTCATCAAGCTTTGTATATCCTGTAGGAGCCTTGATCTCTTTCGCGGTATACTTGCCGGGTTCAAGATTCTCCCATACAGCCTTACCGTTTTTATCTGTCGTAACATCGCCAATGTGCGTCTCTTCGTTATCCTTAACGAGATACAGTGCGAATACAGCGCCGGAAAGCGGTCTGTTATCACTGTTTGTCTTGTATATTGTTATAGAGCGTCCTTCGTGTTTCGGCATGTTCTTGATATTTATCTCTATAACCTTATCCGTACCGGTCGCTTCAATGTTCCATGTGCGGTCCGCTTCAGCTTCGGGAAGCTGATATCCGGTAGCAGCCGAAACCTCAACGAGCTTATAAGCCTTGTATTCAAGCCCAGTGAACTCTGCGATGCCGTTCTTATCAGTCATTTTGGTATCAACGAGCTTGCCGCTGCCGTCATAGAGGTCGAAGACCGCTCCTGCAAGCGCAGCATTGGTCTCGCTGTCTGTTTTCAGCACTTTCAGTGATCTGCCGCTTGTGTTTATCCAGTCTTTTCCGACTTCGTAGTTCGCTGCCGCATTCTCCTCGGTTATCGTGAAGTAGTAGGGTTCAGCCGTTCTTGCGTAACCGTTAGGTGCAAGGACCTCAACAACAGTGTATTCCTTATTTATACCAAGATCGTCGAATACTGCGATACCGTTGTTGTCAGACATAGCGGCATTCATTATCTGAGCCGATTCGCCGCGCTCGCGGTAATCAGCGGCGGAATAAAGGCTGAAGCACGCACCGGAGAGCTTTTCGCCGGAGTCATTCTTCTTGACGATAGTGAGCTTACCGGATTTGGATTTGTTTTCTATCTCTCCGTAGTTATACTTGTTTGCATCGGCGATCTCTGCAAGTATGATGTTGTCTATCGCTTTGGGAGTATGATAACGCTCGGGAGCATTGAGTTCATAGGCCGTATAAACAATATTCGCATCGTTTTTGTCATAAACGGGCAGCTCCTCGAATACTACAAGACCGTTGGCATCGGAGACCGCTTCCCGATATGTTCCGTCAGAACCTGAAATCGCAAAGCGAAGTCCTTCGACCGCAAAGTCTTCCGCCCATTTCTGAATGATATAGAAAGATTTTTTTGTGATGTTGTCAAACTGAACATAAGTGATAACATCATTTCCGTTTTCACTGAGTATCACTTCCTGGGGGTTCTGTGCCTCGTAGCGCAGCGGAACGCGCTCTGTTACAGTATATACGACCTTTGCCGAACCGTCAGCGGTATAAACAGGAAGGTCATCAAGCTGTGCGTAGCCTGTGCTGTCAGTAGTCATCTCGTAGTGAGACCCGTCTGAACCGTCAACATCGAAGACGATCCCGCCTACATTGCCGTCATCGGCAGTCTTTACAACACCAAGAACCGAAGTGTTCAGGAAGTTGAAGAACTCAAAGAGCATACCGTCCTCTCCGTTTGCACAAGGAAATGCTATCTGTGTCTGCGGATCGATAGGCTTATACTTGAGATTCGGCGTTTCTGTAACGGTATATTCGAGCGGTGTCACACCATCAGCCGCAAATGCGGGAAGTCCGGTAAAGCGAAGCTCTCCGTTTTCATCCGTAGTGCCTGTTCTTGTAACAGAGCCGTCCGAGGATGTAACGGTAAACTCGTGTCCGGAGAGCTGACCATCTTCGGAATCCTTACGGATCGTTACATTTGTGCCGGTAGATACGAAATAGTTGCAAAGTGTCTGGATAGCCGCAGTGTCGCTTATCTTTTCCAGTTTTTCATCAATAGTCATAGTATCCGGAAGATCAAGAGACGGAACCTGCAGGAGTGCCGACATTTCGGAGGTATAGATATCCTCGTCATGTATCATATATGCTGTACGAAGTTCGCTGCGATCCTCGTCGATATAATATGTGCCTGCGGGAAGCTTGTCAACGATACATCTGCCGTTTTCATCGAGCTGAATAGCAAATTCCTCAGCAACAGCGCCGTTTTCAATATATTCAGGGTCAGAACACTCATAGACACCGTTACTGCCGGTCACAGGTACGATATTACCTTCGGCATCGGTAATATTGAAGCGAAGACCGGATATAGCCGCTGTGCGCAGTGCCGCTTCATCGCCGGTATAATCGCTGCCGACCTCAATGCCGCCTTCGGTATAGAACATCTTGTAGAAAGCCAGCAAGCCGAGACCTGTACCGGTGTTATCGAACACATACTCGCCCTCGTCGTTTTTGATGTTATCGAGGGCTATGACCTGACCGACCTTGCCTCTCCAAGCCGTGTTTGCCGCAGTTTCAACAATAAAATACTTGTCATCTGCGGGAAGGTTTTTTATCGTTATCGTGCCGTCCGCTCTGAGTTTCAGTTGTGTTGCATCGGCGCTTCTTGGGGCAGTTGTGCCGTTATAGGTGTAAACATACTTTTCTTCGCTGTAATCGAAATTCAGATATTCCTCCAGCAGACTGTCCACATCCCGACCTTCCTCGTTAAGTCCTTTACCTATGGCAAAGGAGAATTCAGAGAGATTTACATTTACATCTTCTGCTTTCTGCGAATTAAAGGATTTCCTTAAATACACCTCTATCGGCGGAATATCGGGATTTCCTTTAAGCTTCAGCTTAAAAGACGGTATGGTGGGTACAATTATACCCTGATGAGCTGCAGCGCCGCCCATTATCTCTACAAAGTTGTAGAAGCTGCCCGCTTTATCCGCTCCGAGCGTAAGCGGGATATCAATGCCGTCGAGTGAAACCCTAGACTTAACAGTAAGCGTGTTGTTCTTAAAGGAAGCCTTGAAGTCCGAACTGTTGATGCCGCTTTTCTTTATTGCTGCTGTAACATCGGAAACAAGTGAGGGAAACGCTTCGATAATATATGACGGTAATTTGAGCTTATATACCTTATACCCGTCCTCGGCGTAAACGCTGAGATTGTTTGAGTTGCTGAGATACAGATTAAGCTCGTCCTCGTCAAAGAAAGCCATTATCTTGTCATAAGTGTCTCCGCTGAAAAGGGTTGTATCCGCGTTTCTGACTTTATCTGCAATTGTTGTATATACCGCTCTTACTTCACCGGCATATTTGGACGGGAGCTTGCTGACAAATATGTCAAGTGCTTTGGCTTCGGAAGATGTATTGTAGAACCATCCCGTTATGATCATCCAAACACATATCTGTGTGGCTATCCTATGTGAAGTTGCTGAGGCATAGCCGCCGGAAGCGGTTCTGTAGATAAGAGGAGCCGGGGCGGATTCCATCCACTCATACTGACCTCCATGCAGTGCGTTTGTTGTCCATTTAAGATCGACTTCTCCTTTATAACCGTAAGTCATTGCAAGGCGAAGATCTCTTTTCTTTTCGTCCGAGATACGGATACCGGCAGCTTCTGACAGATCGTCCGTCATTTTTACAGAATATCCTTCGCTTGAAGTGGCATATACCGAGGGCGATATACCATGATCCGGGGCAAGACAGTACGCTACCTGGGCAGTCGTTTTTGCTCCCGCCGCATTTGATGTCGTACTCTCGCCCTTCTTGATGAGATCAAGCTGTACGAAGTTCGCCGCCTTGATAGTTCCCGTGGTATCGGCGGAAAGCCCGGATGCTACAAAATCATAACCGGCATTGAAGTTATCTCCGGCATCCCCGTGCATAAACCCGACAACTACCTGTCTTGTTTCACCGACATCGTATGCCTCGATAGTCTTTCCGGCAGCGAATGCGCTGAATGTTGATGTCAGCGATACCGCTCCGGCGAGAGCCGCTGCGATGAAACTTTTGGCTGAATTTTTCATAAAACCATTCCTTTCGTTTTCATATTGTGACCATGCCTCACATTCTCACCGATCTACCTGTTCCTCCTTTCGCTTGATTAAAGCCTTGCATGATCGGCTTTTTCTCGGTTCGAACATATTATGATAACGAAAACAGACAATCCTTCCGTTTTTTTCTCCGTTTGGTTGTGTGGAAAAAGACTTTTTTCGATAATTTATAAAAATTCTATCATAATAGGGACAAAAGATCCGGTATACGGAGAAAGGATGATATATATGAAAAATACAAGGATCTCGATTATTGCTTTATGTTCATGTCTTTTAATGTCCGGCTGTGGCGCTTCACACAACAGTATGATTGCTAAAGACGATGTTTCCGGCACAAGCGAGACAACGACTGTCGTCACAACTGCCCAAAATAGTGTTGGCACAACGGTTCCTGAAACAACGGTAAACACATCAACAGCATCTTCGGTTATTTCACCCGAATCCACTATGCTACCGGTCAGTGATGAAACAATCAATGACATTGAAACATCAGACACAGAATATACGACAGACGAAACATGGTACTATAAATGGTTCGATGTTGAGGATACCATTCTAAATATAGATATAAATGATACCACAACCGAACCGTTTGATACCGATGAAGTTTTGTCTCGTCCTCCGGTCGGCAAGTCCGAAGCTGAAGTTACGACCGCTGACACAGGGTCGACTGATTCCACTAAGGCTATTGAAGCTACGACACAATCCCAGAAAACCACCACATCGCCGATTGCTGACACATCTGATATACAGCCTGACTTTATTGATGATTATAGCAGGAAGTATTACTACAATATGTTATCAGATACACAAAAGGAATACTACAGGTATTGCTTTAATAAATCCAGATATAACTTATTGAGTCATAAGCCAAAGTTGTCTTCAAAGGAAATTGATGTCGCATTATTTGCATTGGATAGAGATAATCCACATCTTATCCTTTACCCTTCGCAGTATCAGATAGAAAACGATCTTACAAATATAACGCCTAAAAAGCGAAGTAAAATACTAAAGATCGCACAAAGCATTGCCGACAAAGCGGACAAGTACGACCGCACATTCGATAAAGTCAAGATCCTTCACGATGAACTTCTCGACCACATATCCTATGAATATTATCACGAGATGGAATCTGCCTTTCTTGACGGCAAAGCCGATTGCAGCGGATATGCAGACGCTTTTAGTATAGTATGTCAGCTCGCAGGAATAGATTGTATCGTTGTATACGGGACAGCAAACAACGGTGAGACAAACGGCGATCACGCATGGAATATGGTTAAGCTCGGTGATACATGGTACAATGTGGATGTATGCTGGGATGATGTCAACCACGATAATTATACCTACTTTCTTAAAAGCGATAATGCTTTTAAAGACGATCATATCGTTGATATGCCCATATCCTGTCCAAAGGCGGATAAAGGATACCCGATAGATTATCTTGGTAACGAGATTGCAGGGTGAAAGATGCAAAATATAACAATATGTATATCTTGATATACAAATAAAGGAGTTAGCATTTCATTCTGTATAATAATGCTGCTATTTGTACAAACAATGTTGTTGATTTTACCTCAAAATACTATTGACTTATGAGGAAAAAGGTTATACTATTATTAAGAAAAGCGATGATTAGATGAGCAATGAAAAGGACATTGTTGAAAAAAACACTCAAATCATACAACGATGTATTCGCTGATATAGTGAATGTATTGCTGTTTGACGGTAAGGCTGTGGTTAACGAAAACGAGCTTTGAACAAGCAAAGGTGCGCTCTTTGTACACAGGCGATGAAAGAATAAGGGATCAAGAACGCGATGAAGCAAAATTTTGGAGAAAATGTAATGTTCGAATTTCGCTGTTAGGCTTTGAAAACCAAAGTGCATCTGATCCCGATATGCCCATAAGGGTTATAGGATATGATGGAGCTGCTTACAGAGACCAACTGTATTATGAAAAAGGCGAAAACGGAAAACAACGCCGTAATACAGAGCAAAGGTATCCTGTAGTAACTTTGGTGCTATATTTCGGTGACAAACCTTGGACCGGTGCCAAAACCCTGTATGAAAACCTTACCGACATTCCGAACGAACTTAGACCATTTGTAAGTGACTATAGGATAAATCAGTTTGAAATCGCATTTCTATCAGATGAGACTGTTAAAAAGTTTAAAAGTGATTTTCGCATAATAGCTGATTATTTTGTGCAGATCAGAAAGAATAAGGAATATGTTGCATCTGCGGATGAAATCAGCCATGTTTACGAAACGCTTAAGATCATGAGTTATCTTACAAAGGATCAGAGATTTGAACAGGCGTACTACCAATCCGAGAAAGGAGATGAACCTAAAAATATGTGTGAAGCATTAGATATTATTGAAAACAGAGGCATAGCAAAAGGTCTTGCGGTAGGTTTTGAGAAAGCGAATCTGGAAGCGATAAAAAATGTGAAGGCTGCTCTTAATGTGTCTGACGAGCAGGCTATGGACATCCTCAAGATACCGAAAGAAGAGCAAAAAATTATTTCGACAAACTCTGATAATGCTCGTCACTATTCACTCACTAACACTTGACAATTATACAGACATATTGATCCGACTGCGTTTGGTGCGGTCGGATTTTTCTTATTTGGCTGTTTTCGTTATCATAATAGATTCAGCGGATAAAAAAGATTAGGAGGAAAACTATATGAAAAAGGCATTATTACCGTTATTCTTCGCTTTACTATCACTATCCTGCAGCTGTTCTGCAAATGATCAATATGCCGCAGAACTGCAGGTCATCGACGGAGAAAAGCAAGAAGAATTTCAAAAGATCGAGGAAATCGTATCAGATTATGTTTACAGAGTCTATGAGATAGATCCGGAAGACTATGAGGAGCGGTATATCGATGAAAGCACCGAATATGCAGATATGTATGGTATGATACTGGCTCATTCGGTCCATAGCAGTATTTCGGATATCATTGTAAGCAATATACGGTTCGAGAATGCTTCTGCAGCAAACGCGATTGCTATTATGACAGCCCATTACTCCAGTGATACTGTGGAAGACGGAGATTATTATATCCCAATGCGGGTTGACTGTGAGCTTACAGCGGACGAGTGGAAAGTTCTTTCATCCGAGTGGCTTTGTTATGCCCCGGTCAGCGATTATGAGCTCAGGAAAAACGACGCATCGGGATATTACGAGCTTTATCCGCTGAAGGAGAGTGATAGATTATCAGAATAACGGCCGTAAATTTACAAAATAAGAAAGGCGATGGTGAAAATTGAGAAAGAAAATTATTATCACACTTATATTGTCAGCTATGCTGTGCAATATGACCGTTCCGGCGTATGCGGACAGTTCCGGAAACTTTTCAAACGGGAATGTGCTCAATGCCGGTACCCAGATGGCCGATGTCAGCGATGTTGCCATAACGATCACAAACGAGGGTGTCGGGAAAGCCAAGGACGCTCATACGACGATCAATTCAAACCTTGAGTCCGGCAGTTCACAGATAGGCGAACCGCTTCCTCCCGTAACGCGGGTAAAGACATTCTCACTTGAAGAGAGTCTCAGACACCAGATTGGGGACGATACCTACCACGATACGGGACACGCCTACTATGACATAGGCGCGGGCAGAGGCGTAAGCTATGTAAAGATCCCCGACGGCTGTATTGAGAGCGTACTGCCGTTTTCTCCCGGAACGGCTTCTTTGCCTAAGTACAATGATCTCAAACAGGCATACGAGGCATCACCAACAGTAAATAACTTGATGCAGCTGTATCACGCAAGTCCGACGGGAAACAACCATACCGTATATGTTCCCGCCAACGAAGCAGAAAGAGTGGCTATTGCGGGAAATACTATTCGCATCTGGACAGGATACTCTCCCGCGGTCGAAAGCGAGGACGAAAGACTCAGATCGATAGTCCAAGACGAGGCTTCGCTTACTTCCGAAGGCAAGGATATGTACCGAAACCGCGGTATATATGATACAACTCCTTATCCCAATGTGTTCGGCACAGACGATAAGGGCATTATAGAAGATGCATATATACTCATAAATAAGCTGCTCGATGTCGGAACAAATAGTACGGACGGCTTACCCTCGGCTAAAGAGATGTCTTCCATAACGACCTGTGAGGATTCACTGGCACTTACAAATGGAAAGACACAAGCGAGAAATATAAAGAGAAATTACGAAAGAGACAGAGAAAGCTTCACAGACAGAGCAGTAACGACGAACATAACTCAGCTTCTGAATAATTCCGGAAGACCCAACAGCAGAGACCGCCAATATGGAATATATAATGAATATGGAGTCCGTATAGGCACTAAATGGTGGCTGTACAACAGCGACCTCCGAGATTGGATGAGTTCCAAGATCGACAGCCTTGATTACCCTCCGGATCATACCGTTTCGCTCCCGCCGGCAAACAGTTCTCCCAGTTACGGATCTGAGCTCGACGGTTACAGAGCAACTCTCGTTGAGAAAATACGCGACGATACAGGAAAATTCCAGCAGGAAGCAAGAAAAGATTATAATGAAAGCAACGAAGACAAGTACCGTCAGTATCTGAATGCTATTGATATGTATGATACAGGTGCAGATGCACTTGATTTCGATACTTCCAAGCCCTCCGAAACAGATGTTGAGGACACAAACTTTGCGACTCTTGATGATACCGAAGCCGTTCTCTGGTATATGTGGATCACTTATGGCTGGACAGATGTTCCGGACAAGATAAAAGTGCTCGGGATCGAGGGTATCATTGGCGATCATAATCAGGCACAGCTTGTTATTGCTTTCAGGAAGTGGCTCATTAACAAAGGTCTGTATCTCAATCACGGTTGGAGCGGCGGCAACGGATATACGCTTAACCAAGAGTTATGGAACGACGGCGAACTTCTTCAGTATTGGCAGAAGGTCTATGGCGATGAGTACGGAGCCGGTGTAGAGAGTTGTATTTCTCCGTATGAACGGAAATACCCGGATGAATACAGCAATATCATAAACAGAAGCGGCAATGAGATGAATGAGTCGCTTTATCCGTATCTCAAGGGATATGTAAACGCCTCTTACATACCGTATAAGTCCAATAAAGTAGAAGAATATTCTATTTTCGACAACGCAATTACACTATTCGGCAAATTGGGGCTTGACGGCGGAGAGAACATTCCTGCGGATAAGCATCTTGACCTCGGCTTCTATACCGATATTGAGGTTGTCAAGTACAGCAATGACAATCTCGTAAAAAGCGGTGTTTATGACAGATACGAATGGTATGTCTATTATAATCCCAACGGAGATTCCAGAGACAGCGCCGAGGTAGTTTTCCATGATTCGTCAACATCCCGCGACTGTCCCTATACCGCTATTGCCGAAGGATACTACTGGGTAGAGTGCTATCAGTCCGGATACAGTACTTATGAGGAGAAGTTTACTTATAACAAGACAAACTTTCTTGTTGATGAGGCGACCGATACTGTACTGATGACTTCTTTCATCCCACAGATACAGACACGCACAAATACCGTGACACAGCCGGAAAAAGTACAGCTTCTCAGCGAGGAAGCCGGATATCTCAATAACAACTCTATGACATGGAGAGCCCAGAACGGCAGGATAATAGCCTCGTTCAATACGGAACGCAGGTCTGATACGAGGTAACAGCAATGGTATATATCGGATATACATTAATCGGGTTCATAGTCGGTTTTGCTATCTCTTATCTAACTTGTTTCATTTATCTTCGTGTTACACATAGGGAGCGAAAGCGAAAAGAAATGGTAGGATGCGATATATTTATTCCCGAAGAAGAGCCGAGTTTTGAACGAAAATGTTCTGTGGACGGAAGTAATGCTCGCAATGATTTCACGATAAAATAGCAAAATAGCGGCGGGATTTGCTCTCGCCGCTATTTTTTACTTTATATTATTAAGCGTCATATATTCATGAAGGCATTTTTTATGCCTTCTCATAAGCGTTCTTTCGCTTTTGCCTGTCATTTCAATTATTTTATCCCACGGATACCCATAGGAATACCGATTTATCAATATCGTCTTGTCAAGCAGATCTGTTATACTGCTTATGTACTTAACAAACGGGATAACGACCTTGTTGATCTCAGTCATTGTCTGCAGTTCAGCGTCAAGTGACTGAACCGCATTTGCGTTCAGATATTTTAGCCAAATTTTGTCTTTATCCGCGATCCTTTCGTTCGCAGTAAGCATAGCAATCTCCCTGTTTAGCTCCTTTCCTAATTGAACGCATTTGGTCAACGCATTAACTCTCTGCACCTGCATAATGTTGAACATATACGATGCAAATTCCTTTTCAGACATAGTTTTTCATTTCCTCCTGTTTTTGATATTATTCGACTGTTGATGATATACAGCCTCGTATATTATATCAAATATAAACATCAAAAACAGGCTATACTGGTTACTTGAATCATTAATTTTTGATTTACCACAAATCGTAACGTATTCTTTATCAATATTTATCTGCTATCATAATATAATAGGATCATTCTTTGATGAAAGGAGGAAAGTAGAATACAGAATCAATGATCACCGAAACTTAAATGAATGAAATGAGGTATTTTTATGAAAATTACGAAATTCGCTTACAAAGACTTTTTAGGAACAGCAGCACTTGAGGACTGCCCGGACAAGGTCAATGTGCTTCTTGCAGGGAACGGAGCTGGAAAAACCACTTACATAAAGGCGCTTCGTTTTGCCCTTACCGGAGAGCTTCCGCCGGGTAAGGTCATAAAAGACGGCGCTAAATCTGTTTATTCGTTTGTAGAGATCGCGGGTAATACCATAGAAAGGATCAAGGGAGATACCTCAAAAGTTCTGTTCAACTGTCGAAGCACTACGAAAAAATCACTTGATGAGTTTTACGGTTCTATCGGGATTGTACCGGAATCGGCGAAAGTCCTCACATCTTCACAAGTTCTCGGCAGTATGAGTGCGGAAGAGTTATCGAAATTTATACTTGAAAGCGGTCTTATCCCGGTCTCTGTTGACATAGACAGGCTTATCTCGATATGTCCGCCGATGTCAAAGGACATTGAAAATGAGCTGCGCTCATACTTTCCGGCAGCTCCGGAGTCGATTGGGATAGATGATATATCCGAGGCTTACAGTTCATATTACGGCGGCAGAAGAAGCATATCTTCCGAATTGAAGATTGCAAAGGCAAACAGTGAGGGCTTTTCCGCGATGAGACCGCCGTCTAAGTCTTTGGCGGAAGTGGAAAAGGAAATATCCGAATATGAGACGGCATCTGACGGGAAAGCTATTTCGGCATATACCGAAGCAGTAAACAAGGCAGAAAGAATAGAAAAACAGATAGAGGAGCTTGAAGAACAGATATCTCACAATACAAGTACCGAACCCGACAAAACTCTTTATAATGCTATATGTTCAAAGTATGACAGCCTCAATGCTGTTTATAAAGCAAATTTTGAAACAAAGACAGCAATAGAAGCTCTTACCAAGAACACAGAAGCTACTCTGGAGGCAATCAAGGCAAGCGCTTGCCCGCTTCATTGCGAGATCGAGTGTAAAGCTGACAAATCCGTTATTATTGCCAAATTATCCGAACAATTGCTCAAAGGACAGGCTGATACTGCGGCATTGTCTGAGGAGCTGGAAATAATGTCGAAAGAAATAGCCGGACTGAAAGCCCAGATCGACGAATATATCCGAAATTCAAAGGATCATGAAAGCAAACAGGCTTTAATAAAGCAGGTAGAGCTGCTAAAAACCGGTATTCCGGTCATTCCTCCCAAGCCTGCCATATCAGCCGAAGATGCTAAATGTGCAGCGGAAGTGCTCTCAAAGCTTAAGGAACAGAAGAATTACATTCTTACATATAACCGTAAGAAATCGGAGTATGACCGTATGAACCAGCTTGATCGACAGTATGAACTGTATAACGCTATGGTCGAGCTGCTTTCTCCCAGGTCGGGCATACAGGAAGCAATACTCGGTATGACTGTCGGCACACTTGCTGATGAATGTAATCAGACTGCAAAAGAGCTTGGTATGCCCATAGAGCTTATGATAAAGTCCGACAATGGTATAAAAGTGCTTGTAAAGACAAAAGGCAGCGAGTATCATGACTTTGACAGCTTGTCAAACGGGGAGAAAGCCATTACCGAGCTTATAGTAATGGATGTGCTGAATCAATTGAGTGGCTTTGACATTCTTATACTTGACAACCTTGATTCGTTGGACACAGGTGCTTTTTCAAGTGTTCTCGCACTTGTATGCTCCGAAAAGATAAAGGAAAGATACGACCACATCTTTCTTGCCGGAGTAGATCACCCCGATCTGGTAGCCGAAACCGAAAAGTATGATGTTCACCGCGTTTCACTTTGATATCTGTATTTTTGGAAAAGGGTCTGATAAGATCCTTTTCTTTTTTATTGTCCTTATCCGTTTCCGCTATCATAATACAGATAACGGAGGTGGTGATATATATGATTGTTCCTTACTGTCGTAAACACCGTACTATCTGAAAAATTGAAAGAAAGGATCATAGATAATGGAAAGTATAAATTTTGTTGAACTTTCGGGTTCTGTTGTGGACATTTATTCTACAGCCGACTATCTGGCAATAACATTGTCGATCAAGAAATACATAGGTATGGCAAAAGGCGACCGGAACATAAAGGATTATCCAAGAGTAGTCTGGTACGGAGAAACAGCCAATAAGCTCGCCGATACTATTACAAAGTACGACAATGTGAATGTTACCGCAACCGCGGAAGCATCGCTCATGACCAAAGACGGCAAATCGGTTCGCAGATTGATTTTTGTCGGGAAGAGTATAGAACGCGCCAGGACGAAATGTGAAAAGTATTTTGAACTGAAGCCTGCTGTAGGAGATTTTTCCGATTATATCAATATTGTAAGGCTTCGCGGAACTGTCATACAGATCTTTATGCCGGACGATACGGCAGATTTCGCTAAATTCGTTCTCAAAGTTGCTGGTGTCAGCTCCTACAGCTATCCCGAGGTAATATGCTACGGACATTCCGCCGAATATGTGCGCTCCAGCCTTTCGGCTGATGAGTCGGTAAGCGTCATAGGTACTGTTCAGACTTATATTAAAGAACTCGAAAACGGCGAACGCGAACGCAGATCGAGTATAGTCTGCCGCGAGATAGCTGTGAACCATAGCGAAGAATAATGCCAAAGACCGATGATTCATTGAATTATCGGTCTTTAGCTATTGTTTATGGCTTCAAATTATTGGCAAATTGGCAAATTGGCATATCGTAAACTATGCCGCTATTTATCGGTTTTATCGAGCCGTCTTTTTATTATTCTATATGAATCATCTTCAAGGGTGCGATTTTTCCTTACGATCTGTTCGGGCTCGGTTCCGTCAAAGCCGCAGTTGGTCTCAAGAAAAGATACTTTCTTGTCAGGGATCTTTTTACCAAGATCAACAAGCTCGCCATTATCTTCACAATACTCTTCGGATTCGGAGTCATCAAGCACCGGCATTTGTTTTATACTGTGTTTTCGGAGATATAGTTTGATCGCAGCTCCAAAGCCTGTTATTCCGCCTGCGATCATTCCGAGTTCCAGAAGAATTATTGAACACATATCAAGTTCCGGCATCTATTACACCCCCTAATCAATGAAACTCAGAGCATCAGATGTATCGAAAAGCAAGGAATTGTCCATCTCTGTGTCGAAGATAGTATCATTTGCCGTATTGTCCGGAAAATCGTCCGTATGATCATCAGAAACATCATCAAGATAGTCGTCAAGCATATCCTGTATGCAGAGATCGTTGTCCGAAACCTCATTATTCATTGTTGATTCCGGCTCCAGATCCTCTGATATGACAGCTTGAGCAGTATTATCGAGTGATTCATCACGGTCGGTATCATAATGCTCCTGTTTAGCAGAGGCATCATCATTTTTTAAGAGCCTGTCAGCGAGGTCAATTATAGAGTCGCTGTCGTTGTTTATTATATCATTATAGTATTCGTACATATTTTAGTCCTCCTCGTCCAAATCTGTAAAGTCTATAGGTGAATCGTTGTCGTCGAAATCAGGGTTTCCATCGGTATTATCGGTCTTATCCTCAGCCTTGCTGATGTCATCATAATAGTCGTGCTCGGCGGAAATAGCATCTGCAATATTGCTTTCAACATCATATATCTCCCATTCTTTAGCTTTTCGAGCATCTATAAAGTCTCCGATATGGTCGCATATTTTGTCGAGAATGAACACCTTGTCGTTCGGGTACCGCTTTTCAAGCATTATAGCTACATCTTTGACCATAGTACCCATTTCTTTTCCGTAAACATCACTGAGTACATCACAAATGAATGGTATAACATCATTCGGTTTCGAGTCTACCGGAACATAGATATTCCCATTGTCTATGGATACCATATTTGAAATTACGGTTCCTTCACTCATATAGATGTCATAGTGTACCGTTTCGTCCTTACCGATAGTATATTTTTCGCCATCAATGTCGAATTTTGCTTCCCGTGATACAGGAATATCGAATTCTATGGATTCCGTTCCATGACTGAGAGTTACCATAGGATCATTACAATAGCTCTCAATAGCGTTATCAATGAGGATATTGCACTTACTGCCTGATATACCTCGTTCTCCAAGCGCTGCCTCGATATTGTCCAGTCCCTTGCAGAAGCCGTCCTTATTGTAGAAAGCGACAGAATATGTGAGGTCGGCAGATATGTTTTCGACACCTTTTTCTTCTACAAGGTCACAATACGCGGCCATGAGACGGTCATCGCTATCGTTCTCCGACAATTCACCCACATGATCGTTCACAAAATCGCTGAAAGAATAGGTCGTACTGTCATTGATCCGTTCAAGCCCTTCTTTCAGACTTTCAACCGGAGCACTGCCTTTTTCGGTATTATCTGTTTCGTGCTCGTTATCGGGGGGGATATTAGTAAAAGAGTTTATGTCCGAGTTTTCTATGGTATCATTTGTTTCAGGTTCTGATAAAACTGTTCCGCTATCGCTGCTGTCAATGTGTTCGGTATCAGTGTCCTTAACTGCAGTATCATCATATCTCTTTTCAATTGCGTCTTCGATCTTCGAGAAAGCAAGTTCGATTACCGATTCAAACAGATTTGTCCTGAACTGATTGCTTATATCAACAAGTATCTCCGATGCACGCGGTACAGAGCCGTTTATCTCTATACCGTCAGCACGAGCCTGGAGCTTGACCGCAAGAACAGCCCACTGCCTGAATGTATTTCGGGGAGAGAGGTCATCATACTTTGCCAGATTATCACGCCTGTCATTCATAGTATCGGCTTCGGTATGTACCTCGTCAATACGGTTTTCGAGCTTGTCCAGCGCGGTTTCAAGGTCATCAAGTTTATCGGATATGTATTTGTCGGTCGCCGTATCAGTGCTCGAACGGTCGGCGATGTCTGAAACCAGCGCCTTAAATCCCTCAATTCCTCCGGAAACAGCGTCCTCAATATCTATACCATTTTCTCTCAATGAGTCCACAACAGCATCTGCGGCTGCCGAAAGGTCAATGTCCGCCGTTCCGAGCTTTTCAAGATACTCTCTTGCGCTTTCCAGAACAGCTTCAGAGCGGGTAGCTCCGCTTTCGACCTTGATCTCGATAGTTTCAAACAATTCCGGACCTGCTATATCATTCAGAATATCTGTTACAGCGCTGACTTCTCCTTCGAGTTTGCTTTGATATGCGGCGTTGCGCCACAGATCCCCGCCCTCACCGCTGCCTATACGAACGGACACATCATCGTTTGTGCCGGTATCCGCTTGATTACGCCTTTCTACATCATTATTGAAACTATCACGCCGTATCTGTTCGTTGGTGAAGTATTCGTTATTATCAAACCCGTTCTCGTTCATTTCGCATCTCCTTTTCGATTTGCTATATCTATTATGATAGCGGAAAGAGACAAATATATAACGCCGGTTCTTTTCGTTATCATAATAGGTATGAGGTGAGAACTATGGGAAGATATAAAATTAGTATAGGTTTTCTGATGGGCGCGGCAGTGCTGCTTTCGATTTTACTTGTATGCAAGCAAGAGCCGCTGCCGGAATACCATGAACAAGAAAAAACAGAGCCTGCAATCGAGCAAGCTCTGCCTGAGATGTACAATTATTCTACTGATTTGTACGAAATATCTGTTCCTATCGGTTGGAAAGAGGTAATCCGTGACGGGACAACAAGTTTTGTTGATCCTGCAACTGCCTCGTTGCTTGAGATAGGTTATGAGCCATATTTTCCGCAGATCAATATGATGACGAGCGAAAAGGCGGGATATAACCTGGGAGAGAGTGGATTTACTTTGTCCGAATATGTCAGAACTGCCACTGACTCTTACAAATGCACATATTCAAAGGACGGGATAGCGTATCTGGAGTATGTTTACTGGGATTTCGATAAGGTCTACACCATAACCGGGAAGTATAAGGTGGAGAATTATTCAGCGGTCTATGATGTGCTGATCGCTTCTTTAGAGAGCTTCCAGCACTTTGGAGAGGCTATTCCGGTCGGTTGGAGAGTCCTGTACTACGAATATGGCAATTTTTCTGTATTGGCAAAGGAAGATTGGGGTTATGCAGAGTCAACCGATACCATTACATTTTCGGATCCGAACTCCGGATCGAACATCTCCGTAAAGGTAACTCCGACGAGCGAAGACTTTAGCGGTATCGATCAGTTATCATTTACACAGGACGCAGCCACAGGCAAGCACGATTATATCCAATCTTCATATATAAACACGGGAAGTGAGATATACTCCGTTTCATCATACAACACAAACGGTTATACTATGACCGAGCATATTTACGGGATAGCTTCCGGCAAGTATGTGTATTGGATAAATGCAACAATTCCGATCAACTGCGAACGCTCTAATGACATTCAAAGGTTTATTGATTATTTTGATTACAACTATTAACATTAGCTGTAAAAAATCAACGGTATAACGGCTAAGGGATAAAAATAAGATAGTTTTTATGGTTGTTCTTATCATAAATAATGTCGGCACAAGTAATGTAAAAGTTCATTTTGCTGAGTTAGAACATATAAAGAAGTACAAAAAAATTACTAACATTTCAAAAAAGATAACGATATATAAATACTTAACAACGGTCATCTGTCTTGTGTTTACACTTACAATATATGATATGTAGAGTATAATGGCGCAGGAACTCAGAGGACAAGCCAATATCTTCTGTTTTAAACGAAAATAGGATATGGTAGGATAATTTCCTGTTGGTTTGATAATGAGCATGAAATGAATTATCTTCATACTGGCTAACGCTATGTTGTGTTCTAAAAGGACGGTAAAAGCACTTGATTTCTTGATATTCCTGAGATTTTTTATTGATGCTCACTTGATAGAACAAAATATGAGTTATAGAACAATTATTAGAATATAAGAAGAAGTAAGGACAGTAATTGCATAAGTAACAAGCAGCGAACACACAACATATTTAATTGTCCGCCGCTCATATATATGCTTGTAGGGGGCGTTTATTCCGAATATCTTATTACTATAATAGTTCTTGCCGTAGCCTCTATTTTATATGAAAGACTATTAGTAATTCAATTTTTTGTTTGACATGGTTTTGTTGTTGATATTATAGATTTCTCCTCCTCATGTCTCTTTGCTTTATCGTTAAATGTATAATTATCATCCTCAACAGCTATTTTAATATTGCTATCCTTAATATTATGGATAGCATTAATTAACCTTTCTTCCTTTGTTTTCTTTGTGTTTTGTGATTTTATCATAACACTTCAACCTCTTTTATTTCACCATAGCAGATTTGTCCTGCAAAATCGTCATCATAGATTAATCTTAGATGATCTATTGTAACTTTACAATAGACATAATCATTTTCCTCAAACAGACTTTTTATATCTACGGCTATTTCATTGATATTTCCCAAGTTAAATGCCACGCCGTCGAATATTAACGCATAATTTCTGTTTGGGTCTACTATTCGAGTTGGCATTTGAACCGTATTATACGGAACTAGAATTTTTGTATCAACCGTTGGATTCGGATACAATTTAAGGTCGCCTTGTACATCAATATACTCTGGAATTCCCGGAAAGCAATACAATACACCTTCTATTGTCACTTCACCCTCAAATTCAACCGATGACTTTAACAGCCACACCCCCTTTTTTATATTTCCTGCCTCATCAGAAAAATTCATAGCTTCAAAGACAGACTCTGTATTTGAAGCAACAAGTCCATTGCTGAGGATGTCGCCCTTTTTTATCAGAAAATAATCTGTGCTTTCAGATTTGATCAAATTTTCATTGAACTCATAAGTTTCCCAGTCAAATAAATGGTCAGATGTGTCTGTACTCTCAAATAGAGGATACGCATATCTTACAAATGCAGTATCAAAACAAATTCTGTTATCATATGCTCCGATGGCATCACCTTTAAAGAGTGTTGTCCCATCGGGAGCTTGTATTTCATCTAAAGGAAATTTTTCGATTAATTCCTCTGAATTATTTGGCATTGCTATTTCAGAATCGGAATGGATGTGTTCATCAAGACTGGGGACAGTTGTGTTATCATTTGTGTTGACATTGCTTGTAGGGTGAGGGCTTTCGATTTCATTAGAGCAGCTTGAGAGTATTAGCAACGAAATAAGTAAAGGTAATAATTTTTTTATTGTATTCATATATATACTCCTCCTTGGTAGTCTTACAATCTCTACCCACATTCATTTAGAATGCAGGTAGATATATTACTGTATTTTAAAGTTAAATTACGAGACATAGTAGTAGAGGTAAGGAAAAGCAGTAGCAAAACTAGCCCAAGTATAAGTCTGATATCTTACTTTGCATGCGCCGCCGTAATTCGCATGATAAACTGTTATACCGTTGGAATTTGTACTTACTATCGCCAATGAATGAACATATCCATTGCTTGTATTAACCCGAATGTATGTACCTGTTGATAAACCCTGCAAATAGCTTGCAACATTTGAACTTGTGAGACTTGTATTTTCCTCGGTTTTTGTTCCGGAGCTATAATGGTAGCCTTTAGCAAGATAAAATATGTATTTTGCAAAGGCAGCACACTGTGCCGAACTATCATATTTTATACAAGTACAGTTTGAGTACCATTTGCACCAATCATGACACGTACACGCACTCCCCGTTGATGAATAATATGAACCGTCAGGATAACTCGACAGGGGGAAGGATATGGTTGTAGATGTATACGGCATTGCGCTGTCTCCCAAACCACTATCTGGAATATAGTTTTGAATTGATGCTGCTTCAGAAGATACAGCCGAGCATACAAGCATTGATATTGTAGCTATGATTGCAGGTATTTTTTTGATAAAAGATATTTTTTTGAATTTCATAATAGATTATCCTTTCTGTAAATTAATTGTTTCGTGTTATTATTTTATCTTACTGATTATATAATCAGGCAACACTCCTTTCATATAAGCACAATTCTTTTCATTTTGTTGATAGTGCTAATTTAATTTGTGTTATTTTTGCAAAGTAAGGCTTGCGGCTCTTTAGGCTGATAAGCATCCCACCAAGAAGCTGCACCAGCCGCTTTTTTCGCAGTAACAAGTGCAACCTTTGCGACTGCCTTGAGGGTAGCCTCTTTCAGATTATCTTTCATTGCTTTTTCCTCCTTTCCTTTATCTTCCCCAGTAACATTAGCACGGCTACAACCAGCAGGGTTAATGGTATCATTTGATAAATACTGTATTCTATCAATATAATACTACGTCAATTTAACCCATAGTGTTATTAGGTTTATTCTCCGCAATCTTTTGCATTATATTGTTAACGAGTATATTAATGATGGTTTAGCGCATAATGCAGATCTGCTACGAACTAACAAAAATTTGTGGTAATCTAATCAATCTCTTTAATTGCATTATAATTTATTGTGTTATTTTTTTCAATAATTTTAGCACGAACAGCATTTCCTACAACACCAACAGCAAAATCAGCCTTTTTCTCTTATGTTCAGTTAAATGATTTTCCAATCTTTTGTCCAAAATCAGCCTGCGTTATCAATTTATTTACCTTTGTTGAGATTGTTTTTGCGATATGTCTTATTTGCAATTTCAGTATATTGATTATCTAAAGTGGCTTTTTTTCTTTTTATATCTTCAATAAATTGCTTTTCATCCTTTTTCGGTTTGATATTTTCAAATGCTATTCTCATTATATTTTGAATATTCATATTTATCTCCTTATTTATTTAGTTTCATTTCGTACAGAATGCAGCTATCTTCTGCTGAAACAATGAAAATTTTACCCAACTGGTCAAAGCAGTAGAAATATAAGCAGTTAGCTTCAGGCAGTGCTTTGATGATTATTGGTTTCAAATCCGTGAACCTTTCATCTGTATTGTTTTCGCTTTTTCTGTAAACATAGCCGTCATCGTCAATGTAATACAGTGTGCCTTTAAGCGCACAGAATGAATTTGCACTTACATCTGTCATAACCGGCTCATAACTATCGTTAATATATCCGATATTGCTGTCAGACGCTACCTGTCGAAACCATATCCGTTCACCGTCAAATAGTATTTGAGAAACAGCTATATCGGGTGCAATAACGGTTGTTGTATCTGTCGAAAATTTGTAACATGACAGCAGTCTGCCGCTTGAAATAAAATAGATAGCATCTCCTGAGAACACCGGATCGGTAATGTCAGAGAGCAATATACTTTCGGTTTTAGTGAACCTGTCATACCGCTTAACTGTCTTGTTTATATTATTGTAGAAGTACACGCTGTTTTCGCCTACCGCAAAATAATCAATGTGCTCATTAATAAATGTCTCGACGGAATAACTTACCGGCTGAACACCAAAGAAGTTGTATGTTTCATTTGACCGCTCATAGATCACATTTTCTGAAAAGTCAGTCGTATCAATTTCGGTAATTGCTGTCTTCGAGCCTTCGGTGAGGCAGTATATTTTATTGCTGCCTGCACAGACCTTGCTGATCCTGTCGGTATTGAATATGTTATGCAGTATTGCTGTTTCTTCTCCGGTATCAGTATTTATGATGACTTTTCCTTCCGTAGATATAACATATTTACCCGCATCGGAAATTATCTGATCTGAACGGCTTGCGTCAAGCCCTTGCTCTGCCGAACAACCGCAGAGAACGAGTGCAATGGTTATAATTAAGACAATTAACGGTTTTTTCATTGGTCAGCTCCGATCTGCAGGTATCTTTTGTGCTGAACGGAAATGATAACAATTATCGTCAGAATAATGATACTTACGACTGTCAGTATTTCAGAAGTTGTAAGCTCAGTGGTAACGGGAATTATCATCTCGCCGTCTGTTCCCATTGTGTGCCTGCTGTATGATGGTAGTATCATACCTGTTCCGGTCAGAAGTCCGCTCGGCAGCGGAAACAGATACTTTGTTTTTCCGGTAAAGAACCAGAATGGCAGCACTCCGGTCAGAATTCCGGTGAAAAATGTTATTACGGTATTTTTGCTGAACATAAATGCCAGTCCGCATATTGCGCCGAATTGACAAGCTCCGATAAGTCTTACAGCAATTGTGAGTATCACTGCTTGAATGATCGTGATGTCCTTTCCGTAATCGGAAAACAGAGAAAGACTTCTTATCGGGTAATCGGCTCCGTGCAGACCATTTCCGGCAGCATATCCGGCAAATTCCGAAATTCCAAACATCAGTGCAAGACAGGCACAGGCGCAAACACAAAGCACGGTTTTAGCGACAAAAAGTTTGTTCCTGCCGTAAGAAGTCGTAATAAGAATACTGTGCATTCCCGAAGATATGTCGTATTCGTAAATACTGACCGCAAAGAAAAGAACAGCTATAACGAGAATGTAATCAATATCCTCCCGAAATAAGAATTTGCCCCAATTATCCGTACAAAGCATATACTTCGTATCGGGTGATTTTTTGATCTGGTGGTACTTGCTGTAAATATCCTCAAGTTTACTTGCTTTTGCAGCCTCATCTGAATATACCGTTAAAGCCGTCAGATACTCACTGTCAGTTATTTTGTTATTTACAAGCTGTGTGTCCAGTTCGATTATTTTTTGCTGTGCGCTGTATGCCGACTGCAATTGCTGCTCGATAAATTCTTCGTTTTGGGAAGAATATTTTCCGTCTATGATGTTAGCGATCTCCTTATAAAATGACTGTACGGGAGACGGCATAAATCTGATCAAGGCTATCACAAATTGCAAAATAAGAAGTGAAATAAACACTGCGATTTTCGGTGTTGACAGCAGATCTTTTCTGATCTCGGCTTTTATTATTTCGTGCATTTTACTATTCGCCTCCTGTCCGTGATTATCATTATTGCCACCATTATAACGATAATGACAGCACCTTCAATTGCCATAAAAACAGGTGAGAGAACAGCTCTGCCACCGAAATCGACAGCTCCGAATTCCCGCAGCAGGTCATTCGACAGTATCAGGTTTGCCGGAGAGAGCGAAAAATACTGACTGCTCACTATAAATATGATAATACACGCTCCCGAAGCTATATAGGAATACAGCGGCTTTCTGATAATAACAGTTGCAAGAGCTGTAATAAATGCTGCGAGAAGTGCGCCGATCATTCTGAACATCAGCGTCAGCATCGCGCCACCGAGAATAATGACAGTAAACGGGGTATTCACCATACTGCCGATACTGTAAAGCGGTGCGAAAGGGTTTGTCAACCCGTATTTTACTGCAAATCCCGCAATATCAACAGCGAAGAACAAAACACAATCCGCAATTACAACAATAATGCAAGCGCCGATCTTTCGCAGTATAAGTCTGCTTCTGCCGAGAACAGTGGTGTTGTTGATGTCGATCATACCGCTGCTTTCCTCCGCCGAGAATATCAACGGAACACAGAGAAGAATTATGCAAAGCATCATAAGCGACGAAAACTCATAGTCGAAGAACGCCGCCCAGCCCATAGTGTCATAAAATCCCGCAACTTGTCTGTTGTCATATATGTCAGCTATAAGTTCGTTCTTTGCAATTTCGTAGGTATTGTCGTATTTCGTATAGAACAAAATATTATCGTGCGCCAAGTTTGTGATACTTTCCGCGAAGCTGGAATACTCAGCGTTCCGGCGCATTTCATTGTAGATATATCTCCTGTAAAGAATGTAGTCGCGGCTGAAATATCCGGTAATGTAGTTTTCATTGTATTCCATATCGAAATTATGGTTGAGAAAGTCATTTTCCATTGGAGCGAAACGAGCTGTAATCCTGTTCACTTTTTCCTGCGTTATCAAGCCGGAGTATTCCTCCAAAAGCGTTTTATATGCACTATCCGCAAGCTCAGCGCCTTTGCCCGCAAACGCATAATTCAGCGTGTAATACTCGTTTATTTTGTATATGTCCGCGACCACACAAAGCAGAAGAGTGAGTATTACAGCGATATTCCGACAGCTTTTTCGTATCTCATATATCATTGCATTACCTCTGCTTCCGCATCATTGCGTAATAGATGAACACCTCGTCCATATTGGGAATTATATTCGTGTCATTGTCGCCGTTATTCGTCACATATCGGAGCGTGTAGCCGCTTCCGTTGTTCACAACGGAGCTGATATTTGCAGTTCTGCTCATAAATTCGTCATATTCCGAATAAGCGATCTCCTGTTCATTCACATGACCTCTGATACTTTCGGTAAGCACATCGGGAGCCCCGGAAATTGCTACTCTGCCGTTGCTCAACAATATTATTTCGGACGCAATAGCCGTCAGATCTTCAACGATGTGCGTTGAAAGAATAACGATCTTGTTTTCCGAAATGCCGGAGATAAGGTTTTTGAAATTCATACGCTCTATCGGGTCAAGTCCTGCCGTCGGCTCGTCAAATATCACAAGCTCAGGGTCATTCAGCAGTGCCTGACATATTCCGAGCCGCTGCCGCATACCACCGGAAAAGCCGCCTATCTTCTGATGTCTGTACCGTGAGATGTTTGTTTTCTCGAAAAGCTCTTCCATGCGGTCAAGTACGGTATGCCTGTCCATGCCTTTCAGCGTGCCGATATAAAGAATAAGCTCCTGCGCCGTGAAATTTTTATAGAATTGCGGATATTGCGGAAGATATCCGATCTTATGAAAATATTCATCCTTGTACTTTCGGATATTCACACTGTCCGTGAGAATATCACCCTTATAGTCCACGATCAGCTTCATCAGTATTTTTATCAGAGTAGTCTTTCCGACACCGTTCTGACCGAGAAGTCCGTATATTCCGTTGTGCAGCTCAATGTCTATATCCGACAAGACCGTATGTCCGTCATATCTTTTGCAAAGCCGCTTTATTTCAATATTCATTGTATAGATCTCACTCCGTTCGTATCTCTGAAATAAACTTTACCTTCGTTCGTAACGAATACCGAAACTACGAATTGAGAGCCTGTTTTCCATTCGCTCAGGAGTGTTCCTGTAGCAGTTTCATACAACGTAACATTACTGTCTTTGACCGCAACCGTGTATTCGCCGTTGGCTGAAATATTGCAAAAGGTAGCCTCTTTGCCGGAAAGAAAGTCAAGCTCTGTTGTGGTATGATCATTGTGCAGTAATACTGCCTTCCCGCTGTCGAACTTGGGTCTTATAAGAAAACCCGCTTTTGTAGGTATAACTTTGCCTTCCATATTGCTTGTTCTGATAAAATTCACATCACCGCTCACGGTATCAACTACACCGATCGCATCTCCGCTTTCTCCGCTTTCGGCAATATTTCCGACAAATGCAATATACCTGTCATCTTCGGAGAATGCCGCCGCACCTATCATAGAAATATCCTGTGGAAAGGGGATTTCTTTGGTTGGAGTACTGCCCGAAATATCATATATTTTCATAATGGCGTTCTCGCCGAATGATACGGTGGCTATGTGTTCTGTGCCCACAGCGGCATAGCTGCATTTATCAACGGCTATCGTATCTGCAAGTCGGAGATCTTCATCATACAGATAAACATTGTATGATTCCGGTTCGCCGGGATAGATGACCGCATTATATGGTTTTCCGGCAGCAACTCCGGAGAAGATCCTGCCGCTGTTCATCATCAGCTCAAATTGTGACAGACCGGACGCATTTTCGGTTTTCAGTATTTCTCCGGTCGGCGAAAGCAGTGCAAGTTCGGTATATCCTGCCGCTATCAGATTTCCGTTGCTTGTTTCGCCTATGCAGTCGCCGTTGTAGTATTCGCCGGAAGTGTTTGCAGATACCTCCTGCGGCTGTACGGCGGTGGTCGGCGGTGAAACCGCAGAGGTATTATGTTCTGCTACTGAAACCGACTGTGCTGTGATTTCCTCTATTGCTGTTGTCGTAGTTACTGCTGTTGTTTCGGCGGTGGCGACAACAGAATTGTTATAGGAAATTGGATCTGCTCCAAACAAGTATGTGCTTGGTATTTCATAATTATCATTTGTCGGCGCAAGTATTGCCGTAACTACATCACCGTCATTAGGTTCCGTATCAAAGACAGCGTCAACAACCGCGAGACCGCCTTTTTTCTCGCTTACAAGAATTGCATTGTTACCGCCGTTTACTGTTGTCGGAACACCGTTCACACTGAAAAATAGACTGCTTTCGGTCTCGATCTGTGTGCCGGAAATAACAGCGGTAATATGTTTCGGTTCAGTTTGTTCAAGAATTATCATTCTTGTGTCGGTATCTTCTAATCTATACTTTTTCAGATTACTTTCATCGGCAGTAATAAACTTTGATGATCTTGCCAGTTTAGTTTTCGTGCTGCTCGTGCTGTCAGATGTAACTTTTATTGGCGCTGTTGTTACTATACGAAACGAGTTTCCGAAATGTTTGTTTACATTATTTATTCTCGTGTTCGGTTCCAAAATACAGAGTGGGTGAAAATATGTATCACCGTTTCCGTAAACATCAAAGGCGGCACTAAAGTCAAAAGTTTCTTTTTCTTTCACAGAAATTATGTGCAGCAATGAACGCTCGCCGTTTATTTCGCTTTCTACCGGAACACCTCCCGAAACTATCATAAATCCGACTTCAAGATCGGTTCCGATATTCTCTATCGAAAAGTCGATATTAAGCGGCTCACCGTGATATTCAAGGTCATCAGTGCTGCTTTTTATATTCAGTATATAGTTTTGAATATTAGGTTCCCCCGTATCGCTTTCAAGCATAGTATTAGGAATAGAGTTTTCAGTTTCAAATGTTATGCTTTCCGTAACCGTAGGCGAAACGCTGTTTTTGCAAGATGAGAGAAGAGTTATTGTAACGATAAGCGAAATTATATGTCTGATCTTCATAATTACACTCCTTGTGTTTTTGAAATTTACTCTGTAATATAAACGATTCGAAGATTATTTTGTCACAATACTTTATTTCATATATTATAAATGAGTCAATGAATTATTTCGTCCATTGACCCATTTATTTTTACCTTCTAGCGGATAATTAATAGCAGTTAGTAACTGCTGTATAAGCACCGTAACCGGACTGACCAGTTCTTACTTCATGACTTCCCCAAAAGGATGATACCTCACCTATGTTGCCAAGTTCGCCTGTTGTCGCTTTAGAATATGTGCTATTATACTGTTCACAAGTACGGTGTGGGAAATATGAACTATTTCCTTGTACTCCCGATATAATCATATAAGCAGGTGTAGTAACAGTCGTTTCGGCGATTCCTCCAGCGCACCAACCTGTAAGCGTTCCTGTCATTGTTCCATAAGGCGTGCTTCGAGTAGTGGTGTCATATTTTGTTTCAGCACTTGCGGTAACAGCCATTGATACAGCCATCACAGATGCAACAGCTATAGCGATAATCTTACTTTTTAACTTTTTCATAATAAAAATCCTTTCTGTTTTCTTAGCGTTTTTTAAACTGCTAGCAATCTCAAGATGAGATTTAAATTGTTTTAGGTTTGTCTGCGTACTTAATACAGTTAATCTAAATGTTGTCTTTAACGGATAAGTATCATAGAACTTGCCTCTCGGTTTGAACCAGTTAAGCTATATAAAGTATTGCAAAAACTTTTAGCGTGGTTCTTCTTGCTTGTAGCTCATTATTTGTGGCTCTTTAGGCTGATATGCGTCCCACCAAGAAGCTGCACCGGCCGCTTTTTTTGCAGTAACAAGAGCAACCTTTGCGACTGTCTTTAGGGTAGCCTTTTTCAGATTATCTTTCATTTTTTCCTCCTTTCCTTTATCTTCCCGAATACTATTAGCACTGCTACAAAAAGCAGGGTTAATGGTATCATTTGATAAATACTGTTTTCTATCAAATATAATACTACGGCGACAACAAGCCATAGTATTATAAGAGCTAGCGTAATATTTTTGCTCTTTTTTTTCTTTGATACGGATAGGGGTTTGTTTTCATTCTCTATAGGAGCAAAATGACCTATTATAAGTGAAGCAAATATGAACAATATCAACCAATATAGCGGTTGAAGAATATTTATAGTTTTATATATTCCAAGTGTTATTAGCAAACCTCCAACGTATATTATTTTGCATTTTAAGTATGTTTCTGCATGAAAACCACCACAAAATAACCTTGTAATACTGAAAACCACATAATAAACCACACATTCGTAATACATTCCGGTAATGCAGGCTATCAATATCACTATAATTAAACTAATGATTGAACAAATAACCAATTCAAAGCCGTATATGTAAATAGCTCGTTGTTCCTCTGATATGATTTTTTCCTTAATTAAAAAATCGGTTATAATCTGACTAAGATTTGTGATCATTTAATCACCTCTTTGGTCCAATTATAACCGAAGATATTTTATTTTGCAATAATTTTAGCACGAACAGCAATTCTCACAACACGAACGGCAAAATCATCCAGTTTTCAACATAATTTCAGTATAAAATACACTTTCTTTTTCATAAAAGTTGAGGGATCCACCATAGCTTTCGGCTATATTTCTCATTGATTTTACCCCGTATCCGTGATGTTCTCCTTTTGTGGAGTGCAAATTTGGGTTTCTTGTCAGCACAGAGTCTTTTATAGTATTAGTGACAATTATAATGAGATAAGATTTTCTTCTTTCTATCCTCAACTCTATTTCTGCATCATCTACATTCTGACAGCCGTTAATGGCATTGTCAATCATATTAGATAGAAGCACGGACAAATCAAGCTCGCTGATGTTTCCAAACTGATTGTCTATAAGAACTTTAAACTTTATATTATTTGTCTCGCAGAATGCTTGCTTAGTACTAATTGTAGCATCTATTATTGCGCTCCCTGTTTGTATTTTTACAGAAAATGGTATAATTTTTTCTTCCAATATATTTTCTAAATATTTAGTTGCCTCTATGCTTTTATCTTCATTGATGAGTTCAACAGATGTCATAAGATAATGTTTCATATCATGCCGCAACATCTGAATTTCTTCATATTTATTGCTTAACTCTATTGCTGTTTCTTTTTGATGTTCAAGCGCAAGCGACAATTCGCTTAACTCAAGAGATGTAACATTATCTCTTTGCATTTTATTTAAAAGAAGATATAGTAATAAATTTAGGCTAATCAATAATATGTAAATTAAAACAACTTCATACAATGTATCGTCTTGTATTCTTGTGTAATTCCATATAACTGTTGCAATCAAAAATGAGATAATAAAACACGAAAGCATTATTATCCACTGATAGTTTGATAAAGAATATTTGTGACCTTGTTTTACTTTTATAATTATTTCGTACGCAATAAAGCATAACAATTTACTTAAAGTAAGGATTAAAATTCTTTCGGCATTCTCGTTAAATATTGGACTCATCAATAGTGACACCATGTTTATTGTTATAAGTGTTATTGGCATCATTACTATAGTTGGAGAAAGAGAAACAAGAGCCTTTTCAAATATTGAGCCATTCATAAATATAATAAGATAGCAAAATATCGATAGTAACATTATTATAACTGAAATGTTTTCAAAACCCTCTCTTTGGCTTAAAAACACATTATCAAGAGCAAGGACAATAAAAAAAACAATGGAAGCAGGAATACCGTATTTGACATTTTTGAATCCAAGAAATCTATTACAAAAATGTACAATTATGATACACTCTATGAGTGAAGCGAATGTTTCAAAAATGATCATTGCTGCTGCCTCCGTATATAACTTTTAAATTCATTCCTTACTGTCTCGGCTTTATATCTGCTTAAAGGTATAATAGTTTTATCGTCCATGATTATTTGTTTTTGTTCAACCGAATATATAAATTTATAATTAACCAAGTAAGATTTATGTACCCTGACAAAGCCTTTGTCTGTGAGTTGCTTCTCGTAAGTCAACAACGAACCGTATGTTTCTATTTTCTCATCCACTGTATGAATTAGCAAGCAGTGACCAAATACCTCAATATATGTAATAAGATTAATGTTTATTCCTTTCTCACCGTTAATTGTAGAGACAAATAGTTTATATGGAGAACCATTCTTTTTTAAGTACTCTGCGGCGGCTGCTACGGACTCTTTTATTTCGCTTTCAATATAACTTTTCCTGATAAATCTAAACGGACGAAACTTTATAGACGAATATACAAGCTCATCATGTAAAGTTACAAATATAAAAATAGGTTTCTCATTATTTGAAATCTTTTCTGCGATTTGAAATCCGTTGACCTTTGGCATATCAATATCTAAAAACACCAAATCAAAGTTTGAAATGGTATTTAACAGGACATTCCCATTATCGTATTCAACAATACTATAATCAATTCCAACTTTGTCAAATTCAGTACTGACAGTTTTGCTGAATTTCGATAGAAAGTTCTTGTCATCATCGCATATTGCAATTTTAAACATAATGCTCCCTCTAATCAAAAAACAAAACCAATATAGCTTTTAGTGATTACTATTATATCATAAAATATAAATAAACGCAAGGCTTTTTTATTTCTATTCTTAATATATTAGGGTTGGCTCTTTATTATCCAAACTCTCCGATGATGACAGAGAGAAAGCGGTCAAAATCCTTGCCGCATTTGTAGAAATATTATCAGACAAATAATAGTACATTAAATAAAGAGCAATTAGAACAAAATGCGTTCCACCTGCGCTTTGCTGTCATTTTTGTTGTAGTTTTTTAAGTATCCAAAGGCAATCAAAACAACACCAATAGATACTTGCTTTTCTTTATTCCACACGCACTTCCACATCGACATGGATATGCTTATCATATCCCCATATAGTAAATCCAGACTTGCTTTTCCTGATACCACTTAAGGTTATAGACCCGTTTTCTGCTTTGACCTCGAAGTATGATTTGGCAGAACTGTCCATAGTGATCGCCACAGTACTGTTGGGTTCGGCTTCTGAACTGCGGAGCGGATCATTGCCGGTCATCTTTACCTCATAAGGTATCCTTATGGTCTCTCCGGCTTTTACGGTTATCGTTTTTGGAACGGTAAGCGCGTAATCGAAGTGATATTTCTTCCCGCCAAGCTCGCCGTTGAGCGTATAATGCTTTGTTATCCGGCTATCGGAACGAGTATCGTCATCATCGTCATCGACTACAACGACCTTTATCGCGCATTCGCTCGAACAATTACCGCAAACAGTAACAACAGCCTCTTTCCCTTCATTTTCACCTGTAATATCCACACTGAAAGCGGCTTTCTCGTGTTCATATCTGAAATTGTTCGGAGCTGCGATACAGCATGAAGCGACCGTTTCGTCGCTACTGATCGCTGTCGGATAGACAGATTCGGGGCAGAAGACCCGCTTCTCTTCATTAACAGCTATGATAATGCGCTGTCCGACATATTCGGTTCTCCTGCTTGCGTTCGCCGAGGTAGTGCCATAAATATAGATCTTGCCGTCATTTTCGGCAAATCCTTCGATATTGACTGCCTCATCGCCTTCAAGAACCGCAAATCTGACCTCCGAGGACGTGTATTTCTTTCCGTCCTGACAGGTATAATACGCTTTTCCGCCTGTATAACTGAGGGAACAGCTTTTCAGCGATGCACCGGATACCGTGTACGGAAGGTCGCATTTGAGCCATACATAGAAGGCATAGCCTGTGCTGTCAAGGTCATCGGCAGCCAGATCGTTGATACCGAATGAGGTTATTGCCGAATTTTTGTCGTATAGGCTGCCGGAATCCGGGTCGCATATCCCTATATCGTTGACCGAAAGTGCCTGAACTCTGCTGTCGGAGACGAAATTGACACGCTTTCCGTCCGACAGAGTCACCGTTCCGTTGTCAAATTTCCTTACAGCAAACGGGATATATGCGTATTCCTTGTATGACATCAGCACATTTTCCGTTTCAAACAGCCCGACATACACAGTATCATTCCGCGCCGTCAGCTCGCAGCCGTAATAGTACAGCACGTTACCTTGAGCATCCCTGAAGGGCAGCGTATCTGCAAACGGATATTCAAAGCCGCCTGTGTTGACCGTAAATTGCATCTTTCCGGTCTTTTCTTCGTCCTTGTCTCCGGGCATAATGCTTATCTTACAGCTTGCGTGTGGCTCGTCGAACATCTGAGACAGAGTAGAGTTGGCTTTTGGCGGCTTCAGGAAAGCGTGAATTATGATCTCCTCGACAGACATTCTTTTCGTACTGTAGGATATTTTGAGATTTGCATTGCCGCTTCCGGAGGTAAAGATATCGGAAGCGATACCGCTTGTTCCTGTATATTTCCTGCAGTTACTCATCTCAACGTATCCATTTGTGTCACGTTCGATGATATAATAGACATCTCCGAGATACTTTTTCCCGTTTACATACAGGGAGATCGACTTGTTGCAGCTCTTGTTGAAGGCGGTATCGGACAATGTTGCCGAGGACATAGCTGCTTCATACGCCGCGTCGATATCGTCAAAGCTGTTTATGTGGGCAAAATCGTCTTTCAGAGACCCAGCCATATTATATGTTATCTCGATAGAGGACGGATCCAGTTCAACGGAGTTTATATACATTATACGGAAATTGAAGCTCCTGGAGTTATCGTCCTTATCCCACGCCTTGACAGTAAAGCGATTGTCGGTCTTTGCCGTGCTTATGATGAAGCCGTGAGGCGTATCGTCTTTGGGTGATATGGAAGCGACAGTGCTTCCGGACGATATTTCCGCCTTAATATCTGCATTGAACCGAGGATATGTAAATATATAGACATCCATTGAAGTATCCTGATACAAAGTATATCCGTCGGTCAGGGCATATTCCTCGATCTTTTCCTTTGGCATCTGCTTCAGTTCGGTATAGCTGCTAACTGCCGCCATAGGCACAATGAATATATCCCCTGGTGCGTTTACCGTTGATACAGTCACATTCAAGAGAGAATCACCTATACATACCTTCACAACGGTTTCAGGCGTTTCTTTCAGAGGTTTTATCATACCGAACTCGGAGATTGACAATATGCTTTTATCATAGCTGTCTATTATAGGACGCTTGTTCTTTGGAAATAACGGTAAACCGTAAACGCCGTCTGCTCCCGCGACATCGTTCATAGCAGCGGAAAGATAGTCATAAACGCAATATTGGTCTCCGACCCGGATAAAACAGGGTTCATCCTCCAGATAGCTGTTGAGTGCAGCTTCAAACCGCAGTCGGAACTTATCGTAGCTTCCGAGCCCCGATATTATCTTTATGCGTTTTTTCTGCCCGCCGATGCTCACATCATATACTTTAGTTGCGGTAGAGACAAACTGAACAGAAGTATTATACCCGGTTTTCGGGATATACGCGGTAGAACCGGAGGTCTTGATACAATCACTGCGTATAGCTGCGCTGTACCGGAGTCCGTCTATCTCTGCCTTGAACTTTATAGACTCATTCGCGGCGGCAGTAAGATCACAATCCTCAAACAAGCTGTTCAGGCTGCCTATATTCGTATCATCAAAGCAAATATCGGCGTTTTTGTTCTCGTCATATACAACAAAACGATATACGATCTCATATCTGAAGGCACAATAATAATCATTGTCGTGCTTCAGGTAGGTGTCCTCACATAAAGACGGAAACAGAGCTTTATAATAAGCGTCGTTGAATTCGTCATGGACATCATAGTCCTTATACTTATACTGATATGTACAGGTCAGTACCAGATCCGCAATACCGCTTTTGTTTGCTTTGAGCTCGAACCCGGAATTGCTCTGATTGGTGCTTGTTACGGACAGTACAGACGGATCTGACGAGTGGTACTCTATAAAATCATAGCAGTAATCGTCAAAAGCAAGTACATTTTTACTCGTGCATTGGCGGATGAAGGGGAGATAACTTAACTCCGACAACATCATATACTCCCGACCGTCCTTGTATTCCAGCGGCGTACCATTCCTTGTTACAGTAAGATACGGCACTAAGCTCACGCTTTCGCCGACCTTTACGGCAGTAGAATTCTGTATTGCGTTAACATAAGGGTCGTCACGGGAAAGACAAATATCCATCATTCTGTTTCCGGCGCCGTTCGGACCAATAGCAAAATTATATACTGTAAAGTAGTCATAACTGTCATCTGCCGGTTCTATCCTTAAAGGGACAGAGTTTTTCTCTTTGTTCAGCACGGTCGCGGAAAAGTCCACATCATATCCAGCATTACGAGCGACCGGAGATTTGTTCTTCATATATAGATTATTGAAGAAGCCGAACCATTCCCCGTATCTTCCATCGAAGACATCAACATTTTCCGCGAACGCTGTAACAGACAGTGCCGTGACGCAAATCAGCGCCGCAAGCAGAGTCAAAAGTGGTTTTCTTGCTTTTTTCATAAGTAAGACCTTCTTTCTGGGTTTTATACTTATTATGATAGCAAGAAAAGCCGAATATAAACAATTACCCGACACAGAGATAACTCCGTATCGGGCAATTGTTGTGTTGAAGTGATTATCGAGATGTTTCTAAATTAAAATTCTACCTTTTTGCCGCCTTTACCGTCAACAACATAATAGATGGCGCGGTCTTCCGGCTTGATGTAAAGCTCCAGATTTTTACCTTCATACTTTTTCTTAAGTTTATCAACAGCCTTTACGATTTGATCGAAGTCAAAATCGGTGCCGGAAACCTGTAAAACAGAAGTAGTAACGATCTTTGCGAGAGCGGTCTTCTTTGCAGCGGGAGCTTTGGCTGCTTTAGCTGCAACGGGCTTCTTTGCGGACGCAGTTTTTTTCGCTGCCGGAGTTTTTTCAGCAGTTTTCTTTGCTGGAGCAGCCTTTTTAGTAGGTGCAGACTTCTTTTCAGCAGCCTTCGGGCGTCCGACGCTCTTTTTCGGTGTCTCTTTCTTGACTTCTTCCTTTACAGGTGCAGTCTTAGCGGCTACAGTTGTTTCTTTGGCTTTCTTCTCGGCAGAAGCCTTTGCGGTCTTCTTGGCAGCGGGCTTCTTTTCGGCAACCTTCGGGCGACCGACACTCTTTTTTGGAGCTTCTTTCTTTACTTCTTCCTTTGCGGGAGCAGGCTTTACAGCGGCTTTTGCTTCATCGGCAGGCTTCTTTTCAACTGCCTTTTTTGTTTCAGCGAGCTTTGCTGCCGGAGCTGCCGTCTTAATTGTTTCAGCAGGCTTTATTTCGGCCGCCTTATCGGTTGCAGGTTTGATAGTCTCGACGCTCTTTGCCGTCGCAGGGGTAGGAGCAGCTTTTACTGTCTCTTTGATTTCCGGTGTTTTGGTCGCTTTTGATCTGGGTGCCATAATGCTATCCTCCATATACTACATATTGTGCATAACGATAAAGGCAGCGCCTTATTTTGTTATTACAATTATAATATCATATATATTTCAATTTGTAAAGACTTTTTTTAATTTTTATTGTCTGCATAGGCAATATTTTTTTGAATTATCTCCATTATCTTTTCAAGTCTCTTTTCTCCGATCCCGCTGACTGTACCAAGCTCCGCACGGAGTTTGTCCATATCAAGGTCGATAACAGCGTTTTCAAGGGCGTCTTTAGCACCCATTTCATAGACATTGTTCATAGTTCGTTCCATAGAAGCCCTGTCCATAGCCTTTATCTTTCTGTAAAGATCGCGGGTCATTTCTACTTTAGACATCTTATGTAATCTCCTTAATGTGTTATTATGCTATTTATTATATCATCTGCACTTCAAAATGTCAAATAAAAAAAGCGAAAAGCATAACCTTTCGGCTATGCTTTTCGTAAGACGCGAATTATCTTTTGATATTCGTCAGAGCGCTGTGATCAAGGCACTGAACACATATCTTATCTCTGTTATGTACCAATATCTTATAATCCACACCATTATCCCGCCATACATGACCTTTAATATTGACCGAATTGTTCAAAGAGCCATTATCACACAGCATACTGTTGATATGATCTACCATTCGTTCAAGGTTAGTCACACTCAACCGGTTGGCACATTTATGCTCGCCGGGTTTGCGTTCCTCGTCATTATACTTTGGACAGGCATAGAAAGCCGAGAATGGTCCCTGTATCAGGGACATTCTGACCGGTTCGGGGTGATTGCCGCAGTACAGCTCGATGTTTGCCATAATGCCGCTTATAAGATATTTAGTACTCATGCTGGTCTCCTTATACTATACAGCTTACAGCGTATCCTATGCCCACAAAGGGAGCATAGGGTAACTGTATTCTTTTCTTGCGGTCAAGTTCTGATCCTTTTGAGATCACGATCGTTATGACGGTCAGTATGTAAGCCACAACCGATATTATCGTTACCTTCAGTGTGGGAAGGGCATATATCATAAAACCCATACTTCCCATCATAATAGCGTCACCGCCGCCGCTGCCCGCAAATATCGCAAAAAGGAGATAGAATGTAAACCACACAAAGAAACCGACCAGTGACGGCATAAGCTCAAATGTGCCTTCCCATATCTTTACCGTGCATACGAGTATTACCGCGCTCGGAAAGAGCGGGATCGGTATTTCTCCCTTTCGAATATCCGTGAATGATGCAATGGCGAGTGTTAAAAGTATTATTATCTGTATTATCATATAAGCAGTTTCTCCCCTCTGAACTTCGCAAGCTCTCCGATACTGCCGACCCCGACAGCCTCACAGCATCTTTCCGTCAGATAATCGATATCGACGCCCGAAAGATTTATACTTGAAGACTGCCAGCGCTTTTTGAGTATATCATAGAAGATCAAGCCTATAACGGTATTGGCATTGATGTGTTCGCTTCCGCCGAAGCTCGAATAATATACCGAGTTTACAAAAGGCTTTATCAGTATGTTTTCCGTTATTTCGTCCTTTAGTCTTGTGACAAGTGAGCCGAATACCCTGATCGTAGCTTCTGTGTCGTCGGAGGCTTTGTGAAATGCGATACCTTCATCAACACCGAGGCAGTGTGCTATATTAGTAAGGTTGAATGAACCGACATCTTTCTTGTTAAGAAGCTGCCGCGCCATTTTAAGCACATCGACCGTATAACTGTATCTGAACACATCTCCGTTCCGCTTGTAAAGCGAATCCATAAAGCAGTTGTCGAACGAGTTATTGTTATATCCCGCCACTATGCAGTTTTCGGGGATAAAATCACGGATAGTATCGAACACCTCGACCTCTGTTGGCTTATCAGCAAGAAATTCGTCTGTATATCCCGTTATTTCCACTATCTTCTCACTCAGCGGTTCCTCGGGGTTAATATACACCGTGATCTTATCCCGTTCCTTCAGAACAAACGGTTCAGTCGCCGTAGTAGACTTACAAATATCAAACTTGACAGCAGAAAACTCGATTATTCTGTTTTCCACAGGATCAAGTCCTGTGGTCTCAAGGTCGAAGAACACCATATTGCTGCAATCGGTAAACGCTTTCCGAATGAAATTACCTGTGATCTCCGAATTTATCAGTTCTTCCATCATTATGCTCCTTTCCTGTACGCAATAGTCTTCAGTGCCGCCTCACGCTGCGCTTCAAACAGTTTTCCTTTGATGCGGCTGTTCGCGATCCATGTAAGTGCGTTCATATCCTCGTCATAGAGTTGGTTTACGGTTATTCCTTTTTTGTTGTAAGGTCCGACAGCCACAACCGTGTCGAGAAATGCCGGATGTTCTGCGTCCTTTGTGTCATCTTCGACGGTATCGGGCTGCTTTTTCGGCGTTACATTTATTTCCGGTGCAGCTGACGGCTTTTTCGCAAAAGGATTGGCAAGATCGTCGAGCCCGTCGTCATCCAGGTCGTAATCATAGTCGCGCGTGTCGGATACTTTTTCGAAGGCTATGGCGTTTGACGGTATTTCCAGGCTTTCAGCAACTTCAGACACAGAACGGTCATTCGGCTCTTCCGGCTTAGAAGCGACATCTTCTGCCGTATCTTCAACCAATATTTCAGGTACTTCTTCCTCCTGTTCGGAGGAGTCAACGAGTGGGAGTTCGGGATAGTCAGAGGATTCTTCCGGTATCTCTGCCTTATTCTTCTTTTTCTTGCGTTCTTCGATGCTTTCGCTGTCCGCGTGAGTGTTCTTAAAACCGAACAGCCTTATAACTGCCCGGTCAAAAGCACGCTTTGCCGCCATGATCGTCGGGTACTTCTTGGAAATATCCGTGGTAAGGTTCTTGGTGTTAGACTCACCGATAGCATGGACTACACGAGTAATACCTTTTGATGTCGTAAATGAGGCGGTACACTCAAATACAGCGCTCCACCCATTGTTGTAAAGACTCTGATAGCTATACTCAACATTGTTGTCATCTGCAAGGTCCTCAAGAACGGTATGAGGAATGATTGTCTTGTCATCTATTACCGTTCCCTCAAACTCAACTTCCTTTTCCAGATACTTTGCTTTCGCTTTCATAGTTCCTCCTATCTATCGCATAAAGCGATAATCCAGCTTTTCCGTATTCGCATCTATATGATCTCTCCTGTCGTCATAAGATGTACATTCCTATTATGATAGCGAAAAAAGACATAACAAGAAAAGGACGCACATCGAAGGTTTCTTTTGTGCGCACATCGTATGCGCTCCCAGAAACCTTCTGTACCACATACTGTGGTAAGCGTCCTTTTCCGATCATTCTGTGAGAAATTGTCAAGCCTTTTTGATAATACAGCGCTTTCCTTCAAAAGCGAGTCCGTATTTCAGTATTCTATCCGATGATATCCCGTTGGCAATAAGCTCGGTATCATACCTCTTATCCTCGATCTGTTTCAAAGCGTTGTCAGCCGCTTCATTCAGGTTATGTTCGCCTTCATCACCGGCGATCACCTTGAATTCAAGTATTACTGCCGTTTTTGTCTTATCTTTAGGTTCCATTACAACATCATAGCGTCCGTAACCGCTTTCTCTGTTAGATCTGATTATATAATCAGCCGCCTTGTCAACTATCAGTCCAAGTACAAATCCGTGATAGAACTTTTCGGGCTCCTTTCCGGACGGCTTGCTTCCGGAATCGAACGAGCTGAATGTATTGAGAGCAATATCATTCATATATCGGTTCATATCAAGAACATTTCCGGTAAGCATCGACTTCACAAAACCGTTGAAAGACTGATCCTTTGCAAACCAATCCCGTATCAGCTTCCCGAACATGACCTTGACTTCGTAGTTCGTCAGCGCCAGTGTATATAACTCGGACGGCTCATAGGGGGTATTATGGTTTTCCGTCTTTGCAAGCACCTTTAAATAGCCTGACGCGAGCAGCAGACTCCAGATAGCGTTTTCATTCTCGTCAAGCTGCGTAAAAACGATCTGTTCATCTATTGAGGTAACTATCGGCTCATCATTCAGGAGCTTCTCAAAGTCCATTTTTATCTTCGGATCGCTGTTTTTCAGCAGATGACCGACCAATCCGTTGCTGCTTGTATTCGCCCAGTGAGTTCCGAGCTTTCCGTCCTCGATATACATAGTAACAGACCACGGATTATATATATCGGTAGTTTCACCGAATGTGAAGCCGTCGTACCAAAGCTTGATCTTCGCCTTATCAGCCTTCGGCATTTCCTGAGCGTCCATAGCGGCAAACACTTCGCTTTCGGTAAAACCGAATGCACGAGCGTATTTCTTTGTTGTCGTTGTCACGGCATAAAGATTATTGAGATCCGAAAATATTGATTCTTTACTTACCCTTGTAATACCCGTCATCAATGCGCGTTCCATAGAAGGATTTGTCTTGAAGGTGTTATTGAACAGCGAACGGATAAAAGAAGTCAGCTTATCCCAGACCCCGCCGATATACGCTTCCTGAAGCGGCGTGTCATATTCATCGAGCAGTATAATGACCTTTTTCTTCCAATACTTTTCAAGAAGTCTTGAAAGAAGATTGAGTGAAAATGCCGCATCTACCTCGTCCATCTCCTCGATTATTTTGGTAAGCGAAGTCTTTTCATTCGTATCAAAGCCTTCGTAATTATACAGATAATCGTATGACGAATACAGACTTACTATCTGCTTTTTGATCTCCTTAACTATCTGTTCGTAAGCTGTACCCTTTATTCCGGCGAATGACAGGAAAATTACAGGATAAGCCCCCTGTTCAGCCAAAAGCTCGTTGTCCTTGCTTACCGCCAATCCCTCAAACATATCGCGGCGATCCGCATATCTGTTGGAAAAGAAACAGTTTAGCATAGACATATTCAGAGTCTTCCCGAAACGCCTCGGTCTTGTGATCAAAGTAACGGGATCCCCGCTGTACCACCATTCGCGGATAAAATCAGTCTTATCTATATAGAAATAATCATTCTTTCGGATATTTTCAAAATCCTGTATGCCTATAGCAACAGTTTTCTTCATGCAGATCACCTCATTTGCATACATATATATGATTATAACAGATTTTTGCTATTATTTCAAGGTTTTTATATCATCTTGTTAATTTTAACAAAAAGCAGCGCGTTGATTTGTCAAACATTACTGTTATACGGAACAAGGGCGTGCCGCTGCACACCCTTGTCCGTTCGTGAGAAGTCCCTTAGAAGGGATAAGTATCATCGTCATCATCAAGGCTTCCTGCTTTTCCTGCATTCGCTTTTTCCATCTGGGGAGCAGCTACCGTCATAACTACCGTTGTTGTAGTGTCTTTACCGATAAATGCGTCCTCAATGTCTGATGTATCCACAGCTTCGCCGGAATCGTCCTCGTCCGGAGCAGCTTCCTCCAGCCCGTCGTTAAGGTCATATATGGAGTATCCTGTTGCCGAGAAGCCGATCTCGCCGTCTTTCTTGGTAAATTCGCTTATCTCGGAAATGCCTATCGCGTAAAGCTGCTTGTCTTTGAGCGCCTTTGACGCTTTGGCGGCAAGTCTTTCGGTGTCATTGTCCCAGAACTTCAGAGAAACAAAGTCCATAGATTTTTCTTCTCCGTTGTAAGTCCTTAGCCCGATAGTACATCTGAAATAGGTCTTGCCGGTCGTGGTTTTCTTCAAGGGGTCATCGAAGATGTAGACTTTTCCGAAGTATATACGGCTTTCTTTTGCTTTTCCGGACTTATCCTTATACTTTGTACGGATAATGTTGTTCGAGAAATTGAAGTCATACGCCTGAAGTACGCCGTCCTTCTGTCTCGCGCACTGGAGTATGAGCTTCTTGCCGTTGAAATCGAAGCTCCTCATTCTCTGAACGTTCTTACGGAACTTGTTATCCTTGAAAATGACAGGTTCCGTAACGATAACATAGTCCTTTTTGTCACCATCCCACTTGGAATAGGTGATCTGTCCGGAGAAATACTCCTCCTGATCCTCAAGGTCGCTCAGTATACCGATGATAATGAACGCATTTCCTAAAGCCTTCAACATATTTGATCATCCTTTCTGCATTTATGCCGATATACCTAAAACTGTTGTGCCGCAGATACTCTCATAATCTACAAAGAAAGCATCTTTAGCCGTTTTTGCAAAAGCGTCACGAGCCGAAGCCGCCATACCGATAATGCGTTCGGGAACAGTAGCGATAAAATTCGCAATATCAAAGGCGTTATACGGCTTTCCGGGGATAAACTCCTGTGCCGCTGCCTCGACAAACTGATCGGAATACTTTTTGCCGATAACTTTCGCCAGCCCCGACTTTTCCATTACAGCTTTCAGAGTTTCGTTGACATCGCTGACATCAATGGTCAGAAGCTCCATTATCCTTTCGGGGATCTTGGTGTACTCCGTAAAGATGTTGTTCCTTACGCCTTCGATGTACTCGTCAATATCCACATTTCCTCTGTGAATGCGCGAGTACTTGCCGATATGGAACGGCGTCTCGCTGCCCGGCAGTCTTATCGTACCATAAACGGTAAGCGAGGAATCGCCCATATCGCTCGTTACAACGCAGATCCCCGGCGTTACATTCAAAGTCATCTTATAGACCTTCCTGAATTCATCGGCTATAGACGGGTACTCAAAGTACAAACGGGTAACAAAATTGTTTGCTGTCATTCCACGGAATGTGCTTTCCTTATCACCGAGCAGTTCATCCTCCGCTGCAGCCACTACATCACGGATCTTGTTCTGCGGGATAGCGGTATAAGTGCCGCCAAGAACAGCAAAGACCTTTCTGACGCCTTCTTCGCTGACGCGCATAACAACGCTGCATTTGCTCTTCTTTTTAGCCAGTATCTCTGTAATGTAGCTGTCCCGCAGTACCGAAACATTCTCTGTGAGTGCTGCGCCGCCGAGAGAGCATCTTGAGCACAGTGTTCCTATAGTTTCTCCGCTGCATATGTACAGTGTGCCATCAATGTTCAGCATAAACCCGGATTTTTTGAGTTCTTTGTAAAAAGCCTCGTTGTCACCGAGCCAATCTCTGATAAATTCAGACTTGTCCAGCACTGTGAACGATGAAGGCATTCCCAGTACTCTTGAGCGTTTGACAGAAGTGCGGTCGGGTGGCTCACATACAGCAAAGGTGACCTTTCCTTCATTTTCACCCATATAGCTGACCGCCTTGATCTTATCGCTCCTGACCTCTGTTACCAGGACAGAACTGCTGAGATCGTCCAGCACTCTGTATGCCTCATCGAGATCTGTTGTTGTCCACATCTTAGAATCCAGAAGTTCCGACCTATTCATTATTGTCCTCCTTTTCACATCAGATTTCCTATTATGCCGCGTTTCCGCAGGCTATCGCTATACACCGGTCAAGCAGACTGACAGCGTAAGCGCCGCGTTCATCCGCTTTTTCTTCCTCAATATACCTCACAAACTCCTGGGGAGGGATCCTTTCGTTTACATAATCAGAGATCTTTGCGTACAGAACCTTTTTGTCAATACGATTAGATGCTCTTGTAAGCGACGAATAGATCTCGCCAAGCTGTTTTGCTTCATATCTTCTCACACGATCACTCCTTTCATCATATAGTTGCACTTATATTATGATTGCGATATCGAGAAGATAGGGAGAAGTATTGATATCTGCTTGTTATACCAATCATCGAAATCTTGCGTCAAATGCGTCGTAAGTTTGCGATAAAAAAATTATAAAACCTATTGATATTTCCGAACAATTGTGATATAATATCATAAAGTAGTATCAAATACGTCGAAAGTTTGAGGTGTAATATGGTAAAAAGAGATACTTATCTGAATAAGATAGTCCGAAATATGTGGAACGGTGAGATAAAAGTCATAACAGGGATCCGCAGATGCGGAAAGTCCGTGCTGGTTTTCGACCTGTTTTATGAGTATCTGAAAAATAAAGGGACTGAGGAGCAGGACATTATCAGAATAGAGCTCGACCAGAGAAAATACTACAAGTATCGCAATCCGATAACTCTCTGTGATTATGTGGAATCAATAGTGACCGCAAACGAAGAGAGAAAATTCTATCTGCTAATTGACGAAGTTCAGATGACCCAGAAGATGGTTGACAAAGAGAACGGCGGCATCGAGGTCACGATCTACGATATGCTCAATGAGATGAAGATGTACAAAAACCTTGATGTGTATGTTACCGGCAGCAATTCCAAAGGGCTTTCCACCGATATTGTGACTCAGTTCAGAGGCAGAGCTACGCAGATACACATATATCCGTTATCGTTCGCAGAGTATTATTCTTATGTAGGCGGAGATGAAAGAAAAGCGCTCGACGGATATATGCTTTACGGCGGAATGCCGAGAATACTGTCATTTTCTGATGAGGGTGACAAGAAGGAATATCTGATGTCACTTTACAACGAGCTGTACATCAAGGATATATCCGAACGCAACAGAATAGAGCGCGAAGATGTACTGAACGCTATTCTCGATTACCTTGCGTCACAGACCGGCTCACTTACAAATCCCAACAATATCGCAAACTATCTTACGAGCGCCCGGAACGAAAAGATCAATCCCGCATTGGTGTCGGCATACATCGGACACATTATTGATTCATTTCTTGTGTCACTTGCAAAGCGTTACGATGTTAAGGGAAAGATGTATTTCGACTATCCGAACAAGTATTATTACACCGACATAGGGCTTCGCAACGCAAGGCTGAATTACCGACAGTTCGATCCCGGTCATATAATGGAGAATATCATTTATAACGACCTTATTCGTCGAGGATATTCGGTCGATGTGGGAGTTGTGACCGACCGCACAAAGGGTGCGAATACGCAACGGGAGATAGATTTTGTGGTAAACAGCGCGGACAAAAAGATGTATATCCAATCGGCGTTTCAGCTTGCCGAAGATGAAAAGACTGAAACGGAGCTAAAGCCTCTTATGCTCACAAAGGACTTTTTCAGAAAGATCGTTGTTCGGCTCGACATCCCACATAGCTTCTTCGACGATAACGGTATACAGCATTGCAGTCTTATCGATCTGCTGCTGGAGCGGGTAGAGTTGCTCTAAAAAGTATAATTAAGAAAAAGGCAGGAGAATTATATACCCAAGCAAGGCATCTGTATATAGAAGGTTCATACTTGAAAAGAATGTGGACAGCGTTGCGGATGAATTCAGACCTACGGTTTCTTATCTGCTGAATTAGAATACATGGTAACAGATCAAAAGGAGCATCCTATGAAAACAAAAAAGCAGGGCAATAACTGGACAGCGTACTACGACCCCGATACAAAGCGGTATTTTGCGGAGATAATGTACACCAGCCGCGAGGTCCGTGAGCAGTACAACTATGAGATCACTCAGGATATCTATGCTCGTCTCGGAACATTCAGTGATGACATCGACAACGAAAGGCTGATAAAAGAAGCGAAGATGACATATTCGTTTGAGAACACAATGTACGGAACTCTCGGACCCGAAAGAACGGTCTGGGATGAAGAAGCCAACGAAGCAATGAGCAAGTGCGTGAAGAAGAACACCAGCGCGATATAACAGAGGTGTTTAATCGCATCACAGAACCTCGAATGACTTTATTCTTCACAGGTTACGATATTTGTCCAAGGCGCTTCCAAAATCTCGCTTAACAGCATATTCCGCGTTTCGCTCCTCGGTGTTCTCCCTGAAACTTCTGCCGGTAGCTTCGTTATAGAGCGTACTTATCAGATATTTGCCGTAATTCCGTATGTTATCGGTCTTACGCATCTGATCTATCGCGTTTTCAACACAAGTTCTATCGACCTTCAGCATTACAGACCGTATTACCTCTCTGGGAAGCTCATGTTCGCAGATAGTTTCGGTAGGCTTGTCGGAGCATATAGCACTGACTATGTAATCCACGATCTCGTCAAGTTCTTTTTTGTCCATATATCCGTTAGATTCCTGTATCCAGAGAATAAATGCGTCATAATCAATACTCTTTTTTACGATCTCTGTATATCCGTCTTTCAATCGCATATAGCCACTGCTATTTGATTGATGGATTGATTTAGAAAACGAAGATATTATATTTTTTGATTCTTGATTATTATTTTCTTTATTATTGATCTGCTCATGTAGTATTACTCCAGCTTGTCTTTCTGCCGCTGATTCAAGATTATCTTGTATTTGTTTTTCTGATACAAGGTTTTCAAGTTCTTGCTTTTCGGATCCTTGTTGTGTACAGGGTGGGGGTTCACCCTCATCTGCCGCAAATATCGGCTCATCGCTGAAATAATACTCCCAATCAATTATTTTTCCGCCTGCATAAACCCGTTCTCGTTTAAGATAGCCCCTTTTTTCGAGGATTTTAAGAGAATTGGATATTTTGGTATAGCCGTCCGTTGATATAGCCATAAGTCCCCTTATTGAGAAATCCCAGGTATCCGGAAGCGACAGCATAGTTAAAAGCAGTCCGCGCTCATGAAACCCCAGTTCCTTGTCTCTGACCATCGCGTTATGTATCATGGTAAAATCCGTCTTTACGATCTTTTTGATTTTTGGCATAGCAAACACTCCTCCGTTTTTATAACAACGTAGCACTAAAGGCCCGGAAAAACGCTTTCCCGGGCTTTTTGTTATTGACTTGCTTTGACATAATACAGCCTACAGCCGGATATGTCAACAGATCTTCTCCCCGAGCCTGTATTTCCGTCGGTATAAGCACATTCGGGAGATGTACCCGCAAACCCGTCACTGTCCGAACCGTCCAGAACGGTAGGTCTGATAAAGTAATATGTACCACTCGGTCCGACAGCAAAGGTAATACAGCCCTTGTTCGCATAAGCGACAGCTTCGCTCACAGAGCCAAGGGTACCGAACCTTGAACTGTCATTTATGTTAATCTTTACAAGCTCAACTCCTTTGTGACCCTTGTGCCAGTCATAGTAGGTGCTCCCATTGGAAGACGCACCTGTATTAAGCAAATAACGAGGCAACTCACAGCCCATAGCAACGGAAATATCCCACAGTAGCGTATCCGAAGCCGTAAGGGATACGGCACTGCCCGGACCGCCATATACATAATCGTCCATGAACTGATGAATATCGTACTGCGCATACTCCGACTGAACATATCTGGCAGTCTGATATTCTCCGAGCCCGAACTGATCCAGCACAGCAGCATAAAGCGCTGCGCTTCTGTTGTCAGCTATATTGTCCAGCTTTTGTCCCATGTACGATTCCCAAAGGCTCGTTCCGGGTACATACTGATAAGCATTAAGCAAAGTTGTACCTGTATTGCTTGTGAGCGCAGAGATCGGTATTCGGGGATCATTCGGGTACATATCCGAGAAGCGAACGGAATCCTCCAAAGGCGTTTCCGTACCGATTATATATACTGTTCCGACAGCATCTACTCTGTATATAGGACGCGGGAGCAGGTTAAAGATGTTCTTGCCCTCAACTCTGCCGACTGCGGTGAACAGCCTTTGGTTATAGCTTAGCTGCTGCAAGCCGTTGCAAGGAGCAACAGCGTTGCAGGAATATGTATAGCTCTTTACCAGACCGGGCATTTCCTTCTTGTTGGCTTCATATATCTTATCCGCCATTTCTTTAGCGTCTCTGCCGCTGATCTCAGTCTTATCCTTATAGGTATTCGTGACGATATCGATGTCATAAGAGTTGATTATGCCGGTATCTGCCGCAACGGACGCTCCTTCGATGATAGCGTCCGTCTTTGTCTGAACAGCGGCGGCACATACATACTTTCCGCCTATTTCAACAACAACGCAGAACGCTGTAAGTATTATGAGCCATACCGACATCATCATTAGCGTCATACCGCTGCCTTCACGCCAGTTTATTCGTTTCATATCCTCACCCCGCTCGTATCACATCGTTTCCGGAATCTACGGGAGTTTCGACCATCATAACAATGGAAGACTGCACCGTTCTGGGCGTAGTACCGATAAAGCTGACAGTCCGCATCGTAACCGTATATTCTGCAAGTACGCCCTTTGTCCATGCGGAATCAGACTCTACCAGCCTCAGCTCTCCGTGCCACTGCTTGGCTTCAAGGTCCGACGATGTCGATTGTCTGTACCCGCCGACAGCCATTGTCTGTTCTACCACAGCGTTAGCTGCTCCCTGAGCTGCAGCAAGCCGATGGTCGGTATCAGCCCCTACATCCTGCGTAGTGACTACGGCAGCTCGTCCGCCCACATAAGCACAGTATTCGGCTATCTGTCCGGCTCTTATATACGCAAACACATTAAGGGAGACAAGTATCAGATACAGTACAAACGGACACATAACACAAAAAGACAGTATTTCGGCGGAACCACGACGATTTTTTAGTCTTTTTAACACTTTTTTCAACATCTTTCTTCCTCCTTATACGAAACTGTCGATCACGAAATAAGCAAGATAACTGCAATATCCGAGAAGCATATACGGGGCAAACGGTACTCTTTCTCCTTCAGCGGCACGGTCGGCGTCACGAAGTCTGCGCATATCAACGGCATATTTGCCCTTGATGACCTTTACGATAAGGAGAGCGCACGAAGCGATAAAGATGGAGATAAGCGAGGGCAGAACACCTTGCAGCGCCGTCAGTGCCATAAACAGCTTGAGGTCGCCCAAGCCGAGACAGCCCGTCACTCCGGCAAAGAATACAGCCGTTACAGCTATCGTTCTTACTATTCCTTCCCGCCAATCCATGATATATGTAAGTATAAGTCCGGTGATTGCAGCGGCAAAAGTCAGCCAGTTTGGTATTCTTCTTGTCCGTATATCCAAAGTTGCCGCTGTCGCCATAACAACAAATGTGAAGCCTATAACGGCGAGCTGGATTATCATCTGAAAAGTCATATTTACTCCTTCTTGCACAAACGGGCATTGCACTAACAACGCCCGTTTTGCTGTTACTTTTAGCCTTCTGCGCCTCCGGCTTCTCCGCCGCCGCCGTTTCCGCCGCCGCCATTTGCGTTTGTCAGCCCGGAAACAAGATTGTCCTGAAGCATTTGATCGGTAGAATTGAGCGAGCCCTGCATCGTGTTCATGATAGCGATAGCAGCCGTAACGAGAATAGCGGCTATAGCCACCACTATTGCCCACTCGATCAGTTCTGCGCCTTCTTCATCGCAGAGAAATCTTTTTGCGTAGTTCTTGAATTTAACCATTGTAAACTCTTCCTTTCTGTGAATAAAAAATTGAATTTGACACGAATTCATCGTGCTTGTATAGTATGATAATGTCAGAACATTCCTTCCTGCATTATCATAAATACCGGTATCAGAAGTGCCGCCATAAGCGGGATCATCTTGAACATCATCGTCGGCACAAGTATCTTGCTGGTCAGAGCTGCCGCCTTTTCTTTGGCAGTAAGCAGATTTGCCGACTTTATCTGCCTACTCTTACGCTCTACAGCCTCGATAACCGATACGCCCTTATTGTACGATGTAGCCAGATCGGTAGCGAAGTCTGAGAAATTGGGATTGGAGTACTTTGCAGCCACATCGACGAGTGCTTCGTTCCAGTCTTTGGCTCCAAGCTCAGTTTCCGCAAGTGCCATACGCATTTCTTCGGCAAGAACGCCGTCGAGATACCTTGTAGTGTACTCTATTGCGTTCTGTATCGTCATTCCGGCAATCAGACCGGAATCGAGCATATCGAGAAAACGGGGTATCTCGGCATCGAACCGTGCCTTCCTGTCCGCAGCTATGTTCTTCGCTTTCTTCTTGGGCGCGTTCATTATCACGACCGAAAGCAGCATACCCACAAGGGATATATATGTATTTCCGGTCACGATCAGCGCGACCGCGGCAAACAGAAAGACAATACCGATTATTCGGCATATAACGAGAGCATAGAAATTCGGCTCTATTGACGCTATCCGGCATTCCCGTATGTACTCGGCAGGGTCTATGCCGACCTTTTTGAGCATGACCTTGATGTCAGTACCGATGTATTCCTCGTACATATCCCGCTGTTTATCGCCTGTCTCGGCTTTTTTCAGTATCCGCTTTCTGCTGATTATAACGGATACTCCTATAACAGCGATTATAACGAATACGGATATACCGATAAGAACAGCTACGACTCCCGCACTTAACAATCTTTCAGCGCCCATATCAATCACTCCTTACATCCGCCGACTTCATCATCTTGTGTGATACTACGGATCCTATGAAGAACAGCAGCATTATTGCACCCATGACCAGCAGCCCCGTAATGCCTTTCTTGTAGAAATCCATCAGGTCTCCGCCGGTCATAATAAGTCCGATAAGCAGTATCGGAGGCACAAAGTCCATAGCATATACCGTTATTTTCGCTGTGGTAAACAAAGTCCGTATCTCTTTCCGAACCATGATGCGCTCGTTTATGTTTGTGGCAACAAGCTCGATAACTTCGGCTTCGCTGCCGCCGACCTCCGACTGCATAGCCACGGCAGCCGTAACATCACGGGTATCTATCGTAGAACGCATATCCGAAACTTTCTTGAACGCCTCCGCAACCGGTATGCCTATCTTTATATCCGCGCTTATCTGTCTGAACATATCCTTTATCTGATCATCGAGAAACGGGTTGGCACAAATATCATCTACCGACTGCTGAATAGTCATTCCGGCGCGAAGAGTAGAGGACATCTGCTTTAATGCTCGTCCGTACTTCTCGTCAAAGTCCTTGTCCGATTTGGACTTCTGGAGCCTGACGATAAGCTCCGGAGCGACAGCGCCTGCCGCAAGACCTATGACTGCCGCGACGGCAGATTGTGTAAGCATAAACGCGACTCCTCCGAGGATAACAGGCGCGGCGACCATGATCACGGTATATGTCTTAATGCTGATAGCGCCCGGGATAGCGTAAAGCTGCTTCGTTTTTGTGTCGGTGAACTTATCTATAAGGTCTTTTTCGCGCTCTCCGGTGATCGTTGATTTCTTCTCGCGTATAGCTATTGCAATGGCTATACCGATCATAAGAATGGTAAGAACCGTAAAAAGAATCGGTAATGCGAGGTTTGCCACAGATTCTATCGTCATACATTGTCCTCCGTTACTTCCGTACTTCCGGAATTATTCTGCTGTTTATCGAGCTCTTCAAGCATCTCTTTTTTCTTGACCTCGCGGGATTTGAAAATATCGGGGTTTATGTATATCCCTTTTTCAAGCATCCTGTCGAGTATCTTCTTCGGCTTGTATCCCGTTGCGTAGTACTCTTTCTGTATCTCGTCAAACCTAAATATATCGGTAAGTTTCACTCTGGAGCCTTCCATACCCGTTACTTCGGTTATTGACTGTATTGCGCGGAGTTTGCCGTATCTTTTTATCTGCACGATCAGGTCGATAGCCTCGGCGATCTGAATGGCTTCCGATTCTTCCGAAAAGGACGCTTCTGCCATTGAATACAGCATGGGAAGTCGTACATTGACGAGATTTACCGCACTGTTGGCGTGGACGGTACACATTGAGCCTTCGTGTCCCGTACTCATTGCCGAGATCATGTCGGTTATCGTGCCGTCGCGTATCTCTCCGACAACGATCCTGTCGGGGCGCATACGAAGCGAGGTTTTGACCAGAGCCCGTATATCCACATTCATAGCGGCATCGTTCTTTCCGGAGCTCGTTATAGTCCTTGTTTCAAGCCGCCGGACATTGGGCGATTCGAGCTTGAGTTCGCAGCTGTCCTCGATAGTGATTATAAGCTCATCTTCCGGTATAGCCCCCGAAAGCATATTGAGGAGAGTAGTTTTACCTGTGCCTGTACCGCCGCTGACAATTATGCTTGACTTTGCCTGAACAGCTTTGCGAAGGAACTCCAGCATATCCTCGTTCATTGAGCCGAGCCGGATATAGTCCTCTCCGGTAAGAGCAATGTCGAAGAACCGGCGTATATCAAGTGTAGCCCCATCAGGGGATGCGGGAGGTATAGTCGCGCATACACGGGAACCGTCCGCAAGGCGGGCATCAACTATCGGTCTCGACACATTTATCTGCCTTCCGATAGGCTGTACGATACGCTGGATAACGGTCTGCAAATGCTTTTCGTCAGTAAATGTCGCCTGTACGCGATGTATTTTGCCTTCACGCTCGATACATATATGATCCCACCGCTGCACAACTATCTCGGTCACTTTCGGGTCTGCCATATACGGATCAAGCGGTCCAAGACCGATTATCTGTGAAATTACCGTCTTCTTGACTCTCTGCTGAGTCTCATACAGTACGGGCAGCCGTTCACATTCTATGGCGACCGCCTTTTCTATCTCATCAGCTAGAGCCGCTGATATTGAACTTGCGCTGGAGACCTGCTGTTTAAAGCGTTCGGATATGGCAGCCGTGACCATATCGACATACTTGCGCTCGTCGTCGGTTATCTTGATGATCTCCTTATCAACAGCTTCCGCTATGGTCATCTTTTCCTCATCGAGCGTTTTTAGGCGTTCCTTCAGCAGAGCCGAGGCTGCGGATTCCATGACCTCTTTTCTGGATAACTCTGCTTCGGGTTCTTCCTTCTCAATACGGGGATGCTCTCGCTTCGGAGGATGCCTGTCAAGTCTTCGGGAGGGAGGTTCACGCTCATTTCTGCGAACAGATTCCGTATTGTTCCGCCTTTTGGCATTGTTATCGCTCTTTGCAGCGTTCTGAAGTCTTTTTTCTATCAGGCTCATTATCTTCTCACCCTTTTCTTTTCGGCATCGTCCGTATTACGCTTGAAAAGTGAATGACTCTTCTTGCTGTCTGCGACTACCTCGCCGTCATTGATGATAACGGAAATGATATTCCGTATTTCTTTGGTGTATTCGTGGGAAGATTTGAAAACCAGCGGTACCGACTGATTGTTCGCCTTGATAACATCGGAATTGTGCCGTATTACAGCCGCAGTCGGGAAAGAAACGAATGATTCTATATCATGTACAGAGATAGCAGTTTCCTTTGAGGGCAGGACATTGTTTATGACTACGCGGATCTTTGATTCATCGTACTTCATTTTGCGGACTGTTGTAAGGAAGCTGTCATTGCAGTTGATCGTGGATATATCCTGCGTCAGCACCATAAAAACATAATCCGCGAAATCAAGAGCGATTATCGACGAGTCTCTGGTGTTGTTGCCGGTATCGCAGATAACATAATCGAATCCGCCGTTTCTTACGATATTATCGAGCATTATAAACAGCTCTTTTTCGTGTATATCCATAGAGTCCTCGTGCGTGGGAGGTGCGATAAGTCCATAGATCTCCGTCTTGTCATCAAAGACCTTACGCTGCAGGAAGTTTTCCTGTATATCCTTAGCGGTATATTCTGTGGATTTGCCTTGTTTTTTGCGTTCTTCGATCTCGGCAGCCCACATAGCCATATTTACGCCTTCCGCATCAAAGCCGAGTGTGGTAGTAACATCTCCGAAGTCTATGTTATAATCAATAACACAGCATCTCAGCCGACCGCGCTTCTTGCAGGTAAGAGCCAGATATGCTCCGATCTCGGAAGCAAGCGTTGTTTTACCGACGCCGCCCTTCGCGGAATATACGGTTATGACTTTCGCCCTTTCGGGAATATCATCGGAGAGATCGGCAATAGCGGGTTCCGAAGGCTTATGTACCGCCTGACGGAGCTTCTGAGGAGCTTTGATGTCTCTTGCGCTTCTTCGGGCTGTTTCCTCTTCATCGTCCTCGTCATCTTCTTCCTCATCATAGTAATCCTCGTCATATTCCTCCTCATACTTGCGAGGAGCGCGAGTGGGATATGACTGTTTACGCAGCGCACGAGGAGAATTGCTGCGAATAACGCGGCTCCCGTTATTCTGCTTTTGGGGACGAAAAGGTCTTTCGTTTTTTTCTATTGATGCCTTCGGAGGTGCCGCTTCCTCAAAGGGATCGTCTTCATCAAGCTTATAGAGATACTCGACCATATTCCTTGCCTTTGCCATACGCCCGATATTGTGCATATCATTCTGATATATCGCTTCGCAGCATTCATCACAGGTCTCATACCCGTATGCTTCTATATCCGGATATGCGAAATCAGGATCAGCTGCAATGTTGTCGGCTATCAACGCGAGGTCGGCCTTGTCGCAGTAATCGTCTATACTACTCATATCCGGCAGATAGCCGACAACTTCGACATCAAGATCATCGCACACGGCGAGTCGGTTTTTGACATCATTGAGAAAATTGGTACGTTCATCGATTATTATTACTTTCATATAGTCCTCCGTTTTATTTACCGGTATAAGTTCCGTAAGAGAGCTCGCTGCCTATGGGTTCGTACTCGGAAGCGTTGACAAGACCGAGATGTACGGAAGTATACTCTGTTGCGTAAATTATTTTCAGAGCCTCTTCCTGTGTACATTCTATAGTGACCGAAGAAAGAGCGCCATCGGATTTGTTGACCTTGATCACTCTCATATTTTCGAGCAGCAGAGAGGTGATACCGTCAACAGACGAATATACATTTACTCTGGAGCCGATACGCAGACCGCTTGTGACGCCCGTAGTATTGTTCAGGTTTATGCTGACCGCGATAGCGTCCGTTCTCATATTCTTTTCGATTGCTGTGCCGCTTGCGACATTGAGATCCGACAGTGTGAGAGCCTGTCCCTTATACACATTGGTAAGCAGCGAATCGCCGGAGCTTATCACAGAATTTATGGTCTGTGCTGTCACGAACTGCTCATTTACCCCGGCATCTCTGCCGTTTATTACAATACTGTTGTCTACAACGATAGGGGTAAGCATATCGCCGGATATAGTCTTTCCGGCATCGTAATTGTTGTTGTACACATAGATCGTTGTTTTGAGCGGGGTGAGATAAACATACAGCCCATACCCGGCGACAGCGGCAAATATTGCGGCTATCAGTATCACTATCAGTATTTTCTTTCCTTTTGACATTCAAATGTCCTCCTGTAAAAAAATTTTTGAAGTGTATCCACTTCCGGACATATTATGATTACGGAAATAACCAAGCCCTCGGTTTCAATACACATTCTTTATAATGCCCTTTGCATTCTTGACCGTCAGTATGCTGTCAAGCTCCTCGTTGCTCGGTGATTTGTCGTTCAGGCGCGCGATCTTTACCAGAACAGGCTCCGCGCTCTTATAGTCATATCCTCGCGATGATTGGCAAACCAGCCAGCCTATCGGAGCTCTTGGGAACCATTTTGTCATATCACGGTCTTCATAACGCTCCTCACGGGCTATCTTACGGATAACTATCGCGGAATCATCGGGGCGAACCTGCCTTCCCGCAAACATCATACCCGAATTGGCTATGACCGATGACGGCATATCCGCGACCTTTTGAGTTATCGCGAAGATAAATAAGCCATATCCGGCTGCCTGATCGAGTATCTCTTCAAATTCAGACTGTCCGGGCAGTCCTATATTTCCGCCGCCTCCGGTCGTCGCATTATCGTTTCCTGTCAGTACCTTGTTTGCTTCTTCGATAAAAAGTACCGTTTCATATTGACTCTTATCGATGAAGCCCTTTTCATAGCTCTTGGCGACTTTATAGAACCCGCTTGTTATCACACCGAAAATGAAATTGCTGAAGGTCGACTCAAGACCGGAAGACTCAAATACGGTCACATCGTCCTCTCCCACAAGCTCATCAACGCTCATACCGTCCTCATTTGAGAACAAACGGCGTTCTATCGAGAATTCTCTTGAAAAAGCCTGCAAACGGTCTAAAAGCCTCGCATAAGCGTCACGAGTATCGTTTCCTGCACGCCCTTTGGGGTTTGTAGGATCTTCAAGCGCCGCTTTTATTTTTGTCATACGGTCACATATCTTGTCAAAGGTAACATGACGCGACAGTTCCGGTACTTTCTCACGCCAGTCCTCTTTATCACAGGCGCGAAACACGCCCGCTTCCTCATAAAGAGCGTAAACCGTCTCGCCGACCATTTGTTTACCGCGCTCCAGAAGCCCGTAAGCACGGCAATAGATGTCGATTATTCCGTCGATCCATACCTGCGGCCAGATATTCTTCGGAATCTTCCACGGATTGAGATTTATAGGGTGAAAGTTTATGTTGCCCAAAGAGTAATACTTGAACCTCTCCGGCTCAACATATCTTGCAAGAACACGCCAGTCGGTCTTTGGATCCATACATACAAGACGCAGCCGTTTGCCCGTTGTTTTCCTGCGGACCTTTGAAAGTTCAGCCGCAAACCGTATCGCCGCTACTGTTTTCCCGCTTCTGGAAGCTCCGGCAAATATTCCGTGCATAAGTTCGGATTCATTGAGCCGATAATCAAATGGCGTACAGTATCCGTTATTGAACGAAAAGCGCTCGGCTGACAGGATCGTTCCCATATATATTTCGCCCTTCATCATTGACGGTACGGCAAATTTCGGTATATCATCCACATTGGCATAAATTCCGCCCTCCGATATACGAGGCAGATGAGTGAGCGCTGTCAGCTCACCCGGCAATAATACCGTTGCATACTTATATTCTTCGGCTCCCGCGACTATTTCTCGTGTAACATCGGACGAGAAAGCGGTAAACCGATATAACAAGTGATCCTGTTCGTTATCGTCAAGATCAAGCACCTGAAGTGGCTGTATCATAGCGTATTCGTTCTGCCATGTGGATTTTGCGGTAGTCATCGCTGTGGAAAGAGCATCAAGGTTCGGACAAGCTACATATACATAAGTGTACATAGCGCCCTCACCGCGCAGGGCTTTCTTTAGCCGCTGATTCTGAAATTCAAGCAGCTCCAGTATATCCTTGACCTGCTGATCTACCCACTGATAAGACTTTGAATAGCCTATAGACGGTCCGAGACCCATTGAAGACGATGTTCCTGCGGAAAAACCGCCTGTTGAACCTATGGATTTACCTTTGTTCCGTCCTTTGCTTGTCCCGCTGCTTGTACCGTTAGAGATAGACTTACTTGCGCCGGTACTGTCTGTCTTGCCGCTTGTCCGGCTCTCACTCGTACTGTCACTTGACGACCTTCCGGTATTCGTTCCCGTGCTTGTCCCTTCGCTTACCGAACGACTGTGCGATACGCTGTCGGACAGCGACTTTGAGAAGCTTTCAGACGAGCTATTG
>CAMVGH010000004.1 GCA_947166945.1 uncultured Clostridia bacterium
GGATATGCGAAAATTACGGCTACAAAGCCAATCGCAACACTATCCGAGATGATATTTCTGTGCTGCAAGCGTTTGGCATAGATGTTATTTCGGAAATGGCAGGTAAGAACAAGGTCTTCTATATCGGCAGCCGCTTGTTTGAACTTGCGGAGATAAAAATGCTTGCCGATGCAGTAGCAAGTTCACGGTTTATAACCGCGGATAAGAGCGAAGGAATAATAAACAAGCTGACCGGACTGACTAACGAGCATAACAGGCAGCAGATCATAAACGGGGCGCTCCCTGTGAACAGATTGAAAACATTCAGTCCCGGTATTTTTCGTACCGTTGATGCTGTATCAACAGCAATTGCGGAAGGAAAGAAGATCTCTTTCCAATACATAGACATTCTCCCGACTAAAGAGATCGTTTTACGGCATGACGGAAAATAATACAAGGTATCTCCGCAGGTACTTGTATGGAACGATGACAGATACTATGCGCCTTCATATTCCGAAGAAAAGAACTGTATCGTACCATTCAGGATAGACCGCATGAGAAATGTTGCAGTGCTTGATGATAATGCGTATGTCGATCCACAATTCAATATAGCCGACTACAGCAAAATGGTGCTGCAGATGTTTGACGGCAACGAGGAAGAACGCACAGTTACCCTGGTTGCCGAGAACAGGTATATGCTGAACATCATTGATCGTTTCGGAGAAGATATTCCGACCGCGATCGTTGACGGTAAGCACTTTTCTGCAAAAGTAACGGTCAGACCAAGCTCGACATTCTTTTCATGGGTATTTCAATTCTGCGGCGGTATCAGGATAACAGAGCCGACAGAGATCGTAAGCGCATATAGGTCCATGCTTGAACAAGCAATGAAATAGCAGCATTGTATAAAATTAACAAATAAATAACATTTTATGTCCCTTATGTTTGGACGCGCTCAAAATTTTGCGCGCGAAGCATCAAGGGGCAATTTTTCTCTTTACAAATGATCGGAAATGTGATATAATTCTAAATGCAACGATAGGTTGCCAAAAAAAGATGCGGAGGTGCCTATGAGATCAAAGGACAAAAGTCTTATGGAGAAGATAAGGGTATTCGTTGATGACTTTGCAATGAGTCACCTCGGAAAAGCTCCCTCGACAAGAGAGATCGGGCTTGAATTTGATATAAACAAGGCAACCGCATACAGGTATCTTGTCAGAATGTCGGAGCTTGGTATGCTTCAATATACAGACGGAGAGATCCATACCGAACTGATAGACAAGGTCAACAAAGAGTACAGTATGGTGGGAGCGATAGACGCGTCTGTCCCGGCCGGAGCGCCGGATATGGTGGATGATGCATACGTCGGGGAATACTTTCCTATACCCTCATCGTTCCTCCGAGGGCAGAAAGGCAAGTTTTATTCCATGCCCGTGCGCGGTGAATCCATGATAAGTGCCGGAATAGATGACGGCGACCTCGTTATATTTCAAGAGAGCAGCCGGCCTGCCGAGGGAGATATCGTTGTGGCATACATCGACGGCGAAGGCAATACGCTTAAACGCTTTCGCACGGATAAAAAGGGAGCGTACCTTTGGGCAGAGAACGAAACATGGAGTAATAAAAAGCGTATGTTCGGACGGAACTTCACAGTCCGAGGCATCGCGGTAAAGATACTGAAAGATATATGATCAGCGGAGAACAAAGAAAGATGACAAGAGATACAAATGGCGCAGGCTACACGATATGCTGCCCGTGCTGCGGGAAAGTATATAGATTTGACGACAGGTATGTTGACGAGATCGTAGGCTGCGGCTGCGGGCTTGAGTTTTACGCTTTTGCAATGGGTCATTTGCATATTGCGATACCCGCTTCCGAGGCGCGGTATGAACCCATAGCCCGTGCTATGAGAAGATTTGTTGTTGCAACAGGCAGATGCGGTGATATACCTCCGGAGCTGTATATCGGAAATGACGGACAGGAACACTTCGACATGACCGCACAGGAGCTTGATGCCGAAGAAGAACTCACCCGTGTGCTTGACGGATATCAGACCGATACCTTCGGTGAGGTGCTTGTTAATAAGGAACTGCTCGATACGATCTGCGAAAATCTCTATAATGGTAGAGATATTGAACTGAAAAAGCAGAAGAACGGCATAGATGTCATTGAATTAAAGAAAAAGCGCGTAAATACGCAGAAGCCGGAATATCGGCGGTTGTCGGAATATACGCAGCTTACTGCCGATATGCTTAAAATCGGCGGTCTGTTTCATGTAAATCCGTAACAATAAAAACTACAACAGAATACTTACAGCAGAACGATATTTACTGTAAAAAACCGTGCAGCGAGTGGGCTGTACGAAGAACCGAGTGGGGTTGAAGCATAACGCATTAAATGTCAATTGTCTGCTTGCTTGAACTATACGCACAGGTATGCCCTGCGCTCTTGTTCGGCAACGCGGAATTTGACGATGCGAATGCTTTGACCTCACTTTATTTTATGCCGGAAGGAGGGAGAGCGCATGGCAAAGGAATATAACCCGCAGCTTGCCGAAATGGGAGCGAAAATAGTCGCAAGACGCGAGGAACTCGGTATGACCGCAACGGAACTCGCAATTTATGTCGGAATTACATCTGCGGCGCTCTCCCGAATCGAGAACGGACAGAGCGAAGCCAAAGTAACAACATTGATGAAGATAGCCGACATCTTAACGGTGCCTTTGTCATATTTTCAGTCCGGCACTGCTGCAGGAGCGTCATATATACCGCCGGAGCTGCTTGCTTTGATCCCGAAGCTGAAAAGAAAAGCACCTGCCGAACAGCGAAAGCTCATGCAGTTGTTTGCCTCAATGATAGATACAATATGACCGACACGGATAATCCGGAGCCGGTCATTTTTTATTGGTTTGGTAATGATTAAAACACCTAACCTTATATTATATCACAAAAATTCTCAAAAGAATTATAGTGGACTATAAAATTTTGCGAAAATCTTATAGTTTACTATAATTTTTTTCGTTCGAAATATGTTAAGATATATTCAGTTCAAGGGAACAGGCTGTAAACGAGCCGCCACCCACGGACAAAAATAATATCTTATGTCGGATGCATACGGCAGCGGATGTTCAGATGATAAGGCACATACCCGTCTTGGGAATCTGCCCTGTCGCCGGAACATCACTGTTTGTGCATCCGTTTTGCGTTTGTCGTCGTGTGCCTTGCAGACTGTGTTCCCGAGCATCCGCCTGACCGGAGCGTCCGCCCGAAAGGACGGTCATTATGAGCGAGAAAAAGTACACAGTGGTATGCAACGGAACAATGGTTGAGGTGACAAAAGAGGTTTACAGACTTTACATCACGGAGCCGGAAAATGAAGCAAGAAATTATCGGCGCAGAAAAAAGGGCGTCATAAAAGTTGATAACGAGACAGAAACCGTTGACTGTATTACCTGTCCGGAAGATTCAATTGAACGCTTAATGGAATTGGGGCATGAGTTTGAAGATACGAGTTTCAGCATAGACGCGTTGGATACCGCAGTTATGGTTGACAGGGCTCTTGATGAACTATCATTTGAAGAAAGATATATCATTGAAGCTCTGTTTTTTAATGACAAAACGGAACAGAGAGTAGCTGACGAATTGGGAATTGCACAGAAAAATGTACATAAAAAGAAAGTCAGAATACTGGCTAAATTAGCTAAAATCTTGTCGAAAGAATAATAATTTGTAGAACAGGGGGTATAAAATGGTGCTTCTGATGTCCTTATATTATGAAGGGATAAATATTTCCCTCACCTGTTCTTTGAAAATTGAATAGCAGTATATCGGGTACATTCCCTTTTGCGCCTGCGGGCGTAGCAGAGCGGGAAATGAAAGCGATGTTCGGCATTACAAGCGAGGATAAGCGAGGCAGCTTTTGCCAAGAGCGTACAGCTCGACAATTATGATCCGTCCGTTAATGTAGGAGTCGCAGAGTAAGATCCCGGGCAGCGGTTGGCAGCCGTTGTTTCGTGCGATGAAAAGCAAGAGGGTACAATGATACTTCTGTCCAGTCACAGCCTCAAGCAATGAGGGCAGCCACATGAGAACCATGCGGGGGTGAGAGTCCCATGATGCCGCGCCGGCGGCAGCCCGATATATTCCCGGAAGCTCCATAACATGGGGCACTGGCAGGGGCGTCGGGGACAAATATGCCGGAACAACTTACAGGCAATACAGCGGAATAGTTATTGCTGTTCCGCTGAAATATATATAAGATCACAGCCCTGTAATAATGCAGGGCTGCGGTCTGTTTATTTACGGAGAACAAAAATGAGAACGGACATATATACGCTGACCGGAGTAAAGGCTGAACTTGTAAATATCATTTGTTTGCAGTATATCGAAAAGCTGCTGCGCGAGGATAAGATATCCGAAAAACACGCGGAACTTCTTGCTGCACGTTTCAAGGTAAACTGCACAGGAAAGCGGAAATAAATCTGTCCACATTGGTAGTTCCAATACGGACGAAAAAGTGGTATTGTGTACTATAATAGATACGGAAAGAGAGGACTGATCGCATGGTTATCACAAAGATACAGGCAGCGACCGATGTGAAGATCATCACAAGGCTTGCGGCATACATAAGAGTATCGAGCGACAGCGAAGATCAGCAGCACTCCTTCTCGGCGCAGTACAGATATTACAACAGCATCGCCGCGGACAACGACGACACGATACTAATTGACATTTACGCGGACGAGGGCATCACCGGAACTTGCACGGATAAGCGTGACGAGTTCAAACGCATGATGAGCGATGCCCGCAAACATAAGTTTGACAGAATAATAGTAAAATCGGTGACGAGATTCGCTCGAAACACAAAGGACTGCCTCGAGGCGGTACGAGAGCTGAAGCAGCTCGGAATATCCGTTTACTTCGAGGAAAACAACATTGATACCAACAAGACCGAGGGAGAAACGCTCATAACCCTGCTCGGTATGGTAGCGCAGAACGAATCGCTGTCCATATCGAAGAACTTACGCTGGAGCATACAGAAAAGTATGCAAAACGGCACTTATACAAACGGATCTCCGGCTTATGGCTATAATTATGATAACAGCCAATTATTTATAGATGAAAACAATGCGGAGACTGTAAAAAGAATATTTGATGATTTTCTGAATGGACTCGGACTTCAGACAATCGCTGATAATCTTACAGATGAAACAGGCATACAATGGTACGCAGCAACGATCAGTTATATATTAACTAATGAGAAGTATATCGGGGATTCGGTGCTCCATAAATACTATACATCTGAAACCTTGCCGTTTGTAAAGCGGCAAAACAGGGGAGAACAGCCCAAATACTATGCACAAGAAACCCATGAACCAATCATTGATAAGGAAACGTTCAGAAAGGTTCAAGAACTGATCATCAGTCGCAGACCTACAGAGCGTTCATACGGAACTCAATATACTTTCACCCGTAAAATAAACTGCGGACATTGCGGTTATTTGTTCAAAAGGATAAATATACGAGACAAAGCATATTGGATATGCAACAAGCACAGCAAAAATGCAGACCTGTGTCCGGTTAGGTCAATACCCGAAGAATACCTCAAAGGCGCATACATAAGAATGTTCAACAAGCTTAAACGCTTCGGCGACAAGATCATATCTTCGGCGGTAAGTCAGCTTGAGGACTTGATAATGAAGAAACAATGTGGGAATCAGAAGATACTCTCCGCAAGGGGTGAACTGATAGCAGCCCGCGAGAAAATGAACCAGATCACCCGACTTCATAGCAGCGGAATCCTCTCCGATGACATATACAACGCACAGAAAAAAGAGATCGAAGCAAAGATCATGCGTCTTAAAGAACTGATGACAGCGGCTTGCGATACAGACGATATCGTCAACACACTGGACAAGCTCTCTGACCTTATGGACATACTGAATGAGCGTGACATCATGACGGAGTTTGATGAAACTGTGTTCGGAATCACAGTCGAGAAAATGACAGCTCTGTCCGAAAACGAGATAGTGTTCAGGCTCATAGGCGGTGTGGAGTTCACGGAAATCATAGAAAGGCGGTAACGCTTATGAAAAGCAACAGAAACATTCCGTTCGGATATATGATGCGCAGCGGCAAGTACATTGCCGAACCTGCGGAATCCGAAGCAGTCCGACAGATATTTGAGATGTATCTGAACGGAATGTCTCTGAAAAGCATTGCAGCCGAGATGACTGTCCCTTACAACGCGGACAAGCTTCTGTGGAACAAAAACATGGTCAGTCGGATACTTGAAAACAAGCGGTATCTCGGTGATGGTACATATCCGCAGATTGTAGAACAGGTGATATTCGACCGAGCAAATGTCATTAAATCCGAAAAAGGAAAAACAGCACTTCCGGTGGATAACGCGACAAAATACCTGCGTAGCCTTATAGAATACGGAAATAACACCGGATGCAGGCGTTTGAGTGTGAACGATATAAAGCGTCTGGCTGTGACAGCGATAAATATGCTGATAGACGAGCCGACGCTTGCGGCACCGATAGACAGCGTGGAATACAAGCCCACCGCACAGCTTACACTGGCAGAGGAACAGATCAAGGAGCAGATGAGTGATTCTGCAGCCGATGCGGATAAGCTCATGGTAGATATACTTCGGGCGGTCTCAATGCGGTACGACTGCTTCACATACGATGACCGCGACAAGACCGCTCCGCTGCTCGAAATACTTACTCAACATGATAAAATCGAAGAATTTGATATGGAACTGACCAAACAGGTCATTAAATATATAGTCATAGACGGCAGCACGGTAAGCGCCGTGCTTATCAATGACAAAACGATCCCGATACAAGGAGCGTGACAGAAATGTTAGTACCGAACATACCGATAGAATCCGACGGCAAGATGCGGGTAACAGTTATTCCCGCCAAGCCGCAGACTGAGACTGCAAAAAAGAAAAGTGCTGTGAAGCGGGTCGCTGCCTACTGCCGAGTATCGACAGCCGAGGAAGAACAGGCGAGCAGCTACGATGCGCAGTGCCGGTATTACGATGAATATATCAGCAGCCACGAGGACTGGAAGAAAGTAGCTATCTTCGCGGACGAGGGTATCACCGGCACACAGGCGAAGAAACGCCCGGAGTTCCTCAAAATGATACGATACTGCCGCCGAGGGAGCATTGATATAATACTTGCAAAATCCGTGAGCCGCTTCGCAAGAAACACGGTCGAAAGCCTACAGTATGTGCGGGAACTCAAAGCACTTGGAATCGCGGTCATCTTCGAGAAAGAGAACATAAACACCCTTGAGCAGTCAGACGAAATGCTGCTGACGATATTCTCATGGTTCGCGCAAGCGGAATCCGAGAGCATAAGCAAAAACGTATCCTGGGGTATCCGCCGCTCCTTCGAGCAAGGGAAATTCAGCATGGCGGCGATCTTCGGCTACGAAAAGGACGAGAACGGCGATCCCCGGATAGTTCCCGAGCAAGCGGAAACGGTCAGACTGATATTCAGTATGTTCCTGGACGGAGCAAGCTATCGGAATATAGCTGACAAGCTTATAGAGCAGAACATACCCAATGCCCGCGGAGCCGTCAAGTGGTCGATCTCAACTATATCGAGCATACTTCAGAATGAGAAATATGCGGGAGATGCGCTCCTGCAAAAGACATACACGGTGGACTGCATATCGAAGAAAACAAAAAAGAACACCGGAGAGCTTCCGATGTACTATGTAAGTGACCACCATGCAGCGATAATCGACCGTGACACCTTTAATAAGGCACAGATCGAGATAACCCGCCGCAACAGTCTGAAAAAGATGTCAGGCAAGGAAACGAACAACAACGGGCAGTACAGTGCCAAGTATGCGCTGACAGAGCGGATGTATTGCGCCGAATGCGGCGCGGCGTACCGCAGGACAACATGGACGGCAAAGGGCTACAAGGAGATCGTGTGGCGCTGTGTGAGCCGTTTGGAGAGCGGAAAGAAGAAATGCAAACACTCCCCGACACTCCACGAAGAAAGCCTCCACGGAGCGATTTTGGAAGCGATAAACGGCTTCTGTGCGATAGGTGATGATGTCCGGCAGGAGCTGAAAGCCGGAATACAAGAGGTAGTGATACCGGACGGACAGATAATCTCGCAGCTCGAACAGCTTCGGGCAGAACGCAGCGATGAGATCAGCCGACTGCTGGAATTATCCCTTACGGAAACCGATTATACGAAATATGACGGCGAGTTCAAGCGACTCTCCGATGAGATAGATGCTATAAACGAGCAGATCAGAGCCGAGCGTGAGAAGCTCACAGGTCATTCGATAACAACCGATTCTGTTCAAGAAATCCTGGACGAGATCGACCGAACAGATTTCAAGCTCACAGAATATGATGACAGCATGACGCGGCGCTTCATCGAGCGGATTGATGTTATCGATAAACGCACCATCAAGATCACCTTTATCGGTGGAGTCCAAGCCGAGCAGGTGCTTGAGTAATAGATTTCTCCTTTGATTTACCCTGCCGGGGTTCAAGCTTCGGCAGGGTGCTCCTTTTGAAAATACTTGACATAGTGATGCAAGTATACTATAATATAGAGTAATAGGTACGGTTCTTTAAACTCAAGTAAAAAATCTAAAGCGTTCGGGAGAGACAGCGGCGAACCGCCGCCCTCAAACCGTATGTTACTTTGGTGACATACGGTATTTTTCTGCCTCGCTGTCCGGAGAAGCATCAAAAGCGTTCGGCTGAGACATCCTCTTTCCACGCGCCGAGAGGATCGATCTTTTCGGGAATGTACTCATACTGCGCGTTGGTCGCTTCCCTCGTAAGATCGTAGCGGTACCAGATCTGTTCCTCGTCCTTTCGCGGTTCCATCCACACCAGCAATCCGTTCCAGCCGTTGTCATACATTGACTTGTAGATCTCCGGCAGGGTCATTCTGAATTTCTTCTCATTGTCGTTTGATGTCTCGCCTATCATGCAGGGACGGTCATATACAAGCCCGAATTCCTCCGGAGACTTGTCAAACGGGAACCCGAACCACGGCATTTGCCAATCGTAATAGTGAACGCTGTAAAAATCGAGATAGGCTCCGTCAAGCCCTGTAAGCTCCTTCAGGTAGGCATCGGAGACCTTGTTGCCCTCATATTTGTCGGAATTATACTTTATTATGCCCGTCCCCACAGTCACAAGCTTATTGCAGGTCTTATGAATGGTATCGGCACATTTTCCGAACAGGTATGAAATGTTATCCCAGCTTATCTTTCCGCACTCGTCATTCTCATATACCCAATCCGGCTCGTTCATTATATCTATCGCAAACACATAGTCATTGTCCGCATAACGCTCACAGAACGGCTTCACATAATTTTCCGCATACTCGTCGCAGGTCTCCTTTGAAGAAAGAACAGCCTGCCAGTCCTTGTTCTTGAAATGGTCGAAGGAGAGCAGTGTCGCCATAACATACACCTTGTGCCGCGCCGCCATATCGAACAGCCTGTCCAGATCTTCAAAATGTTCGTCGTTCATATAGTTGAAATGCCCGCTGGATTTTACATTCACTATTGATTTACCGTCACAGTTTATCCATATACGGGTGCAGTTGATGTGATCCGCTTCAAGCATCTCAAAGGTCTGTTCCCATTTCTCATCGTTCATTCTGCCGGAAAAATCGTTCCAGTCATACCATGGAGTATTCCCGCCGCTGAGCCATATCTCCTTACCGCCGACCACGAACTTCGTACCGTCAACACTGATGTGCGCGTCGGCAGTTCCCTGTTCTGTGACTTCCGGAGCGGAAGTGGTCTGTACTGCGGAAGTTGATGTTTCCGTGCCGCTTATCGGAGGTTCCGTACTGCTGACGGTATTCCCGCCGCCGCATGACGAAAGCGCTGAGATGAACATTGATGCGGAAATTATGAGCGATATCAGGTTTGCCGTTCTTTTCATATAAATTCTGGTCTCCTTTTCATTTTATTCAATAATTATACCATATAAAGAAGAGAAGATCAATAGCGGAAGAGGGAAAGAAAGAGAAGAAAGTAACCCGGACAGCTTTCGCCGCGGGGCGTTCCCCGCTTATACCATACTCTCCCGCAAAATGCAGCAACATACAATATTCAGACATTGTGTATTTGTGAAAAAAGCAGATTTTTGAAAATAATACTTGATTTTATCCGTCCGTATATCTATAATTAAATCAGTAAATAAAACCGAAAGGACTGTATTATATGAATAAAAAAGTAAACCCGTTCGACCATGCCCGCGAGATCTTAGAATCCCTGCCCGGCGGCATACTCCTGACCACGGCTCACGGCGGCACGGTGAACACAATGACCATAGGCTGGGGCGCTCTCGGCACCGACTGGAACAAGCCCGTTTTCATCACACTTGTGCGCGAAAGCAGATTTACCCGCGAACTCCTCGACAAAAATCCTGAATTCACCGTAAATATTCCATACGGTGAATTCGACAGAAAGATACTCGGAGTCTGCGGCAGCAGATCCGGCAGAGATACCGACAAGATAAAACAACTCGGTCTTACCCTTGTTGATTCGGAGATCGTCTGTGTTCCGGGCATAAAGGAACTGCCGCTGACCCTCGAATGTAAAGTCGCTGCCCGCCAGAAGCAGGAGCCATCACTCATCGGCGAAAAATACAGAGCAATGTTCTATCCCGCTCCCGAGGACGCACACATCATGTATTTCGGAGAGATAGTCAACGCATATATAGCCGGATAACAGAACCGTCCGTTTGTAAAAACGGACGGTTCATTTTCATACAGGATTTTTCTGACCCTCAAGAAATTCTTCCAGTTTCTCTGCGAATTTGTTTCCATTCTCTTCGTCTGTAAGCATTTCAACGATCTTACGGACAAGACGGAGCTTATCTCCCACATACACAGGAAGGACGTTTTATTTCAGTATGAGCTTTACGCCGTCGCTGTCCACTGTGACGGTATCACCGGCATTAAGCGTATCGGAGATTATAGCGCGGGCTATGAGCGTTTCAAGCTTGTGCTGAATGAATCGCTTCAGCGGACGCGCACCGTAAACGGGGTCATAGCCGTTGTCGATGATGAATTCCTTTGCCGCGGGGGTAAGAGTGAGCTTCAGCTGTTTGTCCTCAAGACGCTGCGCGAGTTTTTCCGTCATAAGATCAACTATGCTGCCGATCTCGGTCTTTGTGAGGGGCTTATAGTAAACTATCTCGTCCAGACGGTTCAGAAACTCGGGACGGAACGACTGTTTCAGCAGAGCATCAACCTGATCGCGGGCTTCCTCAGATATCTCGCCGTTCTCCTGTATGCCGTCAAGAATATATGGCGAGCCGAGATTTGATGTAAGTATGATGATAGTATTCTTGAAATCCACTGTCCTGCCCTGGCTGTCGGTGATACGTCCGTCGTCCAGCACCTGAAGCAGGATATTGAATACATCGGGGTGCGCTTTTTCTATCTCATCGAAAAGCACCACCGCATAGGGCTTGCGGCGCACTGCTTCGGTAAGCTGTCCGCCTTCATCATATCCCACATATCCGGGAGGCGCTCCGATAAGACGGGAAACGCTGAATTTCTCCATGTACTCGCTCATATCTATGCGCACTATCCCGTTTTCATCGTCGAACAGCGCTTCTGACAGCGCCTTTGCAAGCTCGGTCTTGCCGACACCGGTAGGACCCAGAAACAGGAATGAACCGAGCGGTCTGTTAGGATCCTGTATGCCCGCACGGGAGCGGATTATCGCTTCACTGACCTTCTCGACCGCTTCGTCCTGCCCTATCACACGCTTGTGCAGGATATTTTCCATATTCAGCAGCTTCTCCCGTTCGCCTTCCATGAGCTTCGACACGGGAATGCCCGTCCAGCGGCAGATTATCCGCGCGATCTCCTCCTCGGTTACAGCGTCACGCAACAAAGTGGTGCTTCTGCCGTTCCCGGAGCTCTCCGCTTCTTCAAGCTGTTTGCGCAGCCCCGGCAGTCTGCCGTATTTCAGTTCCGCAGCCTTGTTCAGATCATATTCGCGCTCCGCTTTCTCTATATCCGCGGTGACCTGCTCTATTTCCTTCCTGATGTCCTGCACCTTGTTTATGGAATTTTTCTCGTTCTCCCACTTTGCTTTCATTTCCCGGAACTTCTCACGCATATCCGAGAGTTCCTTCTGTATCTCTTCAAGATGCTCGGTGGAGAGCTTGTCTGTCTCTTTTTTCAGCGCGGCTTCCTCGATCTCATGCTGCATTATCTTTCTCGAAAGCTCGTCAAGCTCGGAAGGCATACTCTCCATTTCCGTCTTGATAAGTGCGCACGCCTCATCTACCAGGTCTATCGCCTTATCAGGCAGGAACCTGTCGGAGATATAGCGGTTGGAAAGGGTCGCGGCGGCTATAAGCGCATTGTCGTGTATCTTTACGCCGTGGAATACCTCGTAACGCTCTTTCAGACCGCGGAGTATGGATATCGTGTCCTCCACCGTAGGTTCACCTACCAGCACGGGCTGGAAACGTCTTTCAAGCGCCGCGTCCTTTTCAATATACTGCCTGTACTCGTTCAGAGTGGTAGCACCGATACAGTGCAGTTCACCCCTTGCCAGCATAGGTTTCAGGATATTGCCCGCGTCCATAGCGCCGTCGGTCTTGCCCGCTCCTACGATAAGGTGCAGCTCATCTATGAATAGTATGATCTTTCCGTCGGACTTCTTTATCTCCTGCAATACGGATTTAAGGCGCTCCTCGAACTCGCCGCGGTATTTTGCGCCCGCGACCAGCGCACCCATATCGAGAGAAAAGATGCTGCGGTCTTTCAGTCCGGTCGGCACGTCCCCGCGCACTATACGTATAGCAAGTCCCTCGGCTATGGCAGTCTTGCCGACGCCCGGCTCACCTATAAGGACCGGGTTGTTCTTGCTTTTTCTTGAAAGTATCCTGATAACATTCCTTATCTCGCTGTCGCGCCCGATGACCGGATCGAGCTTGTTCTGACGGGCAAGCTCCACAAGATCCTGCCCGTATTTTTTCAGCACATCGTAGGTTCCCTCGGGATTGTCGGTGGTGACGCGGGTATTGCCGCGCACGGTCTGCAATGCCGCAAGGAATTTGTTTTTCGTGATACCGAAGGAATCAAGTATTTCCTTCGTCTTTTCCCTGCCCTTTTCGATCAGTCCGAGGAACAGATGCTCCACCGAGATGTACTCGTCGCCCATGTGCTTTGCCGTCTCTTCTGCGGCGCTGAGAGCCTTGTCGGTGTCCGGGGTGATGTACACCTCGTCCGCGCGTCTGCCGCTTCCGGTAACTTTCGGAAGCCCGTTCACGCAGCGCTCGGTCTGTTCGCGCACCGTCGGAACATCTATTCCCATTTTCTCCAGAAGTCCGGGTATGAGTCCGTCCTCAGCGGACAGCAGTGCAAGAAGGATATGAAGCTGATCTATCTGCTGGTTTGAATTGGAGACCGCGATGCTCTGTGCCTCCTGTATCACTTCAAGCGATTTCTGTGTAAGTTTGTTCGTATTCATATAACTGTCTCCCTTCTGTATTTTTTCGCTCAGATTATGGGCATTCCCTCCGAGAAATACGTCTTGTACCGCCGCATGACAAGTTCCTTCGCCCGCTTCTCGTCTCCGCAGTTCACGAAATACAGCTTTATTATCTCATCGAACATCTTGACGTACTCCGACAGTGCAGCCGCTATTTCATCGTCCGAGAGCAGATGCTTTTCGGGCGGCAGGCAGAACGTGCGGGTGAATTTTCCTTTTTCCACGGTATAGGTGATCCCGTCGGGGAAATGATCCATGATGTACATTTTCTCGAGCGCCGACCACAGACCCACGAATTTCGTGAATTCGTTTATCAGCGCGTCGGACTGTGTCCGCAGCGAGACTTTCAGCTTTCCGATCGTCCCGTTGAAACTCCTGTACAGTTCGATCCCGTATCTTATGACCGGCTTGTATTTGTATTGCAGAGCCGACCGCATTGCAAGCGCGGTATCAGAAGGACGGGGCATTATCCGGAATATCCCGCCGTCCATAAGGCTTTCTACCGCCGTGAAGATATCGTTCATTCTCTGTTCGGGAGTCACGTATGAAACCGTTTCGGCAAGTATCTTATTTATATACGCAGACCTGCTCATTCCCGCCCGGTATGCCTCTCTGTCCACCGCCTCGACCACATCGTCCGACAGCACGAGACTGTACACACTTTTATTCATCGGCTCACCTTCTTTCCAGAACATATTGTAGCACATTTTTCAAAACTTGTCAATAGATATTAATAATTTTCTTTACGAGTTATTAAATCTTTTCGGACAAATTCCAAACAGTAACATTATTTTCCCGCCGGAATAGAATGATAACATAATAATTCCGGAGGTGAACGGGAATGAGACGGCGAAGACCAAACTGTGTGCTGTGCGTGATATCGGTGCTTCTTATGATCGGCGGAGCCGTATGGCTGTGCTTCCTGTCGTACCGGTTCCTGTTCATCTTCATAGCCCTGCTGCTGATAGCCGCCGGACTTATCCTGAAGAAAAACTGTAAATAAGGAGCGTGCATTATGAAATTCGTTGTAATGAAAAGTCCCCGTCCACTGTCATGGGTGTTACGCCTGCTGTTCAGACGATATGCCTGACAGAACGCGCGATCTGCCCCCGGACATCTCCGGCGGTCACTTCTTCCAAGAGTACGGACTGTAAGAACAAAGACAGATAACAGAGCAAAACAGCCTGTCATTTCAGAACGAAATGACAGGCATTGTAAAAGCAGCGCATCTGTTCACTGCCGGAGCGTCTGCCCCGCACTCCTTATAAAAACAGTGCATGGAGCAGATCATACAGTGCAAACCGGAACTCTATATTCCCACGCTCCGCCTTCAGACTGTCGGCGGTCATGCGGTTGGCGCGCTTGGTCTGTTCATAAAGCATACGCGAAGGAAATACGCTTTTTTCGGCGCTTGCGGCTTTTATGCAGACTGTGGGGTAAAGCACACACCACCAGTTCTTGCCGCTTCCCTCGCCAAGCACCACCCGCATTGCCTCATAATCACCAGCCGGAAACGTCCGGTCGGCATATACGCGGGTCGGGAAGTCAGAAGTGCCGACGCTGATATGCGCGGTATAAGGACAGCCTTGTGAGATGAGATAATCGTTGATCTTTCCTGTAATATATCCTGTATTGTTTATTGCGGCAGTTTCCGCTTCTGCGGAGCTGCCGCAGTTTTTGAATATGTCGCCGAGATCGGTGATGATGTAGTCACGGAGCGCATACTTGATCTTCTGATCGTACTCCGAGTCGGAATTTGCTATCAGGTGCAGGCGGAACGTGCTTTCGTAAAGTTTATCACATTCCCCCGCAAAGTCCGCGAAAAGTGCGGTAAGTATTGCAAATGCTGTCCCGAGCAGCAGCGCTATGTCAATGTGCCTTTCTCTGTTTGTCATTCTTATGCCCTCCTTGTGCTGTGCAATATAATTATCGCCGGATATTCACATTTTAATCCGGAAATTGCAAAAAAGGCTTGCAAAATAGTATTTATATGATTGCGGGGAACGCCCCGCCGCGAAAGCTATCCGGGTCACTTTCTTCTATTTCTTTTCTCTTCCGCTATTGAAATTCTCTTCTTTATATGGCATAATCGGGGAACGCCCCGCCGCGAAAGCTATCCGGGTTACTTTCTTCTATTTCTTTTCTCTTCCGCTATTGAAATTCTCTTCTTTATATGTTATAATAGGAATATAAAACTTTTGTTTTCTGCAAGAAAGGATACAACATTATGGCAAAAATGAACGCAAACTTCCTTAATCTCAAAAAAAGCTACCTGTTCATCGAAATAGGCAAGCGTGTGCGTGAATACACTGCTGCCCACCCGGATAACAAGATCATAAGAATGGGTATAGGCGATGTTACACTCCCGCTGGTTCCGGTGGTCGTTGAAGCTATGGAGAAGGCTGCCCGCGAAATGGGAGTTAAGGAGACATTCCGCGGCTATGAGGACAGTGGTCTCGGTTATGATTTTCTCCGTGAGGCTATCGCCGCATATTATAAGAAAAACGGTGCCGATGTGGCTCCGGAGGAAGTTCTCATCAGTGACGGCGCAAAGTCCGACTGCGGCAACATAGGCGATATCCTCGCGGCCGACAACACAGTACTAATCACCGACCCGGCATACCCCGTTTACGTTGATGCCAACATCATGGGCGGCAGAAAGGTGCTTTTCGCAAACTCCGACGAGAGCAACGGCTTCGCGGCAATGCCCGATAGATCCGTACACGCGGATATCATTTACCTCTGCTCCCCCAACAATCCTACCGGCTCGGCTTACACAAAGGCACAGCTGAAAGAATGGATCGACTACGCAAAGGCAAACGATGCCGTTATAATCTACGATTCCGCTTACGAAGCATTCATCAGCGATCCCGATATCCCGCGCTCCATTTTCGCGGTGGAAGGTTCGAGAGAGTGCGCTATCGAGATCTGCTCACTTTCCAAGACAGCAGGATTTACAGGCGTGCGCTGCGGCTACACCGTTATCCCGAAAGAGCTGATGCTGAAAGCTCCCGACGGGTCTGCTCACTCCTTCCGTGACCTGTGGATACGCCGCGAAGGCAGCAAGTTCAACGGCGTTTCCTATCCCGTTCAGCGTGCGGCCGAGGCGGTATTCTCCGAAGAAGGTCAGAAACAGACAAAGGCTGTCATAGCGGAATACATGAAGAACGCAAAAGTGATCGCGGACACATTCGACGAGATCGGAATTACATACACCGGCGGAAAGAACTCCCCCTACATCTGGTTCAAGTGCCCCTTCGGAATGGGAAGCTGGGAATTCTTCGACAAGCTCCTCAATGAAGCCGAGGTAGTCGGTACTCCCGGCGAGGGCTTCGGCAAAAACGGCGACGGCTGGTTCCGTCTGACGGCATTCAACACCCTTGAAAACACCAAGGAAGCAATGGAGAGATTCAGAAAGCTTTGCGGAAAGTAAGTAAAACAAAACGGGGTACGGCGATATTTTTTGCCGTACTCCGCATAATTGCGGCACTGATGTGTGCCTTTCTGCTGTACACATTCCTGTACACCATGAACCTTAACCATATAAACTACGGGAATATCATCGGGGTCATTTTCTGTGTGTGCGTAATACTGCTCGTTGTGCTGTATCCGTTTATCCGCGGAAAACCGAAGCTCCGGACGGCGGCGAGGGCTGCCGGCGGGGTAATGCTTGTATTTGCTGTATATTGCGGCGTCATTTCCGCGATCATCTGTACCGAGATAGTGAACGGACCGCCGGAAGCCGTGGCGGTATCCGCAAACGGCACTCCGCAGACAGTGATAGTTCTCGGCTGTCAGGTGATCGGCGAGGAACCGTCAACTATGCTTGCCTTACGTCTCGAAAAAGCCCGCGAGTACCTTGAAGCGCATCCCGGCGCGGTGTGTATCGTATCCGGCGGCATGGGAGATGACGAGAACCTTTCCGAAGCGGAAGCGATGCGCCGGTACCTCATAAAGCACGGCATCAGCGGATCCCGCATCTATACCGAACCGGAATCCCGCGATACCACCGAAAATATCCGGAATTCTGCCGCTATAATAGCTTCCGAGGGCTTGCCGGAGGATGTCGTTGTGGTGAGCGAGTGCTATCACATTTACCGCGGGGTGCGTCAGGCAAAGCTTAACGGTCTGCACGCCTGCGGCATCTGTCCGAGCTCCGACCCGGTCATTATTACCCTGCCCACCTACTGGCTGCGTGAGATCTTTGCAATAACAAGGGATTACCTTGTGGGGTGAGCTATTTGCAAATAAAAATAAACCTTCTTTACTAAGGGCGGCGCTGATATAGAAGTTTTAAGCCATGGTATTTCTGATGCAAAGTCAGAAGTACTATGGCGTTTCTATTGACAGACCTTCAATACTGTGCTATAATTACTAGCATAAATCGGAATTTATAGGGCAAAGAAAATGAAAAATGGAAAGATACCAAATCCAAATGTGATCCATCCTATAAAGGGATATGAAAAAGAAATATATATCAAACCTACAATCAGCAAACCTAATATAATTGTCGGTGACTTTTCGTATATTGCTGATTCAGATTTTGAAAGCCACGTTACACACCATTACGAATGGAACGGCGATAAACTTATCATAGGTAAGTTCTGTCAGATAGCAGCAGGTGTTGAATTTGTAATGAATGGTGCAAATCATCAGATGAACGCTGTATCAACATTTCCGTTCTATACATTGGAGGGGTGGAATATGGAGCCGCCTGTTGCAGCCGATATGCCGTTAAAAGGTGATACGATCGTTGGAAATGATGTATGGATAGGTCAAAATGCAACAATATTGCCCGGAGTTCATATCGGTGACGGGGCTGTCATTGGTGCAAACAGCACGGTCGGAAAAGATATACCTCCCTATACGATAGTGGTCGGTAATCCTGCAAATGTTCTGCGCAAACGCTTTGATGATGAAATGATTGAATTACTGCTCAAATTCAAATGGTGGGATAAAAGCATTGAAGAAATTGACTCTCTTATCCCTGTTCTGACTTGTAGCGATATTGATAAAGTCAAAAACAAAATCAGAGAATTGTTAGCATAAATTCTGATTTAGCTTAGTAACAATAAATACAATGCCCCTGAGCACTTTGAAGGGCTCAGGGGCAAAACTTCTATATGGGTACCCGTCTTACGTCCGGTAGTTTGGAAGGTTTTCTTTTTCTCATGCATATAGATCAATCTCTGAGCAGGCGTACTTATCAAGTGATCTGCAAGGCAAAGCGGTTACTCAAACCGCTCCCGCTCAATATCCCTTGGCGTAGGCAGCTTTTACACTTACTCCGCCTATCCTGCCGAGCTTTCCGCTCAGGGCAGATATTTCGTCCTGTGGAGCATCAACGGCTATACTTATTATACTGATGCCCTTCTGACGGTAAGGAATGCCCATTCTGCCTATAATTGCGGAGCTGTGCTCATGCAGTACGGAGTTGACTTTTTCCGCGCTGCCGGGATCTTCGACGATTATTCCTATGACTGCCACTCTTGTTTCCATAGCTTCCTCCGTCAGTCTATGCTTATCCCGCGTATATCCCTGTCCTGTGAGAAGGATATCGCGTTATAGATGAAAAGCACCGAATCGTAATCATCAACATCAACATGGTTTGAGATACCGTCGCGGATATAGCGCATATCGAGGACGGTTATCCTGCTGTAGTGCGCGGTAAGGAACGGTATCATGCAGTGCGCGTAGCTGTCCTTGAAAATAAGGAGCGAGGGACCTTCAACCGAGGTGGTTATCTCCATCTGCGGGGAATTCTGTCCGAGGTAGGAGCTGTATTTGTCCTTCGCGGCGAGGAAATCACGGAAATAAAGACTGTCATAGGTGTTTTCGCCTATGGTGAGCGTGACCGGTTCTTCGCCGCGCAGGTGGTAGTAGTCAATGATATCCGGGGCAACTCCGTTGTCGAGGGTTTTGGAGAACAGTGTACCGCGGAAACTGTCGGAGGCGTGTTCAATATCGAATTCATTAAGCTCCGACGGCTTGAATCCCATTGATCTTGCCGCGTCGTAGTACGCAAGATATGCTCCGAAGGTCGTCCAGTGATGGTCGGTGCGGTAGTAGATATAATCGGCGCTGTGGGCTTTCAATGTGGGGATCACATTTATAGCGGTCATGGACGGAAGATTTTCCCGACAGAATTCAAAGAGTTCAGACTGGCTCCCGATAGGCGCTCCCTGCGGGAACAGCTCGGAATATACTTCCTGCGAAGTGGGGGCAAGCAGGAAATACATCGGCTTGCCGGGGTGCTTGTCCGCGAACTTGTTCAGTGCGCTGAGTCCTTTTCCCACATATTCTTCGTCAAATCCGCCCCATATCTCCATCATTCTGTTATCGGCGGTATATACTCCGTTCACATCGGTCTTGCCGATGAGCCGCTCTGTGCCGTTACGAAGCCGTATCCAGTCTTCTCTCCCGAAAAACCTGTCGGAGAACCAGTCCTCTATACCGGTCATAAGAGTCTCGTCCCTGAATTTATCAAACGTCACGTCCGGAAATCCGGCGAGTCTCCGGTTCTCGTTCTCGGAGAAAGGCTCCGGGTCGGAAGGGTTGAATATGAAGGTCAGCACCGGCAATGTTATGAGTATCGCCGCGAAAAGCGCAACGGTAACTATTTTATAAGCTTTGGTCTTCTTTTTCATTTCTCAGCCTCAGAAAATAAAATAAAGGAACGGGTTGTAGGTCGCGTCCACAAGATATGCTGTACAAAGCACGAACACCGCCGTCTTGCAGAACGGGGTCGCCCAGTGTACCGCGGCGGGGAACCTGCGTTCCGCGCTCTCAACGATTATCTTCCATGCGTCCGTTGCCGCAAAAATGCCGAATATCAGCACCACAGCATAGTTTTTCAGCAGATACATCGCCCTGTCATCGGCGAGTATCCCGCTTGAGCCGAACATATTTCCCATATATGAGAATGCGGTGGAGATATCGGGCGACGCAAACAGCACCCAACCAAGCATCACAAACAGCATGGTGTATATCCAGCACACCCAGTCCGGCAGCCTGTCCAGCAGCTTCCCGAGGAAAAGTCTCTCCATTATTATCAGGACGCCGTAAAGCACTCCCCACAATATGAAAGTCCAGTCGGAGCCATGCCATATACCGGTGAGCAGCCATACCACAGCAAGGTTCATCACAGTGCGCGCCATGCCTTTGCGGTTGCCGCCGAGGGGGATATAGACATAGCTGCGGAACCATGCACCGAGTGTGATGTGCCACCGCCGCCAGAATTCCGATATGCTCTTCGACAGATATGGATAGTTGAAGTTCTCCGGAAAGTTGAATCCCAGCATCTTGCCGAGACCGATAGCCATATCCGAGTAGCCGGAGAAGTCGAAGTAGATCTGAAGAGTATATGCGGTTATGCCGATCCATGCGGTAAGCACCGATGTTCCGGAGCGGTCATACGCCAGCACTGTATCCCACAGCTGCCCAACGCTGTTGGCAATGAGTATTTTCTTTCCCATACCGGTGATGAATCTGACTACACCGTCATACAGCATATCGATGTTTACGCGGCGGCTGTTGATCTCTTTTGAGATATCGGTATAACGCACGATCGGCCCCGCTACCAACTGCGGGAACATGGTAACGAACGCCCCGAAATTTATCGGGTTCTTCTGCACTTCGATCTCTCCGCGGTACATATCTATCGTGTAGGACATGGACTGGAAGGTGAAGAAACTGATACCGATAGGCAGGATATTGAGCGGCAGGAAATCTATGCCGAGGAAATAAGTCTTCGCGGGGTCAAAGACTGTACTGCCGGCAAGGGCATTGACATTCCGTGCGATAAATCCGCTGTACTTGAATATAAACAGCAGTGACAGGTTCATCACTATCGACACGATCAGGCATAACCGCCGTATGTGTTTGTTGCTCCCGAATTTCCATATTATAAGCCCGGCGAAATAGTCGATAAGCGTGGAAATGATCATCACGACGATATACACCGGCTCGCCCCACGCGTAGAATATCAGGCTGCTCGCGAGTATGACGGTATTTTTCGCCCACTTCGGGACTATATAATAGACAGTAAGCGTTCCTATAAGAAACACGAAAATGAATACAAGACTTGAAAAAACCATAGTTCCTCTTAAAAAAAATAATTGTACTTATTATAATACGGTTTTTTCAATTTGTCAATACATAGGGGCGGCTGACGCACAGCCGTCCCTGCCGGCAACGGCCACGGTCAGAACAGCAGAGCCGGATCATAGATGCGAAGCCACATTTCAAGCTGTATCAGATACGCAAACATCTGCGGGGTAGTCATGAGCTGACCGTACCAGTTTTCGGAGAAGCTGCTGCCCTCGGTTGAGATAAGCTCGCCGATCCTGCTTTTATCGAGCAGTTCCGTGAGACGGCAGCCCGGTTCGCTCATAAGTCGGGTGAACTCCGCAAAAACGATCCTCCCATAGCTCGGATTGTGCGTCTTGGGATAGGGAGATTTCTTCCGCCATGCCACATCTTTCGGCATATAACGCTCGGCAATGCGGCGGACAAGCCCCTTTTCACGCCCGTTCAGGGCTTTCATCTCCCACGGGATATTGTAGGCATACTCCGCTATCCGGTGATCGCAGAACGGAACGCGCACTTCAAGGCCATGCGCCATCGAACAGCGGTCCTTGCGGTCAAGGAGCGTCTGCATGAACCAGTAGAAATTCAGCAGGAACATACGCCGGCGGGCGATCTCTTCCCTGCTTTCGCCGTCAAGATACGACATATCCTTCACCGTGCTGTCTGCGGCGTCCTTTACATATCCGGCGGGAGAAATACCGCCGAGCAGACCGGGGCGGAGCAGCTCCGCGCGCCGTGCAGTGGAACGCGCCCACGGGAACCCTTCCGCGTACAGCAGTTCAGGCTTGTGATACCAGGGATACCCGCCGAGGACTTCGTCCGCGCACTCGCCGCTCACCGCAACGGTGAACCGTTTCTTCACCTCTCCGCAGAACAGGTACAGCGAACTGCATACGTCCGCCATTCCCGGCAGATCGCGGGCTGTCATGGCGGGAACAAGGGCGTCGGCAAGAGCGGGAGAATCTATGACAACATTGGTGTGTTCGGATCCTATGAACTCGCTCATCTTCACTATCCACGGCGCGTCCTCGTCCGGCTGGAACGCCGAGGCGACAAAGTTTTTCCGGTTATCCTTGTAATCTATCGACCATGTGGAGAGCTGTTTTCCCTCGTCACGGTATTTTTTTGCGGCTATGGCACTGATGAGACTGGAATCCAGTCCGCCCGAAAGAAAGGTACAGAGCGGGACATCGCTCACAAGCTGGCGTTCTGTGCTGTCCCGGATAAGCCAGCCGAGATGTTCGGCGGTCTCATCGAGGGACTCGGTGTGCGGCGCGGCAGTGAGTTTCCAGTAAATTCGCTTCCTGAAGCCGTTTTCGTCGAATACCGCGCACTCGCCCGGACGAAGCTCCTCTACCCCGTCAAACACTCCGCAGCCGCCCTTTCTTGCGGGACCAAGCAGAACGAGCGATAACGCGCCCTCACGCGACAGCGCCGGTGTGAAGCGGGGATTTTTAAAGAACGCCTTTATCTCGGACGCGAACAGCATACCTCCGTTGTACAGATAGTAGAAGAACGGCTTCACCCCCGCACGGTCACGCGCCATGAACAGGCTGCGCTTCACCCTGTCCCAGACCGCAAAGGCGTAGATCCCGTTAAGCTTTTCCAGACAGTCCCCTCCCCATTCCGAGAATGAATGAAGCAGCACCTCGGTGTCACTCGCGGTGTCGAACGTATGACCGAGGTTCTTTAATTTCCGGCGCAGCTCCGGGGTGTTGTACAGCTCACCGTTATATACAATGGTGTATTGCCCGTATGTCATGGGCTGAGCGCCGTTCTCCGGGTCGATTACGCTGAGACGGCGGTGGGCGAGCCTGCACCCGCGGTCATAGAATTCCCCGGCTGCATCGGGTCCGCGGTGAGCTATGGCGTCTCCCATTGCCTTTATCACACTTTCATATTCTTCGAGACTGTCCCTCAGGTCAGTCCATCCTGCTATTCCGCACATAATATTACCTCCCGTAATACAGTTTGTTTCAGTATATGCAAATTGTAATTTTGTGTGCGGTATTTTCAGAGAAATGCACAAAATACATGACCAAAATTTAACGTTTTCGACAAAGATATTATCATAATTCAAAACCCCTTGAAAAAAAAACAAAATTAAGGTATAATAGTTGTACACGGAAGAAAGCAGACTGTATATATAATCATCAAACAAAAAAGTCTGCATATAAAAAAGGAGACATGAAAAAAATGGCACTAAAGGTAAACGACAAGTACCTTGCGTCTTTCGTCGCTGAACACGAGTATAAGGCTATGCAGCCTGTAGTTACAGCCGCACATGAGGTACTTACCAACAAGACAGGACTCGGAAGCGATTTCCTCGGCTGGGCTACCCTCCCGGCAGACTATGACAAGGAAGAATTCACACGTATCAAGGCTGCTGCCGAGAAGATCAAGAAGAACAGCGAAGTCCTTATCGTTATAGGTATCGGCGGTTCCTACCTCGGAGCAAGAGCGGCTATCGAAGCACTTCGTTCGAGCCTGTACAACTCAATGAAGAAAGATACCCCCGACATCTACTTTATAGGCAATACCATCAGCCCTACATACCTGAATGACGTGATATCCCTCGTTGAGGGCAGAGATTTCTCGGTGAACATCATATCCAAGTCGGGTACCACCACAGAACCCGCTCTCGCGTTCAGGGTATTCAGATCGCTCCTCGAAAAGAAATACGGCGTTGACGGCGCAAAAGAGCGTATCTTCGCCACTACCGACAAGAAGCGCGGGACCCTCAAGGAGCTTTCCGACAAGATGAGCTATGAGACATTCGTTATCCCGGATAACGTCGGCGGACGCTTCTCCGTCCTCACAGCGGTGGGTCTGCTCCCGATCGCAGTCGCGGGCTGTGATATAGATGCTATCATGAACGGCGCAAAGGCAGCTATGGACGACCTTAATGACCCCGACATCAGCAAAAATGACTGCTATAAGTACGCAGCTCTGCGCAATATCCTCTACCGCAAGGGCAAGGATATCGAGATGCTCGTTGCGTATGAGCCGTCTTTCGCTATGATGAACGAGTGGTTCAAGCAGCTCTACGGCGAGAGCGAGGGCAAGGACGGAAAGGGTCTCTACCCTTCCAGCGCGGTATTCTCCACCGACCTCCACTCCCTCGGTCAGTTCATTCAGGACGGCTCAAACGTGATATTCGAGACAGTGGTACAGTTCGCCAAGTCCCAGAAGGATTTCTTCATTGAGAAGGATCCCGCTAACGGCGACGGTCTGAACTTCCTCGCGGATCAGAATATGTCGGTCGTTAACCGCAAGGCTTTTGAGGGTACAGTCCTCGCTCATACGGAGGGCGGCACACCCAATATCGTGCTTGAGGTTCCGGAACTCAACGAATATGAGCTTGGCTATATGATCTATTTCTTTGAGAAGGGCTGCGCAATATCCGGCTATATGCTGGGCGTGAACCCGTTTGATCAGCCCGGAGTAGAGAGCTACAAGAAGAATATGTTCGCACTGCTCGGCAAGCCCGGCTATGAGGACAGAAAGGCAGAGCTGGAAGCAAAGCTCGGCTGAAAAAAGGTCAGTTGAGGCGGCGCACGCCTCTCGTAATAATACAATAAACCAACTATCGGAGGATGAAACGCTATGGTAAAAATTATCGCAGGCAAAAAGGGTGCCGGAAAAACAAAGATCCTTATCGAAGCGATCCACAAAGCTGAAAAGGAGAGCAAGGGCAACGTTGTTGCGATCCAGTACGGCTCGTCCCTCAATGTTGACATTTACCACAAGATACGCCTTATCAACATCGAGGACTATAAGATCAACGACTACGACGATATGTACGGTTTCATAGCGGGAATGCTTGCGTCCAACTATGATATCACCGACATTTTTGTTGACGGTACACTGAGGATCGTCGGCAGAGACCTCGAACAGGTCGGAAAATTAATGGACAGAATAGCACTTATTACCGAAAATGTGACTGTAACATTCACAATTTCTGCCGATTCTGCGGATTATCCCGAAAGTTTGAAAAAATATCTCTGATTTGCTATTGACAAAGGCGGATATTTATGGTATAATCTAAACCGTGCCAATTTTTACGCATGATAAAAGCGTAAAATCATAAATATCGCTAATATTAAGGGAGGTGCGAATAATGGCAGTTCCGAAGAGAAAAACATCAAAGGCAAGACGCGACAAGAGACGTTCCAACGTGTGGAAATTATCTGCACCTGCTTTTTCACGCTGCAGCAACTGCGGCGAGCTCAAACTTTCACACAGAGTTTGCGGCAACTGTGGTTATTACAACGGCAAGGAAGTTATCGCTCAGAGCGCTGAGTGATCTATCAGAGTCTTTATCGCAGATCAGACAGCGGTGCCGATAAGGTACCGCTGTTTTTTCCTGTATCGGACAAAACAAGGAGGTGTACCGAATGGCAGTGAATATAGTGTCCGTAACACCGGGATCGCCGGCGGCAAAAGCCGGTGTAAAGGCGGGAGAAATACTTGAAGCTATAAACGGTCACCCCATAAACGACGCGCTCGACTATGGGTTCTACTGTTATGAGCGTACGCTGACGCTCGATCTGGGGACCCGGACGGTGAAAGTCCGTAAGAGGGACGATTATGATGATATCGGGCTGAACTTCGAGACATACCTTATGGACAAGAAACATTCCTGCAGGAACAAGTGCGTGTTCTGCTTCATCGACCAGCTCCCGCCGGGAATGAGAGAGACCCTGTATTTCAAGGACGATGACAGCCGCCTGTCGTTTCTCCAGGGCAGCTATATCACGCTCACCAATATGACCGACAGCGATATAGAACGCATCATAAAGATGAAGCTGAATGTCAATGTTTCGGTGCATACCACAAATCCGGAACTGCGGAAGAAAATGCTTTGCAACCGTTTTGCGGGAGATGTGCTGCGATACCTGAAACAAATGGCGGACGGCGGTATCGTCATGAACTGCCAGATCGTGCTGTGCAGAGGGTGGAATGACGGGGACGAGCTGAGGCACACCCTCACCGATCTGCTGGCTCTTTACCCCGCCGTGCAGAGCATTGCGGCAGTGCCTTTTGGCGCTACGAAATACCGGAAAGGACTGCCGGAGATAATGCTGCATGATAAGCAGTCCGCCGGAGATGCCGTGGATATCATAGAAGGCTTCGGAAACAGAATGTTTGCCGAATACGGCGAGCGGGTGGTCTATCCCGCAGACGAGCTTTATATCACGGCAGGGCGGGAACTCCCCCCAAGCGAATACTATGGCAGCTTCGACCAGTATGAGAACGGCGTCGGTATGTGGTCATATATGCGTGACGGCTTCATCGAAGAACTTGACGCTGTCGGGGGCGATGACAGGGACAGAAAGATCACCATAGCCACCGGGAAGCTTGCGGCACCGCTTATGGAGCTTCTTGCGGGAAAAGTTACAGAGAAATTTCCGAACACCGATATACGGGTCATAGCCGTGGAGAACCGCTTCTTCGGAGAGACTGTCACCGTTGCGGGACTTACCACGGGCAGAGACCTGACAGAACAGCTCATGCCGTACAAAGAACAGCTCGGGAGCAGGGTGCTGATACCGAAAGCTATGCTGAAAGCGGACGAGGACATCTTCCTTGACGATATGACGCTTGCGGAAGCGGAGGAGCTTCTCGGAGTACCTATCGTTGCCAACGGAAGCGAGCCGGACGAGCTTCTGGAGTGTATTTTACAGGCATAAAAACCGTTTTCACGTTTGTGAAGACGGTTTTTTTGTTACAAACCGCCAATAATGGTAAATGTTTGACATTTTGTTAAAAACAACGAATTAATTATACTTTTTGTATATTATTTAACTTTATAGCGCATATTTTAAGATGTGAAAACAATGGCACGAAAATATTTTTGTTGAATATGCATAAAAATAGTTGAAATATTTATTTGACTTTCACAAAACAAATGGTTATAATTCCCATAATGTGACAATAATGATATACAGACCGCTATCGGTTGAATACAAACACATTCAACAAAGGAGTGAGAAAAATGCTATTAAAAATATGCGGCAAGAACGGCGGCACAATATCTGTGATAACAACAGTGCTTGTCTCAGTATCAATACTGCTGTTCGCGCTTGCGGTGTTCGGGGCTTCGAGAGCTGCCGCCGATAACGAGTGTGATAACCTGATATCCGTGCAGATCACCGCCGACGGAAAAACTATCTCGGTCGAGTCTGAAAAAAAGACGGTAGGAGAACTTCTTGCCGGCGCAGATATCGTCCTTGACGAAAACGATGAAGTGAACGCCGGTATGTCGGAGTTTATAGACGACGGTATGAATATTACAGTAAGCCGTGTCGAATACCGAACGCGGGAAAAATCCACATTTATCCCCTACGAGACCGAATACACCGAAACACCGCTTCTTAAAATGGGCGATGAGGAAATTGTGAGGGAAGGGATCGACGGAAGTGTGACTATAACTATCGAGGATAAATATGTAAACGGCGAAAAGCTCACCAGCCGCGTTATCCGCACCGAAAGAACAGAACCGCAGACCGGAATCATCTCACGGGGAACGGCGCTCCAGACCCCGTACAGCAAGCGTGAGGGAAACTATCGTCTTGAAAACGGCATACCTACGGAGTACGCATACAAGCTCAGCGGAAAAGTGACTTCCTATACAGCCCCGGAGGGCAGCGGAACATACAGCGGCAGACCGCTGGTCATCGGTTCCGTGGGAGTCGATCCCGATGTGATACCGTTCGGTTCCGAGGTATATATCGTGTCGCAGGACGGCTCAAAGGTCTATGGTTACGCGATAGCCTCCGACACAGGCGATATCACCGATATAATAGCAGACGCGTATATGGGAACGACTTCCGAGCACTGGGACGATGCCATGAACTGGTGCGCGCAGTATTGTGACGTATATGTACTGACAGTCGGGGACAACAGTGTATCGTGGCGGTAAGAAACCGATTTCCCAAACGCCTTTCCAAAGACTTCCGACCGCTTCGCGTTTAAATTTCAAAGTGTGTAAAAAATAAAATATTGCTTTTTTGACAAATTAAAGCCTGCCGATACAACAGATCGGCAGGCTTGTTTTTATGCTATTGAGATCGGCACGCTTTTATGAGTTGGCCTTGTCATAGAAAGGCTCACTGACCTTTCTGGCACCCTCACCGAAAGGTGAGTTCACCGGAGCGGCCATGATCGGGAACTTTGTAAGGAACATCTTCGCGGATTCGCAGAGAGAGTCCCCGATATCGCGGCAAGTCTCGTTGTCCGCGTCAATATCGAGAGTAAAGAGGTAGAATTCCTGTTCGCCCTGTTTCATCATGCAGAAATAAGCGGTCTTTACCTCGGGAGTCTTGGCGAGCTTCTTGCGGAATGCGCCGAGAACGGCGTCGGGGATATTCTTGGGTTTGCCGAACATGAGCTTGACCTGAGGTGTGGCATTGGGGTTTTCCGCTGCTTCACGGCGGGCTTTTTCCTGTGCGGCGACGGTCTTCATGGCTTCAAGGAGATTTTTGATAGCGTCCTGTGTGAATATGATATTCTGTCCCATGGGGTTGATGACAAAGCCCTTTATCTGATCTGCCTTGGTCTGTGCGAGCTGCGCGATCTGAGGGAACACTACCACGATAGTGTTGACCTGGGTCTTGTTCCATTTGCGGAATTCCTCTATATCGGTAAAAACGGTAAAGAACTGTTCACCTTTCTTGTTCTGTATCAGCTTGAAATTGAACTTTGCGTTGTTCGGAACAGTGATCTTACCGCTGCCTTTCAGGAGATTTCCGTCGGCGTCCATTACGTCAACGGGAGCGAAGAAACGCGAAGTAAGCACCTTTTCGATGAGCTTTGCCTGTGTTTCCTTATTCTCATTCTCTTTGAGAGCGTTCATAGCTGCTACGAGTTCAGCGTTTCCGAGATCGGGGAAAACATTCTCGGGAGTGGGGGTATCGTTCCCGGGGGCGGTGTTTGTATTGTCTGTTCCCTCTGGTGTGGGGAACGGAAGATGATTGTCAGCCATAACTATTCGTCCTTTCAAAACAGTTTGTACTATTATAACACACTTTCGTTTATTTTTCAATAGTTTTTTAATATTTCGGAAAAAATGGACAAAACAAAAGCGCGTATGCAATGCACACGCGCTTTATAAGAACTTATCTTACTTCTTTGCCTTTGTGGCATCTGCCTTCTTAGCGGGAGCCTTAGTCTCAGCCTTGGGAGCCTCAGCAGCCTTTACTTCAGCCTTGGGAGCTTCTGCCTTCTTTGCAGCGGGAGCAGCGGGCTTCTTAGCGGCCGGAGCCTTCTTTGCGGGAGCCTTGGCAGCAGCTTCCTTCTTAGCGGCAGCCTTGGGAGCTTCCTTCTTTGCGGGAGCCTTCTTAGCGGCAGCCTTCTTGGGAGCGATCGCATCGAAAATGTTTGCAGCACCCGGATCATCGTCGATAACGACAAGCTTTCCGGAATCGAGAGCCTTCTTGACAGCGAGCTTACCTTCAACCAAAGCTGTGAATGTATCTGCGTCTGCCTCAAAGATCGCGGTATGATCGTCATAGCTGAAATTCTCTACAGAGAGAACACCGTCTTTGTATTCCATATAGAATGTGCCGGCAGCTTCGCCTGTTACATTGAACTGGAATGCGAAAAATGCTCCGTCAAAGCCGGAAGTATCTGTCTTTTTGATGGTTTTCTTCAGACTTTCATAAACCTTTTCATAAGCCGATTTAGCCATAGTAAATTTCCTTCCTTATTGTTTGATTCAAACGGGCGAATGACCGTTTTCTTTTGAATTCGTGACCATTATATCATAAATAAATCCGAATTTCAAGCGATTTTTTGCATTTTTTTGTAAGTTAGTGCAATATGTTTAATTTTTGACAAAATTTACAGTGCGGTTAGGTATTAATTGACTATATTTTAAACACGATTTGGCGGTGTTAAGCGCGATTTGCGGTTATTATGCACGTTATACATGCAATATATTCACGGGAGGAAAGTTTTTATGGCTCGGATCATCCGCATTTTGTCATTAAATCCGACAAAAAGCAATAGAATTTTAAAAAGTGCCTATACAGGGAGGTCATGCTCTATGCTTTGTACATTCGACGACATACGCAACAAGGAGATAATCAACATAAAGAGCGGTGTGAAAATGGGTTTTGCCGATGATATCGAATTTGACACCTGTACCGCGAAAATATGCAGACTGGTGATATTCGGAAAAGCGAAACTGTTCGGGCTGCTGGGGAGGGAGGACGATATCACGATCTGCTGGAGCGATATAGAGATAATCGGCGAAGATGCCATTCTGGTAAGCTGCGATATGCCGATACATATAAAAAAGCCCGGGGGGATAATCAAAAATTTGTTGAAATAGACGAAAAGAAAAATATTGTAATAATGGCATATTTGTGATATAATATTAAGGCAATTTATAAGAATTGCAATCCTCACGGACGGTATAAACCGTGGGCGTGCGGTGTCCGGCAGAGAACGGATACCGTCCGCGGCGTTCACCGCCCGGCGGAACAAAACAAATTTTACAGGAGGACACTACCATGGCAGTAGTATCAATGAAGCAGCTTCTTGAAGCCGGTGTTCACTTCGGACATCAGACAAGACGCTGGAACCCGAAAATGGCTCCGTACATTTTCACAGAAAGAAACGGCATCTACATCATCGACCTTCAGAAGACAGTGAAGAAGCTCGACGAAGCTTATAACTTCGTTTTCAACACCGTTGCTGAGGGCGGCGAGATCCTCTTCGTCGGCACAAAGAAGCAGGCTGCCGATTCGATCAAGGAAGAGGCTGAAAGAGCCGGCGCTCACTTCGTGAACGCAAGATGGCTCGGCGGTATGATGACCAATTTCAAGACTATCCAGAACCGTATCAAGAGACTTGAACAGCTCCACACAATGGAGACAGACGGTACTTTCGATCTGCTCCCCAAGAAGGAAGTAAGCAAGCTCTCCCTCGAGATCGAAAAGCTCGAAAAGTTCCTCGGCGGTATCAAGAACATGAAGAAGCTCCCCGGCGCTCTCTTCGTTGTTGACCCCCGCAAGGAAAAGATCGCAGTTGCAGAAGCAAAGAAGCTCGGTATCCCGGTAGTGGCTATCGTAGATACAAACTGCGACCCCGATGAGATCGACTATGTGATCCCCGGCAACGACGACGCTATCCGTGCCGTTAAGCTCATCGCAGGCGCAATGGCAGATGCTGTTCTCTCCGCTAAGCAGGGAATGACAGACGCTGCGGCAGAGGATAAGGACGCTGCTGCGGAAGCCGAAGAAGCTGCACCCGCAGAGGAAGAATAAGATACAATATACACAGTTTTCAGAAGGAGAATTTAAAATGGCTATTTCAGCACAGGACGTAAAGCAGCTCAAGGAACTCACAAACTGCGGTATGATGGACTGCAAGCGTGCTCTTGAAGCAACAAACGGCAATGTTGACGAGGCTATCAAGTACCTGCGTGAACAGGGTCTCGCAAAGCAGGCAAAGAAGTCCGGCAGGATCGCTGCTGAGGGACTTGTAGTAGCAAAGATAGATGAAGCAAAGAAGATCGGCGCTGTCGTTGAGATCAACTCCGAGACAGACTTTGCGGCAAATTCCGACAAGTTCAAGGCATTCTGCGAGACAGTCCTCCAGACGATCATCGACAACGATGTTGCTGATGTTGACGCTCTCAAGGAAGTTACCGCAAGCGGCACAAGCGAAAAGATCGCAGACCTGCTCACAGATACAGTCGCTACTATCAGCGAGAATATCCAGATCAGACGTTTCGTAAGACTCACAGGCGATGTTTACAGCTACGTTCACAACGGCGGCGGCTCGATCATCGGTTCGATCATAAAGCTCGAATCCGATAACGGCGCTGATGACGCTGTAAAGACTGTCGCAAAGGATCTGCTTCTCCAGATCACCGCAAGCGCTCCTCAGTTCGTTGCACAGAGCGATGTTCCCGCTTCCGTGATCGACGCTGAAAAGGAAGTTCAGCTCGAACTCGTAAAGAAAGAGAACGCTGAGTCCAAGAAGCCCAAGCCCGAAAACGTGCTTGAGAAGATCGTTGAAGGCAGAATGAGAAAGTTCGCGGAAGAGATCTGCCTGCTCGATCAGCCCTTCGTAAAGGATCCCTCCATCACAGTTGCGAAGTATATCGCAAACGCAGGCAAGAACATCAAGGTAATTGAGTTCGCACGTCTCGAAAAGGGCGAAGGTATCCAGAAGAAGGAAGACGATTTCGCGGCAGAAGTTGCTTCCATGGTCAAGTAATAACGTATAAAAGACTCACCCCCGTCATTCATTGAATGGCGGGGGTTTTGATTTTCATTTCCGGGACAATCAGCGCCTCATGCCCGCATCAGAAACCGCCGAGGAACGGATTGTAGCGTTTCTCGGTATTCAGGGTGGTGGCAGGACCGTGTCCCGGCATGACCTCATAATCGTCCGGGAGCGACGCGAGCTTTTCAAGGGAATCCTGCTGGGCGTAAGGGTCGCTGGAATAAACATCGCTCCTGCCGATGCTGTCCTTGAAAAGTGTGTCTCCGGCAAACATCAGCTTTTTGCCGCCTTCGGGGTCATCGCAGAGGAAACAAACGCTGCCCGCGGTATGACCGGGAGTATGCAGGACTTTGAAAGTGAGATCTTCAAGGGTGAGAAGGTCGCCGTCTTTGATGAGATGATCCGCTTCACACGGGGCAAACGGGCGTTCCGGGGTAAAAAAGGCGAGAGAGCTCACGCTGTCTGTAAGCATGGCCTGATCGGCTTCGTGGATATAAATTTCCGCGCCGGTGCGCTCTTTCAGTGCCGCGGCGGCTCCGGTGTGGTCAAAATGCCCGTGGGTGAGCAGTATATGCTTTATCGAAAATCCCGCCTTCTCCGCTTCGGAGAGTATGGTGTCCGGATCATCGGCAGGGTCAATTACGGCGGCGGATATCAGATTCCTCCCGTCGGTATTTACGGTTCTGCCGGTCGGTACGATATAGCAGTTGGTACCAAGCCCCGACAGCACTAAATGTATATATTTCATTGAAAGTCACCCCTTTTTGCGTTTCTTTCCTCTATTATATAACTTTTGCGTCCCGTATGTCAAGTGGCGGTAAAAAAACCATATTTTACCGCATCATATCAAGGAAAAATTATGTTCACATTATTGACAAATTGTGAATAATGTTCTATAATATATGGTGTAGTATTATGCGCAGGCACATCGAAAGGGGCATTTTTGTTTGCAGGGTTATGAATCCATAACAAGACAGTTTATCCTCAATGAGAATACCCCGTTCGTAATAACCGAAGCGTATTCAAAAATACGGACAAACCTCATAGCGGGACTTTCGGAAAGTCCATACAAGTCGGTGGTCATCACAAGCCAGTGCAGAGAAGAAGGCAAGACCACAACCGCTATAAATATAGCACTCTCTTTCAGCAGACTCGAAAAAAGGATACTGCTGATAGACGCCGATCTGAGACGCGCCGGGGTACATGAAACACTTCGGCTGAAAAACCGCTTCGGACTCAGCACCATACTCACCCGTGAAAGCGATATATACAGCGGGATATGCACCGAGGTAAGGAAGAATTTCCATGTAATGCCCTCGGGACCGCATCTGCAGAACCCCTCCGATGTTCTCGGAAGCGCTGAAACCGAGCGGCTGATCCGTATGCTTTACGATTACTACGATTATATCATCATCGACAGTCCGCCGCTTTGTATCGCGAACGACTCTCTTCTGTTCGGCGGGTTTACCGGCGGAACGGCGCTTGTACTGCGCGAAAACAAGACCACCCATTCCGACCTGAAAGCCGCGCTTACGACTATCTCGCTGTCAAAGGCGAAATTTCTTGGGGTGATAAAGACACACTGCTCCCTGAAATACGACAGATCGAGCGATTACCGCATGGCTCTGGAAGATAACGGGACAACGGTCGATGAGGAAGATCTTACCGATGATGACGTCCTTGAAGATTGAATTATGATATACGGAAACCTTATCATTATTGCTGTGCCGGCGCTGCTGGCGGCAATCGGAGCTTTCTGCGCCGCGAAGGAACAGAAGGCGCTGTTCAGCCTTGTTTTCGGGGCGGCGGTATTCCTTGAGGCGGGACTTTGCCGGATAATGGATCCCGTCCCGTCAGGATTTGAGGAACAGGTTGCAGGCAGTGTGTATTCTGACATCATATCCGGAACAGAAGCACCCCCGGCATACCTTTTCATACTGAAGATCTGCATGACGGCAGGTATAGGCACAGGCGGATTTATGACAGTGCAGGCTGTGTTACAGTCATTCCTTGCCGCTGCGTACATTTACAACAGACCCGATGCTCCTTACGCGGGGGCGGTCATATTCTCGGCGTTTTTCCTGCCCTGCGCGTTCGTCGGTGCGAACGCGTTTACGGCAATCCTTATAAGCCTGTTCTCTGCGAAATATATCGAAGAACGGCGGTTTCTGAGGGCTGCGGCAGTACTGATCGCGGCAGCTTGCTTTGATGTTTCCGCTGTGTTTGTGATACCGCTGTGGTTCATTACAATTATTCCGAACAATTTTGCGGTGCTGCTGATATCGGCGGCACTTGCCGCAGCGTCCGCCATGCTGCCGGACGTGACCGCCGGGGTGTTCGCATATTTCGGAACGGGAATGTTCACCGGAAGATATGTTACTGTACCCATGGCGGCAGCGGCGTGCATTGCCGCGCTCGTGCTGATGATTACGGCTTCAATGTTCCGGAAACGCAATGAGAGGACTGCACGTCTGATCCCATTCACAATATGCGGAGCAGCGCTCTCAGCAGCGGGAATATTCGTACCCGAGCTTTTTGTGGTCTCCCGGATAATGCTGGCGGTATCGCTTACGGCGCTTGCGCCGGACGCGGAATGGATATCCGGCAGATTTACCGAAATACTGCTGCCCGGTGCCGGTACGAAAGCACGTGTGGCTTCCGTTATCCTGCTTACCGCTGTGGTGACAACAGTATGTATTATCCTCACGGCAGACGACAGCATGGGGACATCGTATTTCGGAACAGTTCTTTTCGGGGCAGGTGCATAATATGCTGGGAGCAAGGATAGACAGGGCTGCGGCAACGCACCCGTCATTCAAAAAATATGCCGAAGAGCGTATAGATATATTCTTCAATACGGGTCTGCACACTAATATCAATATTTTTGTGACAGCCGGAATAGCGGCAGGTCTGCTCTGCCACAGCACGAACGATGTGCTGAAATGGGGTTCGGTCGCCGCCGCGGCACTGGTATGGTTCGCCGCGGCATTGCTGGCAGGATTTCAGAAGCAATGGGCATTCATATTCTTTGAGGCTGTTTACTTCTGTCTGCCGCAGGTGCTGATAATACCTGACAACAATGAAACAATGAGAGAGATGCAGTACTTTGTATCGGAAATAATTGAAACAGTCTGGACGGGCCCCATGAACTGCCTTGTACCGGAACCGGGATATCCCGTCAACGGATATATACTGCTCATTTTTTACATTCTGATATTCCTCGCAGGCGTTAAACTACGTTCGTCCGCTAAACATTCAGACCTCTACTGCCGTGCAAGACTCGGACAGCTGGAGGAAAAAACATATAAATAAATCCTTGGTGAAAGGACGGCTTTCAAAATGAAAATGAAGAGGATAACGGCAGTTCTGGCTGCCGCGATAATAGCAGTCACAACAGCCGGCACACTTTCGGTCAGTGTCTCGGCGGCAGGCGGTGTTTATGCGCCGACAAATGCCGCTTATCTTGAATATGTCACCGAACGCGGTCTGACTACCGACTTTTCCACATACATAGACTATCTTTACGACAACGGCTATACTCTGGTGAATTACGCGGGAACCATGAGTGACAGTGAGAATAACACTGTGCTCAGCGGTGCTTCCCTTAACCGGCTTTATCAGCGCTGGTCAAACAATTCCTCGCATATCGCCACCTTCAATATCACCTCGGAGACTTCCCACGCAGGTACAAATGTTTCATACCGCACGACCCTCGATCGACCGTTCTTCAGTAATTTCACCACAAATGACCCCATATTCCTTGCCGGAATTAATTTGGGGCTTGATTTTGATGTGAGCCGCAACGGTGTTCTTATAATCAAAGGCAGGACGAACAATTCCGGAAATCCGGACAACAGCCGCTACAACGGCAAAAGCATCACATATACGATAGGATATTCCGACATTCTCGCTCTGTTGGGAGCGGCAGGCATTTCCACGAACTCCGGTCTTCGGTTATACACTGTACAGCGTGACGCCTACGGCAATGAGGTAGAGGGTTCGGAAAGCACCATAGATATAAAGAGCGTCGCTGCCGCCAACCTTACCTTCACAATGGACGAAGCCAATTTTAACGGGCTTTACATCACAGGCTACAACAAGTCAAATTATGAGTATTTTCTCAGGGAAGAAGCCGATGAAGAGATAAAGAAAGCTATCATTGACGCTTTCCAGCTCGATTCCAACACCCCGGAAGATACGCTCGCCGAGATCGCAGCGGCGGTCAAGGAAAGCATATCCGACAAATATGTCGGTGAAGATGAGATAAATGACAGGATAAAGAGCCTTCTTTTCAACGACGCGGACTTTCGTTCACAGCTTATAGAAATGATGCTCTCCGAACGGTCCGATATTGTCAACAGGGCAATATATGACGCTTTCGGAGACACTACTTCCGAATATCAGGCAGGCGCTCTCATGGATTTCGTGTGGGAGAGCATCGTTGAGGACGCGACAAGCGAGATCAATGACCGTATCGGAAATATCACCTCGTCGCCCGCAAAATATGATACCGAATATCTTGTAGATGTGATAGACGATCTTATAAACTATCGTATAAATACTTGGGCAAACGATGAACTCGGCAAACTGAAGACCCTTACGGACGATATCAAAAAGAATTACCCGGATATGACGCTGGTCGAGATACTCAACAAACTGTATGTCTCCAACTATCAGCCGGAAATACGGGAGATGATAACCGATGCTCTCGAAACGGCGCTCGGATTTGACGAGAACGAATATAAAACAGAAAACCTCCGTGCATATATCGACAAGACCGCCGACGAAATACTCGATACTGTCTCGAAAAAATACGCAACCGCTTCAAATATGCAGGCAGCGGTATCAAACGAGGTCACTGAATATCTTGACAAAAATCTCAGTGATATAATAAAGCTCTATCTGAACGACACCTACAACAAAAATATAGTAAGAGATGCGGTATTTGAAGCGTTCGATGACAACATCACCGAACCGCAGGCGGCAAAAATAACGGAATATATTCTGGATCATCTCGTGGATACGGCAGCTCTCACAGCACAGTTCTACCCCGAAAGCGAAAGATACTACAAGATCGACAATATGCTGAAAATGTACCTCGGCGACTGGTCACAGAAACTTATCGAGGACCTTGAATCAAGGATAGACGAACTGGAGTCTGAAACAAACACCAATACAACTGCCATAAACTCGCTCACAGAAAGAATAAACACGATACTTTCGCTCATAGATTCCGACAGGCTCAAAGGCGAAAAGGGCGATAAAGGTGATAAAGGCGATAAGGGTGACAAGGGCGATCAGGGTGAACCCGGACAGGACGGCACGGACGGTATAGACGGTCTCGATGGACTGGACGGTCTGGACGGCAAAGACGGTAAGGACGGCAGAGACGGTATAAATGGTACCAACGGACAGAATTTCAGCGAATGGGCTGTACAGAACTATGGCAGCATAGACGGATTTATAGCTGCTATAGCCAATCAGGTCATGCGAAATGTACAGAACGGCGATTCCGCATACGATATCGCCGTGCAGAACGGTTTCAGAGGCACTCAGCAGGAATGGCTCAATTCCCTTGTCGGCGATTCTGCCTATGACATAGCTGTACGCAACGGTTTCAGAGGCTCTGAGGCTGACTGGCTCGAATCTCTGCAGGGTGAAGACGGCAGGGACGGAATCGACGGAGCAGACGGAAGAGACGGTGCCGACGGACAGATTGTTTACATGAACGGTTATGCGCCCAACAGCGCATATAACGGCGTTGACTTCGCAGATCCCGATGACAGCGAGACCGAGGAAGTCTATGTTGTCGATGAACCTGCCGATTATTCAAATGTGATAAACAGACGCAATTCCGCAAACGCCGGCGCCGCGGCAGGCAACGGACGTTCCGCGAACCCTGCTACCGGTGCCGCGGCAGGAATTATTATCCCTGCCGCAGCTGTCGGCTCTGTACTGCTGATAAAGAAGGATAAGCGCAGACGCGGAAGAAAATGACCGGATGCGCAGAAACGTAATACAGGAATGTCAATAATAACAATAAAGCTCGTCATTGATGAAATGACGGGCTTTTTGCTTTCACGGAAATCCAACGGACTGCATATTATAAAAAAGCGATAATAATTCCGTCCGGGAGGAACTGATGATGAATAACATAATAGTTATCGGCGGAGACCGCCGTATGATATTTGCCGCAAAAAGACTTGCAGAAAAATATGACTGCTCAGTGTGCGGGTTCGGAAAGGTCGATACGGATAAAGAAAAATGTCCGGGAACGGACGAACGCTATGACTGCGCCGTGCTGCCAATATTCACAAGCACCGACGGCATACCCTGTCCGCTCGGAGGGGGAACGGTAGGTATAGAAGTCCTGACCGGTCTTCTGAAGCCGGGCGCCGCGGTATTTGCCGGAAAGGTGTTCCCTGAACTCGCGGAGTTCTGTACAAAAAACGGATTTCAGCTTTACGACTACCTCGAACGGGAAGAGTTCGCGGTCATGAATGCCGTCCTTACAGCCGAAGCTGCCGCGGAAATAGCGATAAGGGAAACACAGATCGGCATTTTCGGTTCCCGTACATTGGTACTGGGCTTCGGACGTATCGGGAAGATCACGGCGCGGTATTTCGCGGCTCTCGGTGCCGATGTGACTGCCGCTGCCCGTAAGAGATCCGATCTTGCCTGGATAAACGCAGGTGGGTACAAAGCAGTGGATATTACCGACAAGGAGAAATTTGCCGAGGCTCTTTCCGCCGCGGATATTATTCTGAATACCGTTCCTGCGCCGATACTTGCGGGAGAGTCCGCAGAACAGGTAAACAGCGAAACGCTCCTTATCGAGCTTGCCTCCGTTCCCTGCACCGACGGGACAGCCGTTTTCCGCATAGTAAAAGCAGGCGGTCTCCCCGGAAAAACAGCTCCGGTCACGGCAGGATATATTATCGCGGAGACCATAGAGAATATCATGGACGAAAGGAGAAAGCAAAATGGAGGAGCTTAAAGGCAAACGTATAGGGTTTGCGATGTGCGGCTCGTTCTGCACGTTCTCTCGCTGTTTTGACGCGCTCGGTGTACTGCTTGACCTTGGGTGCGAGATAATACCTATAATGTCGTACAACGCCTACGACACCGACACACGCTTCGGCAATGCCGCCGACCACCGCCGGAAATTGGAGGATATGTGCGGCAGACAGATCATTCACACTATCCCGGACGCCGAGCCGATCGGCCCGAAGAAAATGACTGATATTATGCTCGTGGCAAACTGCACGGGAAATACCCTCGCAAAGCTTGCGGCAAGCATTACCGATACGCCGGTCACGATGGCTGTCAAAAGTCATCTCCGCGGGAACCGTCCCGTACTGCTGAACATTGCGACGAACGACGCTCTTGCCGGTGCAGCGAAAAATATTTTCTCGCTTATCAACTACAAGAATTACTATTTTGTCCCGATAAAGCAGGACGATCATATCAACAAGCCCTTTTCGCTTACCGGAGACTTTGACAAAATACCCGAGTCTGTTGTCCGCGCGCTCTCCGGAACGCAGATACAGCCGCTGCTGGGGTAGGATCAGCATATAACGTAAAGCCTGTCGGTCCATATCCGGACTGACAGGCTTTTTTGTATGTCTTTGTTCTGTATTGCGAAAATCCAGGACGCCTACCCGGCTCCTTTCACACCGCAGAACAGTTTGTAGGAACAGTAGGTGCAGGCGTCATCATCGGAGGGGCAGGCACTTGTCATACCCGCGGTCATCTCGGCGGCACGGGCATTGAGAAAAGAACGGCAATGCCCGCGTATAGCATCATATTCCCCACGCGATACTTCCACAGAGTTTATGAAGCCTTTGAAAAATCTGCGTTCTCCCACAGGTTCGGCTGCTTTCGGTCTGCGGGTGTACAGTTCGTCGGTGAGGGCGGCGATACGGCTCTCCATTTCCGCGATCTCCGGAGATCCGCTCACCACAAGTCCCTGTGAGGAATTGCCGGTATAGTAATCCCTGCGGCTTTTGAGAGCCTTTGATTCTTTTTCGCTCTCGTCGTCTTCCGATTCGTTGTATGGAAGCTCTCCGAACTTGAAATAGATGACCGAGGACGGTTCAAGCACGGCGGCGCCGTTATTGAAAAATCCCTTTGCCGCAGGACTGAGCACACGGGGATCGTCACAGACTCCGAAAAGATAGAGGAGCATCTGTAAATTGTGACCGCGGTAAACCTCGTTAAGATCAAATCTCAGGGAACTGCTGTGCTTGTAGTCCACGACGCGCACATACGACCTGCCGTCGGTACTGTTCATGCCGTCAATGCGGTCACATCTTCCCCGCACTTTTATGCCGCCGAGATCGAGATAGAGGTCTTTTTCAAATTCTATCGGCCGGAATTGGCTCACCCGCATTTCCTCCTGTATGCGCAATGCTGCCTGAACAGCGTATTTGGAGAGATTTTTCAGAATATATGAAAAGCGCTTTGAACCGCCGAAATCCTCAAAGAATGTTTCGCACTCGTATTTCACGATGCTTCTGTCGGTCCCGGCGACGATACGCTCCCTGCTCATATCAATAAAGTCCGGTTCTTTCATCAGCTGCTCGAGGCAATAATGCACCACATTGCCGGTGAGAGCCGCACTGGTCTCGCGGGCATTTTCCTCCCGAAGCCCCAGACCATATTTGCAGAAGAACGCGAACTTGCACTTTACAAGCTGTTCTATGGCCGTGGGGGAATAGGCGTTCATGGAGATCAGCGGGACTGCGGTCTGCGGCGGTATCTTCTGCCTGTCGCGCTCGGGGTCCTCTCCCGCTGCCGAACCTAGCATTCTCTTGTATTCCTTCGTTAGCTCCGGCATATTTTTCAGGCTGATCTTGTCCGCAAGATGCGCCGTGTCACGGTAGATGTGCGCAAGGTACTGTTCTGCCGAACGCACTGTACGGCAGTAGTGCGCTGCACCGAAGCTATCCGCGCCTTCGGTGGTTATTCCGGCATCTGCGGCATATATACGCAGTGACGGCGACGGTTCAAGCAGTTCACCGCCGCTGCCCTGAAGCGGATAGGTCATGTACAGCCGTTTCTTCGGGATATTGGTACACCTGTAAACGGTAAAAAGCTCCGACGCATAGCGCGACTCCCTGTCCGCCGCTATCGGTATGCCTATATCCGCCAGCATCTCGCTCTCGGAAGCGGAGAATGCCTGCGGCACTCTCGCGGGGGGCGGCATGATACCGCTGTTGAAGCCGCACAGAAATACATAGTCCTTGTCTCCGAACCGGCTTCGGTCGGTGTCTCCGACTGTCACGGAATCAAGGAATTCCGGCGGACGCGCTACGGTCACGGAAGTGAACGCGTCGGTCAGCAGCGAAATATACTCTTCAAGCGGCATTATATGCCCGACGAGTGCTTTGTATGCCGACTCAAACACGGTAACGGCGTCCTCCCATAAGCTGTCATACTCGTCAAACCTGTCGCTGTCGAATCCGCCGTCCTCGCGGTAGCACTTGCCGCGAATGGTCTTTTCTATATGCATGGTCTCTGTGAGGAAAACGCACAGGCTCCGGGTGACGGAAGCTCCGTCGGAATCAGTGACCGCCTTTTTCAGCGCTTCCAGCGGCTTTATTACTGTCTGCCGTATCTCCTCAAGTCTGCCGTCCTTGTCTATCCCTTCCGGGAACGGCTTGTGCCAGTCCCGCTCACGCAGGTCGTATTTCCGGCATATACGTTCGAGCCTGTTGATATCGCGGCTCTGAAGCAGCACCGACTGCGTTTTTCCGCTGTCGGGATCCGTAATATCGTACCGCACGAACCCGCTTTTCACATAACGGAGTATGTCGTTTGTCTCAAATGTGAGCGCACGAAGAGCGCATACCGCGAATTTCACGAAAGACTTGCTCATAAGCGTTTCGGGAATATCCGCGAACGCAGGTATGCCATACTTTCTCAGTGCGCTGTCAAGTACCGGGGCATAGCACGGCGCCGGGGTCAGCACCGCAATATCGCGGCACCGGACGCCGCTTTCCATAAGCGAGCATATCTCGGCGCATATCCAGTCACATTCCTGCCAGATATCCCGTGCCTCGATGATACGGGGAATTCCGGGCTTACGATAACTCTCGTACAGCTTCGTTATATCCTCCGCCGCGGGTCTGCTCACCTCGGACAGCTGCCTTATCAGTTTGCGTACCGCCGAATATTTCGGGTCGTCCGGCTCATTCCCGCTCTCCGGATACCGGTATGTGAGAGCAGCGGTAACACTGTCAGCCTTTTCGATAAGCGCTTTGACAAACATCAGCTGATTGCCGGAAAATCTGTCAAACTCATCGAAAAATACATCACAGCCCTCAAAGATATTCCCGTCCCCGGAATCCAGTATCAGCTCCGCCGCCCGCCGGATATCGTCCAGCTTGTCATCGAACGCGGTCTTTAACTGCGTGTCGTATGCCTCATATATCATAAGTATATCGTTCATCTTGTCGGTCAGCGCCGGTGACAGTATATCCTCAGCCGACAGGCGCTTTCGCAGTTCGGACACGGAAAGTCCTGCTCCTCTGAGCTCGCTCACCATTTTCAGCGCAAAAGCGACAAAATCCCGCTTTCCCGCAAGATCGCCGTAATGCAGCAGCGATCCTTTCAGCCGCCCCAGCACACCTTTCATCACGATCCGTTTGGATATGTCGTCCGCGTATTCCTTTGTCTGCCCGTGCTCACGCAGTATCTTCTGTGCTTCACGGGAGAACATGGTGACGCGGCAATACCGCGAATACTCATGCGGGACTGTACGGTAGATGATCTTTTCAGCCTCGAACGAAAACTGGTCGGGTACGAAAAGGATAACTTTCTTACCCGACTGTGCCGCTTCAGAGGCTTTTTTATACAGGAGCGAGGATTTTCCTGTCCCCGCTCCGCCGCATATCAGTTTCAGCATATTTTGATATTCCTTTACGCTCTTGTGTCAAAAAGCGACATACTCTTTATCTGTTCCTCAAGATCTTCTTGTGTTCCGCCGTAGGAAAATTTTTCCCGGAAGAACTCAAACACGGCAAGCTTCACCATAGCTTCTTCGCTAAGTCGTTCGGTCTCCGGATCCTCGCCCGAACCGGCAAGCAGATCCTTTTTCAGTGATGTCAGGCTCTCGGACTGTTTTTTCAGGGAATTTATGGACTCCTCTGCCTTCTGCACGAAATTGCTTTCGTCGCGGTCGGTCTTATGCAGTGCCAGCGCCTCGGAAGCGTCAAGGGCATCGCTCCTCATTCCGGTCACTCCCTCGAAAGCGCTTGCATACGCCGCGAAATCCTTCCTGACGCTCTCATTTATGGCAGTGTTCTTTGCATTTCCTTCGCTGTCGCGTCCGTATGGGGCAAGGAACGCGTCCATTCTGCGCTGTACATCGTCAAGCTGTCCGGAGATCTCTTCCGCGGTCAGTTCATTTCCGTCCGCGGTCTCGATGCTGCCGCCTTTTGCCTGAGCCTGTCCGAGCATTGAGGTGATCCTCGCCTTCTCGTCCGAAATGGAACCGAACGTCTTTATATCGGCTTCCTCGCGGTTAATTGCCTGGTACAGGCGTCCCTGCATCTGGAAGTACGAATTCATAGCGATCTCCATTTTATCACTGTCCGACAGTTCGCTCAACCCCTGTATCAGATCGGAATTCTCCCGCTTGAATACGTCCGCGAGTTTCCGTGAAAACGCGTCGCTTCCGCCTGTCACTTTCGCTATCTCGGTAGTTTCGCCGCCCGCGTTCAGATATTTTGCCTGTTCCTTTGCCTTATGTGCGGCTATGTCGGCTGCCGCGTTTCCTATCCTTGAAATGTTCATTGCATATCCTTTCCCGCAGAGGTCATACACTTCCGTTTATTATATCGGCAGGAATCCCGAAAACTTTAATGTGAGCAAAATTTTTTGAAATATATTGCAATCCGGGTTAAGATTAATACGGCAAATAAATGATTTGATTTTTGTTCTTTCAATTATTTAATTGCCGAAGTAATAAAAACAAAAAATTCTATTGACAAACAAAGAAAAGCATAGTATAATAGCAATACATACAGAAATGGTAGGTGAAAGAAGGAGGTACCTATATGAATGAGAAACTCAGAAAGATCGTGACCGCGGCTGTGTTTGCAGCACTTACCTGCGCGGCAACAATGCTTATACAGATACCCACCCTCACAAAAGGATATGTAAATCTCGGGGATTGCTTTGTCATAATGGCGGGCTGGATATGCGGAGCACGCTGGGGTGCGGCTGCCGCAGGCATAGGTTCGGCTCTCGCGGACATCATTTCGGGCTATGCGGTATATGCTCCGGGTACGTTTGCGATAAAGGCGATAATGGCAGTTATAGCGGCTCTTGTGCTGTACGCTTTTCGTACACACGCATTTACCGGCAGACTTGTAAGCGCCGCTCTGGCGGAGATATTCATGGCCGGCGGATATTTTGCATTCGAGTGGGTATTCATTACCGGCTCGTTTGAGACATCGGTCATCGGTATCCCGGAAAACCTTATACAGGGTATCGTGGGAGTTCTCGCGTCAGCAGCCGTCATGACCGCCCTTGAAAAGACACGGGCTCTTTCGTCGCTCAGGCTCAGATAACCCGCTTCCCGGATCAATTCCGGTACGTTCAGCGGAAGAACGCCTCATAGGCAGCCTTGACAACGGCGCTGTCTGTTCGGTAAAGTCCGCATTCCGCGTCTTCGTAATAGTTGCTCCGGTTGGTGAGCAGCGCGACGCCGGTACCGTCGGTGCGGTCATAGAACAGACCGGTTATCGCTCCGAGCGCGTTCCCGGGGTGACCGCAGATAGTGCGGTCATCTACGAGATTGCCGCGGTACTGGCGGACATTCAGCCCCATTCCGTAATAATCTGTCTCTATATAGACATCGTGCATCTTGTTCAGGCTGTCCTCGCTGATGATACGGACACCGTTCACAGTCCCGTCTCCGGCAAGAGCCGTTCCGAGCAGCGCAAGATCACGGGCGGTGATAAGAAGCTCACACTGAGCGGTGAGATAAGAATTTCCGAGCCCGAAACTCTCATAGTATGCGCTTGTCCGTACCCAGTGCGGCACATCGAAAACTTCGCCGTCATGGTCATATATCTTCGCGCAGCTGTCGCGGTCTTCCAGCAGGTCCACAAGATATGCCGCGTCCATGTTCAGCGGCTTGAAAAGCACCTTATCCGCGTATCTGTGAAAGAACATTCCCGTAATGCTCTCAACAATGGCACCCATAGTGCCGGCTCCGAAATTCGAGTAGTTGTAGAATTCTCCCGCCTTTGTCCCGATATGCGCAGACTTCAGGAGATAGTTGGTCGAAAACCGCTGTGAAGGGGAAAGCGCGTCATATTCGTATGTGTCGGTAAGTCCCGCGGTATGGGTAAGCACGTGCCACAGCTTTACTTCACCGGTCTGTTCGCAATAATATTCAAGCCCTGTCTGTTCCGTAAGGTCGCCGTCAAAATCCAGCATTCCCTCGTCGCAGAGCTTCATGACGAGTATTGTGGATATGAGCTTTGACGCACTCGCCGCGCGGAACTTCGTGTTTTCGGTCACGGGTATTTCGTTTTCCATGTCCGCATAACCGACGCTGTCGGTATGTATCACCTTTCCGTTTGCGAATACCGCGACCCCCATTCCGTAAACGCCGTTCTCTTCGCAGATCTGTTCAAGCCGCTCATGGAAGGCTCCGGTGTCCGCGTCTTTCAGGCGGGCGGTCTTTTTCGCGGAAGATACCGCTCCGCCGGAGCTGTCTTCGTCCGCCGGAGCATCTGTCCGCACCTCGGGCGCGGTATATGATGTCATAGCGATCGCCGGCAGTTCATCGGGCGATGCCGTTGACACGAAAGGCAGCGTCCCGTACCCGGAGGCGGTGCTTGCAGCCTCGCTCATATCTTCGCACCCGCATATTGTCAGGACTGAAAGCAGCAATGCCGCAGCCCGGTAGAATTTCTTTTTCATCGATCATCGTCCGTTCTCATTACATCTTTATAACGTAATTAATGTCTGCTCATCAGCCGAAGGACGAAATGAGCTTGACATCAAGGAATGTGTCCGTTGTTTAAATGCACCGCAGGCGCATTTAAACAACATCTGAAAATCTGTTTTGCAGATTTTCAGTCAATAACTGCCAAAAGGCAGTTATTGAGGACACATTAATTATTATATTACAAATCTTACCCGATTGCAATACCCCGCGATATTTATTTTATTGTGATTCTGCCCGTTTGGATTGGATAGGTTGCACAAATAACGCCGTTTTCGTGTAAAGCCCGCAAACGGCTTGAATTCGGGGATTTGGCTCTGTTGTCACGCATCGAAAAGTTAGCATCGTCGAACTGTACAAAAAATCGTTCCAAGCGCTTGATTTTTTTGGAAGCTGCTGTTATAATTAACGTAACGGCAAAGGAAACCGTAATCCAAACAAGGAGGAACTAAAGTTATGGCTTATAAAATCACAGCAGAAGAGTGCATCGCTTGCGGCGCTTGCGCAGACGGATGTCCCGTAGAGGCTATTTCGGCAGGAGATGCTTACAGCATCGACGCTTCCAAGTGCATTGACTGCGGCGCTTGCGCAGATACATGCCCCGTAGGAGCTCCCAAGGCTGAATAAGAATTGAAAAGAGACCCCGTGAGTTTGCTCACGGGGTATTTTTTATGTGTTTTTTCAGCCGAGATCTTCAAGCAGGACTGCGAAATCGTCGCTGTAGCCGATCTTTGCAAGTTCATCGGTGTCGAGCCGGTCAAATCTTGCCTTTGCGTTCTTTACCGAAACACTGCCGTAGGACTTGTCGCCGCGCAGAGCCATTGCTGTCTCACATACGCAGGCGGCGAATTTAAATCTCATTCCGGTATCTGCGTATTTGCAGTAGTTCTTCGCCTTTACAGTTACAGAGAACTGCGAGGAACTGCTCTTGCCGGGTTCCTTGTAGCGGCATTTGAGCGTGCAGATATCTGTTTTGTTCCCTGTGGAGGTCTGGTACTGAAGAGATGTTCCCGATGATTTAGCGGGTATTATCTCATACATTACAGTGATGCTCTGTCCCGCTCCCATATCCGCGGCGTCCTTCTGATCGTTGGTGAAATCCTCGTTTGCGAGTCTGCGCCCGTCGTATCCGATAAGGCGGTAGCTGTCAACAAGTGCCGGATTGAATTCCACCTGTAATTTCACATCGTCCGCGACCGTGATAAGGGTAGCCTTGCGCTCATCGACAAGCACTTTCGACGCTTCGCTTGCGCAGTCAATATAGTGATAATTACCGTTGCCGTCCTTTGCGAGAGCTTCCATTCTGTCGTCTTTCAGGTTGCCGGTGCCAAAGCCGAGTACGGTGAGGTAAACACCGGTATCACGCTTCTTTGCGATAAATTCCGAAAGCTTGTCCTTATCGGAGATCCCTACGTTCAGATCGCCGTCGGTGGCGAGAATAACGCGGTTGCTGCCGTCCTTGAGATAATTGCGTGCCGCGATGTCATACGCCATATTGATGCCCGCCTCTCCGTTGGTGCAGCCGTATGCTTCAAGGGTATCCGCAAGCTCGCCTATGCAGTTCTTCATATTGCCGCGCGCGCCGGAGACTATGACCTTCTCCTGTCCGGAGTATGTGACTATCGAAATGCGGTCATTCCTTGTCATTTCATTGGTGAGCTTTTTCAGGGACTCCACCACCAGCGGAAGCTTATCCTTCGAGTACATGGAACCACTCACGTCAACAAGGAAAACAAGGTTCGAGTCCGGCTCCTTTTCCACGTCCTTTGCCTGAACGCCCAGCATGAGGAGCTTCGCGCTCTTGTTCCACGGGCAGTCGGTATATTCGTATGTAACGGAGAAGTTTCCCTTTGTGGGCTGAACGTAGTCATAGTCGAAATAGTTAAGGAATTCCTCTATGCGTACAGCGTCCGGGGTGACTTTGTCGCCGCTCAGGATCATTCTGCGGGCATTTGCGTAAGATGCTGTGTCAACATCGGCGGAGAATGTGGAGAGCGGAGTCTGCAATGCGCTCCTGAAGCCGTCCACGGCATATTTCGTGTATTCCTCGTTGTCATATTCCGGTGCGTCGTATATGAAATTTGCACCGCCGTCGGGTTCCGCCGTTTCGGAATAAACAGCGGAGTTGTCCACGGTCTGTATCGCCGCGTCGCTTATGGCATTCGGAATGATGCTGTATGAGTATTCCTCTTCAACAGCAGCTTCATCACCGCTGTCATAATAAGCTCTTTCGGAAAGATCCACTGTAAGTTTGTTGGACAGCTTGCTGAAAATGCGCTTGTCATTGTAGTCGTATGTGACGGCACGGATAAAATATATGCCTTCCTTTTCTGTCTCGAACTCTGTATCAGAGGTCTTTCCGACAAGGGAATATCTGCCGTCGATCTTTCCATAGACATAATACAGAAGCGCGTCGGTCACGGGCGACCAGCTTATGGTGGTGCTGTAGTACCATTCTCTGTCCGCTCTGATCTCCGGTACTGCCGCCACGAAATTCTTATAGCGTCTGGAAGCCCGGTTTACGGTCATCGGGGTGACGTATTTATTTGCGGAAACTGCGGTATTTGTCTCTGATGCCGCTGTATAACGCGCCGCTATCTGCGAAAAACCGGCCGCTGATGCGGGTACTGCCGAGACTGCCACTGCCGCCGCTGTGGTCAATGCCGCTATTGTACGTGATATTTTCATGGTGATCTCCTCCTGTTATATTCCAATCCCACGGCTGATTTTTCAGCCCTCTGTAATATAAAACTCTGTAAGCGGCATAAAAGTGACACTTTTTTCCTGCCTTTTTTGCCAAAATGCAAATTTTTGTACAATTCCTACAATATCTGCCGAACATTGTTATGCATTATCCCGGGTACTGTTATATTGTGAATAATTGGTGAAAGTTATTGACTTTTAAAAATATTTTTGATAAACTATTATTATGTGTTTTCAGATGAAAGGAATGATGCAGAAAAATGATAAAGAAGCTTGCAAAAAGCATCAGAGAATTCAGGACAGTCTCGGTACTTACTCCCGTATTCATGGTGGGAGAGGTCGTAATGGAAGTCATAATCCCGCTTCTTATGGCTATGCTCGTTGATAACGGCATAAACGGCAATAACGGAGAGGGGGATATGCCGTACATACTCGTTATCGGCGGTATTCTCGTCGTATGCTGCCTGCTGTCGCTGGCTGCCGGATTTGCGGGAGCGAAGACAGGCGCTAAAGCGGCTATGGGATTTGCCCGCAATCTCAGAAAGGATATGTTCTACAAAATACAGGAGTATTCTTTCTCAAACATCGACAAGTTCTCCACAGCAAGCCTTGTGACCCGCCTTACCACCGATGTCACCAGAGTTCAGGACGCGTATCAGATGATACTGCGTATCGCGGTAAGAGCGCCTATAATGCTGATATTCTCGCTTATAATGGCGTTCGCCATAAACGCCCAGCTTTCCACGGTGTTCCTTTTCGCTATACCGATACTCGCTGTGGGACTCATACTCATAATGAAATTCGCTCACCCCGTTTTTGAGCGTGTGTTCAAACGCTATGATGACCTCAACAACGTAGTTCAGGAAAATGTCAGCGGTATGCGCGTGGTAAAGGCGTTTGTACGCGAGGATCATGAAATATCCAAGTTCACAAAGATCTCCGGCGAGATCTACAACGACTTCTCATTTGCGGAAAAAGTTCTCGCATTCAACAATCCGCTCATGCAGTTCTGTGCATACGGCGGACTTATCGCAATATCATGGATAGGCGCGAACCTCATAGTCGTTGACGGCACTCTCACCACCGGAGAACTTATGAGCATGACCACATACGCGATGCAGATACTTATGAACATGATGATGCTCTCTATGATCTTCGTCATGATAACTATGTCCCGCGCTTCCGCGGAGCGTATATGCGAAGTCCTTGACGAGCATAGCGATATAACTTCCGCAGAGAATGCCGCAGACGAAGTTAAGGACGGCTCGGTGGAATTCAGGAACGTGAAGTTCGAGTATAAGAAGGGCAGCGGAAACTATGCCCTTTCGGATATCAACATCAGCATAAGATCGGGTGAGACTATCGGCGTCATAGGCGGAACGGGTTCATCAAAATCCACGCTTGTGCAGCTCATACCGCGTCTGTATGATGTTTCGGAGGGCAGCGTGCTGGTCGGCGGCAAGGACGTCCGGGAGTACGATATCGAGGCTCTGCGTGACGCGGTGGCTATGGTGCTCCAGAAAAACACCCTGTTCTCCGGAACTATCAAGGACAATCTCCAGTGGGGCAGTCAAAACGCTACTGACGAGGAAATGATCGAAGCGTGCAGACTGGCTCAGGCGGACTCTTTCATTCAGGATTTCCCCGAAAAATACGATACATATATCGAGCAGGACGGAAGCAATGTTTCCGGCGGACAGAAGCAGCGACTCTGTATCGCCCGCGCCCTGCTGAAAAAACCGAAGATACTCATTCTCGACGACTCCACCAGCGCTGTGGATACCGCCACCGATGCGCTCATACGCAAGGCATTCCGTGAGAAGATACCGGATACCACGAAGATCATCATTGCCCAGCGTATCACCTCCGTTATGGACGCGGACAAGATACTCGTCCTCGACGGCGGCAGGGTAATGGACTTCGGCTCCCATTCCGAACTTATGGAAAAGAGCGACATTTACCGCGAGGTATATGAGTCGCAGCAGAAAGGGGGCGAGGAATAATGCCGGCAAGAAGACGCAAACCCGAGGCGGGTCAGGCTATGATGATAAAGCGCGGAGGTCCCGGAGGACCGCGTGCCGTCGGTACCGGCGCAAAGCTGGATCCCCAGACTCTCAGAAGACTGCTCGGGTACATATTCAAGGATTATAAGGCAAGATTCTTCCTTGTATTCGTCTGCATTATCGTAAACGCGCTCGCGGGAGTCGCCGGCTCGATGTTCCTCCAGGAACTGATAGACGATTACATCACGCCGCTTATCGGTACGCCTCAGCCCGACCTTACTCCTCTGATCGGTGAGCTTGTGAAAATGGGCTGCATATACGCGGCGGGCATGATCTGCGCGTTCCTACAGCAGCGTATTATGGTCACTATCTCCCAGGGCGTGCAGAAGTCCATACGCGATGAAATGTTCGCAAAGATGCAGAAACTCCCGATAAGCTACTTCGACCGCAATACCCACGGCGATATAATGAGCCACTATACCAACGATATCGACACTCTCCGTCAGATGCTCTCCCAGAGTATCCCGCAGGCATTCTCGTCGCTTATAACGATAGTCTCGGTATTCATCGCCATGTGTGCGCTTAGTCTCCCGCTTACAGGATTCGTCATTGTTTCCCTTGTGATAATGATGATGATAACAGGAAAGATAGCTTCCAAAAGCGGCAAATACTTCATTGCGCAGCAGACCTCTATCGCGGAAGTCAACGGCTATATCGAGGAAATGATAAACGGACAGAAGGTAGTCAAGGTCTTCAACCATGAACAGCCCTCCAAGGAAGCCTTTGACGAGCTGAATGAAGAACTCTACACCAACGCCCGCGAAGCAAACGCGTTCTCGAATATCCTCGGTCCGATAAACAACAACCTCGGACATCTGCAGTACACCCTCATCGCCGTTCTCGGCGGACTTCTCGCGATAAACGGCGTCGGAGGGCTGAAGATAGGCGGAATCGCTTCGTTCTTACAGCTCTCCCGCAGCTTCACAATGCCTATCAACCAGATAGTCCAGCAGTTCAACTTCATAATCATGGCACTTGCCGGAGCAAAGCGCATATTCGCCCTCATCGACGAGCAGCCGGAGACCGACGACGGATATGTTACACTGGTCAACGCAAAGTACAATACTAACGGTGAACTCACCGAATGTGAGGAACATACCGGAATGTGGGCGTGGAAACACCCCCACGGCACCGGCGGCGTGACTTACACTCCCCTGAAGGGTGAGGTCACGATGAATGAGGTGGATTTCGGCTATGTGCCGGATAAGATAGTGCTGCACGATGTTTCGCTGTATGCGGAGCCGGGGCAGAAGATAGCTTTCGTCGGTTCGACCGGCGCGGGCAAGACAACTATCACCAACCTGATAAACCGTTTCTACGATATAGCGGACGGCAAGATACGCTACGACGGCATCAATATCAACAAGATAAAGAAGGCCGATCTGCGCCGCTCCCTCGGTATGGTCCTCCAGAGCACCAACCTCTTTACCGGCACGGTAAAGGAGAATATCCGCTACGGCAAGCTTGACGCAACGGACGACGAAGTCTATGCCGCGGCGCGTCTCGCAAACGCGGACGACTTTATCCGCCGTCTCCCGCAGGGATATGACACCATGCTCACCGAGAACGGCGCTCAGCTATCCCAGGGACAGCGTCAGCTCATAGCCATAGCAAGAGCCGCAATAGCCGATCCTCCCGTAATGATACTCGACGAGGCAACATCGAGCATAGATACCCGTACCGAGGAGATCGTCTCCAAGGGTATGGACGGTCTCATGCAGGGCAGAACAGTGTTTGTCATAGCTCACCGCCTGTCAACTGTCCGCAACTCCGACGTAATAATGGTTCTCGAAAAGGGACGCATCATCGAGCGCGGCAATCATGACAAGCTCATATCCGAGAAGGGCAGATACTATAAGCTCTACACCGGAGCGTTTGAGCTGGATTAAGCGATCGGTCCACAGAAATAAAAAAAGCCTGTCGGTTCAGATCTGAACTGACAGGCTTTTATCATGCAATGTACAGGATCACTTCTTGTTCTGTTCCTTGAGAAGGTCTCTGATCTCGGTGAGCAGAAGTTCTTCCTTGGAAGGCTCCGGCTCGGGAGCGGGTTCTGCCGCAGCCTCTTCCTCTTCCTTCTTCTTGCCGATGGACATGAGCTTGTTGATGCCCTTCATAAGCAGGAATATGATGAGAGCCATGATAAGGAAGTTGATGACTGTGGTGATGAAGTTGCCGTAGTTGAGCGACAGTGCAGCTGCCTGCTCCGCGTCAAGCCCCTCATAGTTCACCCACGGGAGCTTTATCATTCCCGCGATCTCCGCGCCGCCTATCGAAGCGATAAGAGGATTGATGAAATCACCGGTCAGCGCTGTAACGATACCGGAGAACGCTCCGCCTATCAGAACGCCGACCGCCATATCCATTACGTTGCCCTTGAGCGCGAACTCCTTGAATTCCTTCATGAAGCCCTTTCCTTTTTCTGCTGCTGCTTTTGCCTTATTGTCTGCCATTTTTTATAAAGTCCTTTCATTTAAAAATTTATGTCATTACCCTGCCGGGTATGATGTACATTAATCTGTTACACCGAAGCACAGTATTCCGAAATATGTATCTTCCTGTCCTTCTTTCATCTTCACCTCGACGGTATGAGTGCCAGCGGTATCGAACCGTGTGATGAACTTCGGAACGGGATTGCTCCAACCCTCGTTTGAATATGAGGGTACCTCCGCAGCAAGTTCACCGTCCACAAATACTTCAGCCGTGCCGAATTTCTTATTGTCATTGCAGTGGAACACCAGGAACAGGCTCTCAAACGTCATCTCAAAGGATATGCCCTCGTTGTCTCCGCCCTTGCGGTACCAGCCGTTGGGGAAGGTGCCGAGTATCTCCTTTTCACTGTACTCGCCGACAGATACGGGAGTGAGCGTCTTGCTGTCGAGCAGGTGCATATTCGTGTATGCCGGAGCATAGAGCGGTTCTACGGCATTTATATCGGTGACGGCGGGAGCGTTTCCGTCTCCAAAGACCGTGCCGTCCTCCACACATTCATAGAAATACTCTATCATCTCCGCGACAAGCTTTGCGCCCTCCGGATTGGGGTGAGCGCCGTCGTTTGAGTAGTCCGCCCAGCTCATAAGCCCCTCATCTATGGCGTATGTAAGCCCGTCATTCAGGCTTATCATCGGGAGCCCGTAATGTTCGCCGACAGCGCTCTGCTGTGCCTGACAGGAATATCCCGTATCTGTGCGCATGAACAGAAGCGCCACGGCAGGTTCGGTATCCAGCGCGAGGAAACGGCGCACAAGGCTTTCGTATGAGTCCTTGCACAGCTTGTCCGTCCCGTCATTGACCGCAAATTCGACAAATATGATATCCGGATCTCCGTACGGAGCGAGCACATCACGTTCCGCGCGAACAACGCCGAGACTCGACGGAGTCCCGCTCATTCCCGCATTGACGTAGTTTATCTTCGTATCCGGGTATTTTTCGCAGAGCCAGTCATAAGTGAGCTTTGCCCAGCATTCCTCCGGCTTTATGGTATAGCCCTCGGTTATGGAACCGCCTATATATGCGACCGTGATCTCCTCACCAGCCGCCGCTTTTGCGAACACTTTTCTGAAGCGTTCGGTATTGCCCGTATCGAGAATGGCTTTGCGTATGATCTTCTCACGGTCGGAGAGTTCTTTTTCCGGAGCATCGGTCACTGTCACGGCACCGGTTTCCGATACCGCATCACTTTTCTGAACGGCGGGAGACGAAACATCTGCGGGAGCAGACGTGCTGACTGCCGGGGAACCGCCGCAGGAACCGAGCATTGTTGTTATTATTATGCCTGCTGCAATGCAGGCGGGTATTTTTTTCATTCAGTCACCATTAAAAAGGGGGGCGAAAAGCTTACACATCAATTATACATAAAATGTCCCGAAAAGTCAAGCATTATTGATGCCGTCTATCCTTATATCCGCCTCAAAAACAAACGGTTCACCGTTTCCGGCACGGGAGAAGGTGAAGTATATTTCAACCCTGTGATCGTCATATTCGTATTCCTCGGAGTGACAGGCGCTTCTGCCGCCCTCATAATCCGCCAGATATCCTATCTCCTCGCGCATGGATTCCAAAGCCCGTGAAAATGCCCGACGGGTGTCGTAATACATACGGAACTCGTAGGGAAGCTGTCCGAGCCTTTCCAGAAAATCATCGGTATCGACTCCCTCCGGGCTGCGCAGACGGACGGACACTGCTGTGCTGTCGAGCGGTACATCGTCCACATAAAGCTCGTCATCGCTGAGCTGTTCGAGAAATTCTTCCTCATCAAGCACTTCCGGCTCGTCATCATTTCCGAACAGGCGGCTGAACAATCCCATGGCCGCACCCCCTTTTCCTTAATTATTATAGATTATAGCACAACCAAGCCGTTTTGTAAATGTGAAAGTTGACAAATTCCCGTATTTATGGTATTATTGCTATCGGGTGATAGCTATGAAGAAAATTGAAATATACGATTCCACTCTCCGTGACGGTGCGCAAGGCGAGGGCGTGAGCTTTTCGGTCTCCGACAAGATAAAGATCGCGGAATGTCTTGACAGGTTCGGAGTGACATATATTGAAGCCGGCAACCCCTATTCCAACCCGAAGGACGCGAAATTCTTCGAGAAAGCACAGTCACTCCACCTCGCGAACGCGAAACTTGTGGCTTTCGGCTCGACTGTGCGCAAGGACACCGCTCCCGAAGACGATGAGAGCATACGGGCATTGCTTGACGCGGGCACGAAATATGTGACAGTATTCGGCAAAGCATGGAAACTCCATGTTGACTGCATTCTCGGCACAACTCCCGGAGAAAACCTCACCATGATAAGCAGTACCATAAAGTACCTCCGCTCAAAGGGCAGAACAGTATTCTTTGACGCGGAACATTTCTTTGACGGTTACAAGGACGACCCCGGATACGCAGTCGAGGTGCTGAAAACCGCGGAAAAAGCAGGAGCTTCGGCACTGGTGCTGTGTGATACGAACGGCGGATGCTTTCCGGACGAGGTATCGAAAATAGTTCGCGCGTCCTGCAAAGCGGTTACCACACCTGTGGGAATACACTGCCACAACGATACCGGCTGCGCGGCGGCAAATACCGTCGCGGGTGTAAAAGCGGGCGCGGTACAGATACAGGGGACTTTCACCGGTATAGGAGAACGCTGCGGGAATGCGGCGCTCACCACCGTGATACCGGACCTTCAGCTGAAACTGGGATATAATGCTGTAAATCCGAAACAGCTTGAAAATCTCACCAAACTGGCAAGGTATATAAGCGAGATCGCCAATATGCGGCTGCCCTCGGCTTCACCCTATGTGGGGCGTTCTGCATTCGCGCACAAGGGCGGTATGCACGCGGACGGAGTTGCAAAAAATCCGCGGACTTTCGAGCATACCGATCCTTCAATGGTCGGCAACAAACGGAGATTCCCGCTGAGCGAGGTCTCAGGGCGCTCGGCTGTTCTCCCGCAGCTTCAGGCGGTAGAGGGTTCTCTCACAAAATCCAGCTCCGAGACAAAGATAATAATAGACAAAATGAAGTCTCTCGAGGAAGAGGGATTCCAGTTTGAAGCGGCAACGGCAAGCTTTGAGCTTCTTGTCCGCAAGCAGCTCGGAAAGTTCACCCCACACTTTGAGATCGACCACTACCGCATAATCTCGTCCATGGACAGCCTTGACGGAAATACCTACATCGAAAAGGCAAACGCCATAGTCAAGGTGCGTGTCGGAGACAAGTCGGAAATCACCGCCGACGAGGGCGAAGGTCCTGTAAACGCATTGGATAAGGCTCTCCGCAAGGCTCTTGAGGTGTTCTATCCCGAACTTCGCAGAATGTACCTCGTGGATTTCAAGGTGCGCGTCGTTTCCTCAAATGACAGTACCGCCGCCACTACCCGTGTCCTCATCGAAAGCACAGACGGCGAGAATACATGGACTACCGTCGGGGCAAGCAAGGATATCATCAACGCGTCCGTCATTGCCCTCAATGACTCCATAGAATATATGCTCAAAGACAGATAGTACCCGCTGATAATTGCGGACGAAGCCGCCCGATGCTTTCGCGTCGGGCGGCTTCGCCGTTTGAGATAGAGATATTTTACTTTGAGGTGTGTCGTGTTATATTCTGCCGCTTACGCGTTTGCGAGGTAGTTATATACCATTACAAGCGCTTCGCCGCGTGTGAATGCAGCCTTGGGGCTGAACTTGTCTCCCGTGCCGGTGATCCAGCCGGAGGCGTCCGCAAGTGCCACATATCCGAGGTAGATGCTCTTGGAAGAAACATCGGTATACTTTGCCCGGAATGCGGAAGTAAGTTCGGCTACCTTCTTGCCGTATGTCGCAGTTACCGCGAGGACTGCCGCGTTCTGGCGGTTGAGCCTTGTATCTGCCTTGAATGCTGTGGAGTTCAGATCAAGATAGCCCATTCCTGTGTTACTCATGAGGTTCACAAGATCGCCTGCTGTTATTGCTTCGCTCTCGTTGAGTTTTCCGTCGGGATCCATAAGTGTTACGCCGTACTTTGCGAGCTTTTCGGCATACTTTCTGTACTTGCTGTTTTCGATATCGGTGTAGCCGCCGTTTTCGGTGCTGACGATCTCGGAGCCGTCGGAGCCGCATACCTTGCCGGTAAGAGCGTCAACATACATACTATTCTTTGCCGCATATACAAGAGCGGAAACTACCTTCTTGTCCTCTGTGCGGTATGCGAGACGGTATCTCAGACCGAGTTCCGCAGCGTCCTTGAAGAATACCTTGTATGCTTCGTCGGCGCTGATCTTGTCTGCGGGATCGGGATATTCAACATCAGCGTAGTAGGTCTTGCTGAATCTTGTTACATAGCCGGAGCCTGAAACGCTGAGTGAATAGGATTCGTTCGCGCACTTGATGCCGTATTCCTCACGGTTCGCTTTGTAGGATACGGAAGACGTTAGCGGCTTTCCTATGCCCTCGCCTGTTTCGGGATCATACTTGGTATAGTAGGTGCTGCGGTTCGTTTCTTCCATTGTCCCGAATTTCCCGTATGTATCACCGAGCAAAGTCTTTGCGGCTTTATCTGCTGTTTCCTTCGCCGCCTTGTCGGAGATATCCTTGCGGTTGTCACTGAGGTAGCAGTAATATGAGAGAAGTTCACCTGTCTCGGCATTGATGCGGAAATTACCGGATACCACCTTTTCATCGTAATCGTAATAACCTTCCTCAAGCGGGAGTACGGGCTTTTCGGAACCGTCCGACAGGTCGATGAAATCTTTTGCCTTTGCAGTGTAGTTGACGTTTCTTACATAATAGCCGCCTCTCTCATCGTAGCTGCAGTTCTCCCAGCTGACCTCACTCGATGCGGGAACAAACAGGAAATCATATTTCGAGAGAGCCTTGACAGCCGCCTGCGCGCTTATCAGCTTGCTCTCGTCCTCAAGCTTCTTTATTTCCGCATCGGAGAATGTGACCGCCTTGCTGGCGCCCGAAGCCATTGCGGGAGCTTCCATATCAGCGGCATCGTCCATAGCCATTTCTTCCGTCATATCGGCTTCCCCGTTATCATAGGAATCATAATCCTCGAATGTAGAAAGCTCACCGGTGAAGGCATTTATCTGTCCGTTCGAGGACTGGGTATAGAGCAGGTGGGGGGTAAATTCCTTCTTCTCCCAGTCATAGGATAATGTGTAATTCAGTTCACTGCCGAAGAGGGACTTATAGGCTTTTTCCGCTTCGCTTTCGCTTATAGCCTTGGTCGCTTTGGTGAAGGACGCGCTGTTTGTCCAGTTGTAGTAATAGCCCATGAGGTCGCCGGTATCTTTATTGACAGTCACGGAACCTGTCTGACCGGACACGGGGATACCGTTCACTTCACGGTGGAAGGATACATAAACATAGTCACCGTAGAGATTGAGGGAAAGCGAATCCTTATCTATCACGGTGCTGCCGATGACGGTGGGGTTGATCTCACTGATGTACTTCTCAGCTTTTGCGAGTATCTGCTTTTCGGTCAGCTTTGCGAAAGAGGTCTTCCAGCCGTCGGTATCATAACGGTTGATGCTGACATTCTTTATTACGCTGCCGGTGATCTCGACACGGATATTTGTTATATCGTCCTGTTTCAGCTCACTGTAATCGGTGTCGTCGGGAAGTCTCCATGTGAAGACATAACGCTTGCCGTTATTCTCGCTGCGTGTGGAGTAATCGAACTCCGAGCACTGTTCGGGGACATCTATTCTCTGCTTTACATAAGTAAGCTCCTTCTTCATTGCAGCGTCCTCCTCCGCGAATGCGGTGATGCTCATTGCGGGTACAGCCAGTGCAGCCGCGAGCAATGCTGCCGATGCTCTTTTAAATCTCATTTTGAATTCCTCCGTTTCCTTTTCCGCAGAAATGTTGTTTGTTCTTATACGTAATGACTTTTTGTAGGGGGTCATTTTTACGCTTCTATTATATAAAACGCGATACATGGATAAAAGGTGACACTATTTTTTATAAATTTTTTAAAAAATCCGAAATTTATATATTATGCACAAATTACCGCTTGATATTTGTTATTATTGAACAAAACCGGCTTGTGATTTACCAAGCCGGCTTTATTATTTATATAGTTGTATCATACCGCGCTGTCTTATTCCGCCAGAGCAGCAGAAACAGACTGGATCGTTTTCATATCAGAGCAGTCGGAAGCGTTGGCGGTCATGACCTTGCTGTCGGTTATGATAAAGAGGGTTCCCTGCCGTATCGCAGCGCAAAGATACGAGGATTTCTCATCGTACAGCAGTATCTCGCCGGTGGGAGTGAGCGCGGTGCCGTTGGAGAATGTCACGATGCGTTCAACTTCGGAGAAACCGTCAAAATATACTGTCGGCACCGCTATGATGCTGCCGTCCTCACTTGCCGCTATGAACGAGGGGTCGTCCTCGGCAGGACTGCGGAGATATTTCAGATTCTCGGCAGGAGAGTTCGCGTCAAGCCCGATATCGGCTTTGGAAGTCTCGTTCAGTTTGCCTGAATAGGTGTACCTTGACAGCTGCAAGCCCACACGTTCACCGTCCGCTGAGGCTTTCGCCCTGAGTCCCGCAAGAGCATCGCCCACGGAGACCAGCTTGTCGGAATATATCGCGGTATCTGTTATCTGTGCAGCCGCGGGAGTGCTGCCAGACATATCGAAGCCGTACAGCACCGTGGAACCGTCGCTGCGGGAAGCAAGCACACAGGCGGTGTTTTCGTCCTGCCATGCCACGGCATAGGGTCTTTCGCCCTCGAAACCTGTACCGACAGCGCTGTCGCCCTTTACCGCCGCCACACCGGAATACTGCCTTGTGCCGGAAACATCTGTCTTGATCTCGTTGGAGCCGATAAAGCTGTCACCGTTCAGACAGTCCGCGGAGAATGCCGCACCCACAAATCTGCGGGCGTTCTCTGCTTTGAAGTCGGAAGTCACATCTACCGCGAACGTGGTATTGTTATCCTCGGCGAGTATAGTTAATTTATCCTTTCCGAATTTGGCATACGCCGCACAGCCGCCAAGAATATCAAGCATACCGTCGCCGCCCACTTCTGCAACTGCCGTGAAGCTCGAATATTCCGCGCCGTTCAGTTTTACGATTTCCTCAGGTGCCGGGGCGCTGCCTGCGGAACTGTGAGGCGCTTCCGTGCCGTTCACCGGCGCGTGTGTGACTATCACCGGCTTGCCGCCGAGCATCCCCATTTCCACAAATGTTCCGGGCACCGAGTATGTCTCCGAAGATGTATAGCTGCCGCCGAACATTTCCGCATACACGATGTTCTTACCCTGTGTCACGGCAAGTATCGTTCCTTCGATCACGGTAAATCCGAGAAATTCAGAATTATCCCGCGCGGTGAGCGACACCGTTCCGAGATCCACCGGGGCAGCGGGGTCAAGAGAAACTGTGCGTATAGTACCTTCATTATAAATATATGCCGTGGAATCGGTCGTGAGATATTTCTGCGAAAGAAAACTCTCATAGGGCTCCGACGACGCTCTGAGATACTGCGCTGTCTGCGCGGGGTGCGATACCGCCGTTCCCGCAGCGGCTATGTCGTCGTACGAGGAAAGCTTACCCAGAATATCCTTGCTTTCGACAGGAACAGACACCGACGGTACGGAAGCCTGAACTGGCGATGTACCGCTGTCCGCGCTGTCGGTCTGCACAGGCGTTCCGACGTCCGGGACCGATGTGCCCGTGTCCGGCTTTGGAAGCACAAATTTCATGACTATCGCACCGGCAAACAGCAATACCGCGCATACCGCGCAGAATATCATCTTGCCGTTATTTATGCCCTCGACATATTCGTCGTCATCTACAAAAAATTCGTTACCTTTGTAGCGTTCACGCTTCGGAGCCTTTTCTTCGTCCTCACCCGTGTCTTCATCGTCCTGCTCGTCGTCATACGGTACGGACACCGGGAGAGGTACCTTATCATCATGTACGCGTTCCGTATCTCCGGCAGGCTTTGCCGGGGTTCCGGGAAGCTTTATCTCCGTTGTGTCGCCGTAGTTATCGGTGTCGTCGTCCGGTTCTTCGTCTTCATCATTCACAAAGTTAACGGTCGGCTTGTCCTTTTCGGGCTGTTCTTCGTCTCCGGCTTCGGTTCCCTCGTCATCGTCTTCGTCATCTTCGTCATCGTCATCATCAAATTCACCGATGCCGTCTATCGGAACATCTATATGCAGCGGGGCAGTAAACCCGGTAACACTTTCATCTACCGATTTAGCCGCAACATCGTCCTTTATGCCGGGTTTTGACGGAGAAAACGGTTCATCGTCCTCCGGTTCGGGTCTGACAGTTTCTTCCTGCCGATGCTCCGCGAACGGGTCATACGGCTCGTCATTCTCCGGTTCGGATCCGACAGGCTCTTCATGGCGCCGCTCCGCGAACGGGTCATACGGTTCATCATTCTCCGGTTCGGGTCTGACAGGCTTGTTTTGCTTATCAGGCTCGGCGGCATTGTCGTTCTTCTCACTTTGCTGCCCGACAAAACTGCCAACTCCGCCTATTGCCTCATCTACGGACATAGAAATGTCACCCTGAGCAGCGCCGGAATAATCTCTTATTATCTGTGTAAGAGACAGGTTATTTTCAGGCTTGTGGGTAACGATCACGGGGTCTTCGTCTTCAAAGGCTGACATGGAGAGCTGAGTGGGAACATGATCGCTGTGATGCTGCTCCGTTCCGTAAGTGATACTGTTTGCGGACGGCCGCTCTTCGGCTGCGGGAGCCTGTTCCTTATCGGACGCGGGCAGCTTCGGGAACGGTACATTGAGCGGTCTTGTGTCGGATATATCCGCAGGCTCCGGTGAAGCTGTGCTGCCCTCCGGTGTCCTGTCGGCAGATACATTTCCCTGCTCACTATCGGGAATTTCATCTGTGTTCCTGTCCCGTTTATCCTGCTCCGGAATTCTGCCCGGTTTTGCCGGTGCGCCGTCCTCTTCCGCGTAGATCACGGCAATTGGATCCACGGCTTCGAGTTCGCGTATGCTGTTGAATATACCGCTCATTTCAGCCGGGTGGAACGGCTCGCGGTCTTCTTCTGCCTTATTGTCTTTGTGATCTGCTATAAAGGAGCCGAGATCGTCATTCGGCTTTTTCGCGGCTGAACGGTGATGCCTTTCCGGTGCCGGCGGAATACGGCGTTCCCACTCCTCATACCTATTCTCCTCATTGATAGTGAGCGGCGCCGACTTTTTCTTCGGCAGATCCATTTCTATCGCCATCTGAAGCTCGGTCTTGGGTTCCTCGCGTCTGCGGCGGCGGCTCGGTCTGTCCTTGGGAGCGCCGCTGAAAAGTCCGGCGCGCTCATGCACCGCCTGTAGCTCCTCTTTTGCGGCAAGCACTTCACGACGGTGCTTGACCGCGGTAAGCAGCTTATAATAGTCCGTTTCCGTGAGCGGGGACTCTTCAAGCAGCCGGATAAGCCGCTTCTTTGTAAGTCCCGGGTTCTGTTCTATCTCACGGTAAACGCTGTTGCTTATGCGGGTGTTGCCTATCAGGCGGAGGAATTCGCTTCCCTTCATCTTTTCCGCCGAAACAACGGCGATAAAGGTCTCGGCATTCAGCGGAAGCGGAGAGTCCTCCTCCCTGCCGTCCTCGGGAAAATCATCGACCGCGGACTCCTCGTCCGGGACAGCCTCGCTCTCTGAATCCTCGTCCATGAAAACATTATCTTCGTTATTTTCCTGAGTGTCCTGCCGCTCGTCGTGCAGTTCCTTCGCGGTTTCTTCGGCGGCAGCTTCCTGTGAAGGCTGTACTTCTTCCGGGATATCCTCTGAAATATCCGTTTCTTCCGCAGTTTCCGATACAGCGGCAGGAATGTCGTCCCCGCCTGAGGTGTTTTTGTCTCCGGAACTGTCTGCCGCCAATCCGTCAAGTCCTGTGACCGGGTAAACGGAACTTGCCTCAAGCCTTGCGAGGGATTCATCAAAAGTCATATATCGTTCCCTCAGACTTTCCGGCGCCGTGCATTTCCCCGCCGCTTCGGATATCTCCTCATAATGCGAGCCCAGATGCGCTTTCGCGGAAAACAGCTTGTCCGATACGGCATTCTCCGGCATACCTGTCAGCACAGATATCTCACGGGTCCCGTAATCGAACACTGCCGCCAGTGAGTACACGATGCGCTCGACATCGGTGAGACGCCCGGTCTCCGCAAAGTCCCCTGCCGCTTCATATACTGTACCGCCGGCTTTGAACTCTTTCAGCATATCTACTATATTTTTTGTAAGCTCATGGACAAGCCACGACCTCAGATGTTTTTCATCTTTGATACGCGCAATGCCGGAAAAACCGTCATTTACGGCATTGATCACCGCGGTGCGCGCCGCGGACTCATTTTTAAGTGCTATCAGAGCCGCAGCATAAAGACTGTCGATACAGGTAAGGCAAATGGATTCATAAGCCGTTTTGCTGCCTATTTTTGCTCTGTCCAGTTTCTCGGAAAATGTCACTTGATCCCACTCCTTTTATCAAAAAGGTCATACCTTTTTATATTATAGCATATTTTCTTACAAATTTAAAGTGTTTTTTTAAATTTTCCAAATATTCCGGACACATCACACTAAATCACCGACCGCATATAATGATAAAAAGCGGAAAACGACGGGGGTAGCGCTTCACGCGCTCCTGAATAGCCCGAGTCGCGGTCATTATCCCGGGAGTGTTTACCGACTTTTCCGCTTTTATATAAAAAAGGCTGCCGGGCCGTAAGACCCGACAGTCTTGTTTTGCTGTATAAACGAAGAAATGATCTTTCCGCGCTGAACCGGCATCACTTTCCCACGCAGAAGCGGCTGAACACCTGATCTATGACGTTCTCGCCGACTTGTTCGCCGGAAAGCTCGTAGAGACGGTCGAGGGCATTCTCGCACATTATGCCGACCGCGTCGAGCGTCATTCCCTGTTCAAGCGCTTCACAAGCCTGGGCCGTGAACTCCCGCGCCTCCGCCGCACACCTGCGCTGACGCTCGTTTGCAATAAATCCGGAATTAAGGTCAAGATCTCCTATCCCGGAAAGCTCCGCTGCCGCGCCGGCTATCACCGAAGCCGCGGCAGGATCCTTTGCGCTTATCCGTATGACCTTTGAAAAGCGGTCTTCGAGCTTTGAAGTGTCTGCCGCTTCAGGCAGATCGGTCTTGTTGATGATGCAGATCACCTTTTTGCCGTCAAGCAGCGACATAAGCCGCTCGTCCTCTTCCGAAAGCGGTCTGCTGGAATCGAACACAGCAAATATCAACACCGATTCACCGATCTTCTGTATCATTCGCTCAACGCCGATACTCTCCACGAGATCGTCCGTCCCGCGTATGCCGGCACAGTCCGCAAGCCGCAGCATCAGCCCGCCTAATGTCACTGTTTCCTCGATGATGTCGCGGGTGGTCCCTTCGATATCGGTAACTATGCTGCGCTCGGTACCGGTGAGGAGGTTCATAAGTGTGGATTTCCCCGCGTTTGGCTTGCCGACTATCGCGCAGGGAAGCCCGTCCCGGAGTATCTGACCCTCGCCGTAGCTTGCCAGCAGCTCGTCAAGTTCGCAGACTATACCGCGGAGCTTGTCCGTTTCGAGGTTTCCGTCGAACTCATCTTCCATTTCGTCCGGATAGTCTATCCATGCCTGTATCAGTGTTATCAGCGAAAGCAGCCTTTCGGAGATACCCGTTATCCTGCGGTACAGAGCGCCCTCACGCTGGGAATTGCTGACCGACAGGAACTGCTCGTTCTGTGCCGCGATTATATCCGCGACCGCCTCCGCCTGCGTTAAGGAGAGTTTCCCGTTGAGCAGGGCGCGTTTCGTGAATTCCCCCGCCTGTGCCGGCACAGCTCCCGCGCTGATACACGCCGAAAGCACCCGCTTCGCCGCGTAAGTCCCGCCGTGGCAGGATATTTCCGCCGTATTCTCTCCGGTATAGCTGTGCGGAGCATGGTATATCAGCAGTACCCCGTCGTCGATACGTTTCCCGCCGTCCCTTATCTCGCCGTAGCAGGCGGTATATCCCCGCATCTCAGATATCTTCCTGCCGTTTACCGGGAAAAATACCCGCTCCGCTATCTCTGCCGCGTTTTCGCCGGATATCCGTATCACCGCTATACCGCCAGCCGCAAGGGGGGTTGCTATTGCCGCTATTGTATTCATCACTTGTTTTTCTTTCCGAAAAGCCTGCCAAAAAATCCCGTTTTTCCAGGCTTTTCTTTTTTATCGTCTTTTTCCGGTCTGTCCGGGACAATGTCGTCCTCGGCCTCGTTTATCTCGGGATCACCGGCATAATATTCCTCATACTCT